>JBGPPG010000017.1:0-38649 GCA_041488455.1 Gemmatimonadota bacterium
CGGTAATGAACCAGGGCAGAGTCGTAGTCCGCGCGACGGTAGAGCTGCTCGCCCTGAAGGAAGCTCTTGAGCGCCGGCAGTGACTTCGCTCCCAGCCCGGCGATCCGGAATGCCCCGATCGAGCGCGTGCGGTTGAGCTCGCTGAGCAACGACACGGCAACCGTGTCGACCAGCTGGTCGATCCGGTCGGCGGCGCCGCGGCGGTCCACCTCGCCGAGCTGGCGGCCCGTGCGGGCGTCGGCCACCGCGGCGTTGATGCGAACCGAGTCGCGACCGGTCCCCACGACGCTCCCGAAGACGACGAGGCCGGCCCCCGTGCTCTGGCCCAGCGCCTGAGCCGAGGCGGCGTCCGCGCGACCGTGCCAGCGGCTCACGACCATGCTGGGCGCCACGATGCGGAGGGGGCCGGCTCCGTCGAGATCGCGGGAAAGCACGTCCACCAGCCCTTCGTGCCAGACGGCAAAGCGCTGGTCCAGCACGTCGAACGGAGCCACGGCGACCAGGTTCTCGTCGAGCGCGGGGGCGGGGCCGTGCCGGACTTTGGCGATAACGAGGCCCAGCACCACCGCGGCCGCAACACCCGCACCGACCCACCACAGCCGGCGCGACCGAGCGGTGGGCAGACCCGTTTCACCGCTCGCTACGACGACGGTCTCGCCGCTCGGCGTCACGATCTCGCCCAGGAGGCGCACGACCTCGTCCGCGGTCTGCGGCCGGTCGGCGGGGCGCTTGGCCAGCAGGCGCATGACGAGCGCCCCTAGCTGGGGCGGAACACCGGGGCGACGGCGCGCGATCTCTTCCGGCGCCTGCGTCATGTGGGCGACGGCCAACTGCTGCGCGCTCCGCCCCTCGAACGGCGGATGGCCGGTCAGGAGCTCGTAGCCCATGACGCCGAGGGCGTAGAGATCGGTGCGTTGATCCACCGCCGGGTCGCCGGCCGCCTGCTCGGGGGCCATGTAGACAGGCGTGCCCACCGCAAAGCCGGCCGAGGTGAGTCCGGTGACTCCCTGGTCGCCGCCCGACCGCTCGGCGACCGCCTTGGCGATGCCGAAGTCCGTCACCATCGCATGCGGCCCGGACAGCAGCACGTTCTCCGGCTTGATGTCGCGATGGACCAGGCCACGATGATGCGCGTAGGCCAGGGCATCGGCCACCTCGCGGAGGATTCGCGCGGCGTCGGCCACGGGCAGCTCGCCCTCGCGCTGGAGCCGGTGCCGGAGCGACTCTCCCTCGACGAACGGCATGGTGTAGTACAGCAGGCCGTCCGCCTCGCCGGCGGCGAGCAGCGGCACGATGTGCGGATGCTGGAGGGATGCGGCGAGCTGGATTTCGCGCCGGAAGCGTTCCACGCTGACGCCGGCGGCGAGATCGGGGGGAAGCACCTTGAGCACGATCCGGCGGCCGAGCCCCGTCTCTTCGGCCTCGAACACGCGGCTCATCCCGCCACCGAGGTCCCGAACGATGCGGATGGACGGACCAAGGGCGGCGCGGAGGCGCTCTATCAGATCGGGCACGACGCTCCCGAAGCAATGAGTGGGGTTGCCCCAAGTTATTTAGCTTTCGCCCCCATGGCGACCCCATCCCTCTCGAAGCACACGCTCCCCGGCGCTATCGGCGAGATCCTGTTGGACGTCCGCGCCGCCGGCCGCGGCGCGCCGCGGCCCGCCGTGCTCGTAGTCCACGGGTTCAAGGGCTTCAAGGATTGGGGCATGTTCCCGCCGCTGGCCGACCGGCTGGCACAAGCCGGATTCTCGGTAGTGTCGCCGAACCTGAGCGGTAGCGGCGTTGACGACGTGGGGGAGTTCGTCTGGCCCGAGCGCTTCGGCCACAACACGTTCTCCGCCGAGCTGGCCGACATCGGGACAGTGCTGGACGCGCTCGCCGCGGGCGACCTGGGCACGGCGCCGCCCAGCCGGATCGGGCTCGTGGGGCATTCGCGCGGCGGCGGAGCCGGCGTGCTCCAGGCCGCTCGCGACGCCCGCATCCGGGCGCTCGTCACCTGGGCGGCAATCGGGACGGTCCAGCGCTGGGCGGACGACGCAGAACGGGCGCGCTGGCGCGCCGCGGGCAAGCTCGAGGTGCTGAACGCGCGGACCGGCCAGGTCCTTCCCCTCTATACCGACACGCTGGACGACGTGGAGCGCCACGGTACCGGAACGCTCGACATTCCCGGCGCCGCCAGCCGGGTGACGGTGCCCTGGCTGATCCTTCACGGGAGCGACGACGCCAGCGTACCGATCGCTGAAGCGGAGCGCCTCGCCCGCGCGGCACCCGCCGAGACGTCCCGGCTGGTGCGGATCGGGGCCGCGGGGCACACATTCGGCGCCGTGCATCCGTGGCGCGGCTCGACTCCCGAGCTGGATCAAGTGATGAAGGAGACGGTGGCTTGGCTCAGCCGGCACCTTCTCTGAGCCTGGAGGGCAAGACCTGCGTGGTGACGGGCGCGAACCGGGGGATCGGCCGCGCCACGGCTCAGGGACTCGCGGCACTCGGCGCCCGGCTGGTGCTGGTGGCACGAGACGCCACGGCCGGTGACGCCGCGGCCGCGGAGATCCGCCGTGCGACCGGCAACTCGGCCGTGGAGCTGGTCACGGCTGACCTCTCTTCCCAGGCGTCGATCCGCCAACTTGCGGCGGAACTGCTCGCCCGCTGTCCGCGACTCGACGTGCTGGTGAACAACGCCGGCCTGGTCGCCCGGAGCCGCACGCTCACGGTGGACGGCATTGAGACCGTCTTTGCGGTCAACCACCTCGCCTACTTCCTGCTGACCAATCTCCTGCTGGACCGCCTGAAGGCATCGGCGCCGGCGCGGATCGTCAACGTGGCGTCGGAGGCTCATCAAGGCCACCGTCTCGACTTCGACGATCTCCAGCTCGAGCGCGGCTGGCGGCCGGTGAAAGCCTACTCGCTGTCGAAGCTGGCGAACGTGATGTTCACGTACGAGCTGGCCCGGCGGCTGACGGGGAGCGGGGTCACCGTGAACTGTCTCCATCCGGGGGTGATCGCGACCAAGCTCCTGCTCGACTACCTGCCGCTGCCGTCGATCACGCAGCCGGTCACGACCGCCTTCGCCGGGACGCCGGAGCAGGGAGCGGAGACACCGCTCTACCTCGCGACCTCGGCCGAGGTGGAGGGGGTGACGGGCGAGTACTTCGCGCGGCGCAAGCCGAGGAAGTCCACCGCCTTCTCATACGACAGGGCCGCCGCCGGACGGCTCTGGGACGAGAGCGCGAGGCTGACGAGGCTCTAGGACACCGCCGCGTCGAGGATCTCCACCTCGCCCGCGCCGGCGTCCAGCCGGGCGCGGACCCCTATGGGCAGAGTCCACTGGTCGTCGACGTGACCGATCGGGAAGCCGCAGGCGGCGGGGATGCCGAGCGGCGCGATGTAGTGACCCAGCACCTCGTCGAAGCCGAGCGCGCCTTCCGAGCTGCCTCTCCGCATGTCGGTGAACTGGCCGACGATCAGCCCGGCGATCCGGTCCAGCAAGCCGGCCAGCCTCAGGTGACTGAGCATCCGATCCACCCGGTAGAGCTCCTCCCCCACATCCTCGAGAAAGAGCAGCGCCCCATCCAGATCGGGGAGCCATGGCGTCCCTATCAGGCACTGGAGGAGCGAGAGATTCCCGCCGACCAGGGGGCCCTCCGCCCGTCCTCCGTGCAAGGTGACGATCCGGGGCCACCGGGGCACCAGAACGTCGGGGGGCGACTGGAGGCGCTCGAGGACTCCCGCGGGCTCGGCGAGCCAGAGCACCTCGGCGAACTGCCGGCGGGTGAACGCGGTCATCGGCAGGCGCGCGGTGGGCGCGTGGAAGCTCACGACCCGGGCCCGCGCGGTGACGGCGAGCAGCAGCGCCGTGACGTCGGAGAATCCGATGACCGCCTTGGGTCGGCGCTCGAGCGCCGAGAGGTCCACCTGATCCAGGATGCGGGTGAGGCCGTAGCCGCCGCGAATGCACCAGACGGCGTCGATCGCCGGATCGCGGAGCGCGGCGTTCAGGTCCGCGACCCGCTCGGCGTCTTCCCCCGCGAGGTAGCCGTAGCGCCGACCGGCATTGGCGCCCAGCACGGGCTCGTGTCCCAGCTCATGACAGAGCTCGGCGGCACGGGCGAGCTCGTCTCGCTCGAGGATCGGGCCCGACGGCGCAACGAGCGCAACGCGGCTTCCCGGCGCGAGACGTGGCGGCGGCGTGGCTGGTTTTGACCCCATCGTCACCCCCCGGGTAGATTGACGTGCCCTCACAACCACGGGAGAACGGCAGTGCGCGCTTCGCAGCCCGCGTTGCTCGCCGCCGGTCGCGTAATATCTGAATCGCGGGATCTGATGGTCGCCCAATGGGCCGATTGGCTGGGCGATCGGATCACCGCAGCCCCCACGATACCGCGAGCGACAGTCGAGCGGGAGTTCCGTCTCATCATAGATGCGTTGACGGCCATGGTCGGTGCCCTCCGCCGCGAGGCAGGGGTGGTCTGGCTGCATGTGTGCGAGCACTACGGGCGAGTCGCGGCGGCGAGGGGCCTCGCTGCCGGCGAAGTCGTGGAGGAGCTTCAGTACCTCCGCGAGCTGCTGATCCGGAACCTCGCGTCGGCGTTCGTCACCATGCGGCCGCGCCAGAGCCTCGCCATCGTCCTCCGGCTCAACCGCGTCCTGGACAAGGGGATCGCGGTCGCGGTCGTGGGCTACACCGACGCACTCGTGGCCACGTTGTTCGCCCAGAACGGCGTACCGGTCCCCAGCAGCGAGTACGACCCGAACGAGGTGCAGCGGCAGCTCGCGGCCCTGGAGCACGAGCTCGCGGGCGTGAGCCAGTCGCGGAAGCGGTAGCCCGCCGGGCATGAGCGTCGCCTCCCTCTGGCCGGCCGTCCCCTGGCTCGGTCCGTTGCTTGGCATTTTCTACCTTGCCCGCCGCAGCCCCGACCTCAGCACAGCCCCGGTCGCATCCGGACGGCTGGTCAGCGTGATCATTCCCGCCCGGAACGAAGCCGAAACGATCGAGACCGTCGTGCGCTCGGTGCTCTCGAGCACATACGAGCCGCTCGAGGTAATCGTGGTGGACGATCGTTCGACCGATCACACGCCGCGTCTCGTGGAAGGCCTGGCGCGCGATGACGCCCGCGTGCGGCTCGTTCGCGGGGCGGAGCTGCCGGCCGGCTGGTTCGGGAAGCAGTGGGCGTGCTGGCAGGGCTATCGGGCGGCGCGCGGGGAGCTCCTGGTGTTCACCGACGCCGACACGACCCACGCACCCGCGCTCCTGGGTCACGCGGTCGGCGCGCTCGATACGGAGCGGGCGGATCTCCTTACCGTGTTGCCGCGGCAGCGGTGCGAGTCGTTCTGGGAGCGTCTGGTGATGCCGCAGATCTGGGTGCTGCTCGGTTTCCGTTACCGGCCCTCTGCCGTGAACCGCTCGGGCCGCCGGCGCGACGTGATCGCCAACGGTCAGTTCATTCTTTTCCCGCGGGCCTCCTACGAGGCGATCGGCACTCACGAGGCCGTGCGGGGCGAGGTGGCGGAGGACCTGGCGCTGGCCCAGACCGTGGTCCGGGCCGGCCGTAAGCTCTTCCTGGCGCACGCGGAGCCGCTCATCGCCACGCGGATGTACCGCGGGCTCGGGCACCTTGTCGAGGGCTGGTCGAAGAACATCTATCTCGGCGGTCGCCGCTCGTTTCCCGACGAGCCCGTACGGAGAGCGCTGGTCCCCGTGCTCCTGTGCGGCGCGATGCTGTTCTGGCTGGCTCCCCCGCTGGTGGGGCTTGCCGGGTTGGCGGGTTTGGGAGACCCGGGGCCGTGGGTGCCGGCCGCGATTGCGCTCTCGGCCCTGTTCTGGATGCTGGTGTCGTTCGGAATGCAGATCCCGGTGATCCACGGGCTTGGCTATCCGCTGGGCGCGGCGGTGGGGCTTTACATCGTGCTCCGGTCGGTGAGTCGCGGGGCCCGGAAAGTCGAGTGGAAGGGCCGCGTGTACGACGTGCGTGCGGGGGTGCCCTAACGGCCACCGCCGCGGCTACTGTCGTTCGAAGAAGAGCCGCTGAGCCGGGATTGCGCCGCCCAGGAGCCGGCCGGCGGAGTCGACCCGCAGCCGGAACTCGACGCTGCCGAGCTCCAGCGCTACCGAATCCGCGCCGACGCGCACGATCGTGCCCACCACTGTGACTCCGCCGCCCTGACCCGGCCCCCCGCTCAGGTTCAAGAACGCCACTTTCACCGAATCCCGCCCCGGCACCGTCGCCCGGCGGATCGCCTGCTCCAGGAGCCCGAACGAGAGGTTGAGATAGGGAACCGCGCCGGCCTGCGTGGCGAGCACGCGCGTCTGCATCCCACGATCCGTCACATCGTCCACGGCGACGCTGTCGCCGCGGAAGATGACACGGGTGCGCTGCACGACCCGGGCCTTCACGAGGCCCGTGTCCACGCCTTCGCGGACGTTGACCTCCACCAGCGCGACCGTAGTGTCCGGCGCCACAACGGCTCGATACCACTCGGACGTGGCCGTCTTGGCGCGGAAGGTGAGCGTGCCCGTCAGCTCTGTCGGCGTGCGGGCCAGCTCCTCGATGGCAACCGTGTCGGCGCCGCGGCGGATGACGAAGACCGACTTCTCGGGATCCTGCGCGGCAAGCGCCAGCGGGACGGTCAGCGGCAGGAGCAGGAGCAGGGATGCACGCATAGGACGAGGATCGTAGCCCACCGCGGGGCGGCCGGGCAAGTTCCGGCCACCGTCCGCGCCGGATTGCTGCCGGCTCGCCGGAGGAACCACGCGAACGTGGTGCGTCCCGACCGGGAGCCCCGTTCACATGGTGACCGCGAGCACGCTGGCCGCGCTGCGACAGGTGGAGGATCTGCCGGAGCTCGTTCTCGCCCTCGGGCACGAAGCCGCCTGGGAGGAGCTGCCGCTTCCCGGATGGCTCGATCTTCCCGAAGAGCGGCCGGCCACGCGCGCCGCGATTGTGGGGCGTGCGGGAGAGTTCGTCTGGTTCGGGGCGGACGCGCCCGATGCGGGCCGGGCAGCCGGCGCCATCGCTCGGCGGCTGATTGCCCGGGGGCGAGTGGGCGGCGTCCTGGCGCTGTCCCGATCAACCCGCCGGCTCGCCGTGGCCGTGGCGTTCGGCGACGCGCCCATCGTGGACTGTTCCCTGGACGAGCCGGATCGCCTGGCGCTCACGCGCCTCGCCCGCATCGCGGCGGCGGAGCCTGGCGGGGCACTCGCGTTCGCCGCGCGGGCGGCCGACGCGCTGGGAGCCGAGGCAGTCGGTCGCCGGTTCTTCCGGCGGTTCCGGAGCACGCTGGATGCGATGTCGGCCGCGCTGCCACGGGCCTGCCCGGCGGCCGAGCGACACGGGCTGGCGTTGCTCCAGCTCACGCGGGTGCTCTTCCTCTACTTCGTCCAGAGCAAGGGCTGGCTCGACGGCCGGCCCGATTTCCTCGCCCGCGAGGTAGACCGGTGCCTTGGCCGGGGCCGCCGTCTCCAGCGGGATCTTCTCCAGCCGCTCTTCTTCGGCACGCTCAACCGCGCCGCGGCGGAGCGAAGCCGGATTCCCCGCGGGTTCGGCCGGATCCCTTTCTTGAACGGCGGGCTATTCGAGCCCCATCCGCTCGAGCGACGCTGGCGGGCCGACCTCCCCAACAGCGTCTGGCGTGACGCATTCGACTTGCTGTTCGAGCGGTTCGACTTCACCGCGGACGAGGCCGGCCAGCCGGGACTCGTCGCACCGGACATGCTGGGGCGGGTATTCGAGGGCGTGATGGAGCCGGACCTCCGCCACCGGAGCGGCACGTTCTACACGCCGGCCGCACTCGTGCGGAGCCTGATCCACGCGGGTCTCGTGGCGGTGGTCGCCGAGCGGCTCGCCTGCCCCGAACCGCGCGCCGCGCGGTACCTGGCGGACCGGGCGGAACCCGCGCGGCGGGTGTTGCGCGAGGTGACGGTGCTGGACCCCGCCGTCGGGTCGGGCGCGTTTCTGCTCGGCGCGCTCGAGCTGCTCGCCGAGGCCGAGTCGGATAGCTGCACCGTCACCGCCGCCCGCCGGCGCGTACTGCGTCGCAGCCTGTTCGGTGTGGACTTGAACGCCGCCGCCGTGCGGCTCACCGAGCTCCGCCTGTGGCTCGCGGTCGTCGCCGACGAGCGGGCCGACGTAGACGCGGTGGAGCCGTTGCCCAACCTCGATTGCCTTGTACGACAGGGCGACAGCCTCCTCGACCCGGCGGGGCGGTGGCCGGGGGGGCGGGCCGTGCCGAGGGGCGAGGCAGCAGCACTCACGCGGCTTCGGCGTGGGCTCGTGTCCGCAACCGGCGCCGACAAGCGCGCCCTCACCCGCGAGCTCCGGCGCGCCGAGGCCCGCGCGTTCGCCGCCGCGCTCGACGCCGCCGAGGCGGCGCTGGACGTCCGGATCACCGAGCGGCTGGACGACGCTCGGGCGCTAACGCTCTTCGGCGAGCGGCGGGGGCTCGATCGCGAGACCCGCTCCGAGCTCACGCGACTCCGAGTCGAGCGCCATGCCGTGCGGCGGGCCCGGCGGCGGTTCCGCCGTGAGGGCGAGCTTCCCTGGTTCCACTACCAGAGCCAGTTCGCGGATGTCTTCCAGCGGGGCGGGTTCGACCTCGTGGCGGGAAATCCGCCGTGGGTCCGGGCGGAGGAACTTCCCCGTGAGCTGCGCGCGGAGCTCGCCTCGCGGTTCCGCTGGTGGCACGGCGGGGGCAGCCGCGGCTTCGCGAATCGGCCGGATCTCTCGCTCGCGTTCGTGGAGCGTGCCTGGGAGCTGACACGCCCCGGCGGGGCCATTGCGCTGCTGGTGCCGGCCAAGCTCGCCACGGCCGGGTACGGTGCGCGCGCGCGCCACGCGCTGGCGGCACAGGGAACCATTCGCGCCGCCGCCGACCTCACCGGCACGGCCGAGGCCGCCTTCGACGCCACCGTCTACCCGCTCGCGCTGGTGGCGACCAAGAGGCCGCCCTCCGACGATCACCGCGTTCGCACCAGGCTGCGCGTGCCGCAGAGCCACGCCGCCACCGGAGTGCCGCAGGGGGAGCTCGCGGGAGGCGGTCCGTGGATTCTGGCAGAGGCCTCTGCGGTAGACGCGCTTCGCGCGCTGGCCCGCCATCCAAGGCTGGAGGAGCGCTTCGTCTGCCACCTCGGCGTCAAGACGGGCGCCAACGATCTGTTCCTGGATCCGCCCGCCGACGTGGAGCCCGAGCTGCTTCGTTGGGCAATCCGCGGACGCGACGTGCAACCCTTCCGAGCGGCGCGCAGCCGGCGGCTGCTCTGGCCCTGCGACTCCGCGGGGCGACCGCTGACGGAGCTGCCGCCCGGAGCCGCGGCCCATCTGGGGGCGCACACCCGCCGGCTCCAGGCCCGCGCGGACGCGCAGGCCGGCCCGCCCTGGGCGCTGTTCCGCACCGCCACCGCATCCGCGCCGTACCGGGTGGTCTGGGCGGATCTCGCGCGGCGACTCACCGCGGTTGCGCTGGCGGACGACGGCGCACGTGCGCAAATCCCGCTCAACAGCTGCTATGTCCTGTCCGCGCCGGACCAAGACACGGCTCAAGGCGTCGCCGCGTGGCTCAACGCCACCTGGCTCCGCACCGCGGCCCGGCTGGTGGCAACGCCCGCGGCCGGCGGCTTCGCCCGGTTCAACGCGCGGGTGGTGGGGAGCCTGCCGCTTCCGGACACCGCGCTCGCCGATCCGGCCCTCGGCGACCTCGCCCGCGCGGGTGCCGAGGGCCACACCGTCCAGCCTGAGCTCGATGCCCTCGCAGCCCGCCATCTCGCGCTCGAACCCGACGTCGCACGCGCGCTCGCTCAGGCGGACCAGCGGGACGATCGTCGCTGAGGCGCTCGTGGCCGTGGCGGAGCCGCTGGTGACAGTGCTCCGGCCCGGCCCGGTCACGAGCCCTGCCCGGGTTGCGGCGGCGCTGGCGAGGAGCCTCGCGCCGGGAGAGGCGGAAGATGTCCCGCCCGCGTGGCTCTGGCCCGAGCAACGTGGGTCCTTCCACAAGGCGATCGCCGCGATCAGACGCCACGGTGGTGCGCTCCTCGCCGACCCGGTAGGCGCGGGGAAGACATATGTGGCGCTGGCCGTCGCGGCCGCGTGCACCCGGCACCCAACCGCGTGTCTCGTCCCCGCCGCCCTGGTCGAGCAATGGCGCGCGGTCGCGGCGAGGCTGTGCGTGCCCGTGGTCGTGTGGTCGCACGAGCGGGTGAGCCGCGGGACACTGCCTGAGCACTGCGGGCCGCTGGTGCTCATCGACGAGAGCCACCACTTCCGCAACCCGGGCACCCGACGGTATCGGCATCTCGCCCCGTGGCTCATCGGCCGCCGGGCGCTCCTGCTCAGCGCCACGCCGGTCGTGAACCGGCTCGGTGACCTGGCCCACCAGCTCGCGCTCACACTTCGCGACGACGTGCTCAGCCCCCATGGTGTGCCGTCGCTCGCGGACCTGCTCGAGAAGGGCCGGGGACATCCGGCCCTCGGCCAGGTGGTCGTGACGCGCTCCTCGGCCCGCGTGAGGCGCCCGGGCGCCCGGGAGCGGACGGTCCAGCTCGACGATGCCACGCTGGCCCCGGTGGCCGGGGCGTTGGCCCTAGTTGAGCGCCTTCGCCTTTCAACCCGGCGTCCAATCGCGGCGCTGATCCGCGCCGGGTTCTGGCGCGCGGCCGCGTCCAGCGCGCCGGCGCTTGGCGCATCGCTCGAGCGGTACCGCCGGCTCCTGCTTCACGCACGAGACGCCGCCCGTTCGGGTCATGCCCTGGATCGCCGCGCGCTCCGGGAGCTCACGGGCGGCCTGGACGACCAACTGTTGTTCTGGGAGCTGCTCGGCCCGGCTGGCGGGGCGGCCGATCTCGTACTCGACGATCTGCCGGTGCTGGAGGAGCTGCGGGCGCTCATGCTTGCCGGCGCGTCGGCGCCCGACCCCAAGCTGGACCGGCTGCGCGAGCTGCTCGCCGACGGGCGGTCCACACTGGTGTTCACGGTCGCGCGGGAGACCGTGCGTCACTTGCGGGACCGCCTCGCGGGTCCCGTGGCCTGGTGCACCGGCGAGCGCGCGGGCATCGGGCGGCAACCGGCACCGCGCGCCGTTGTGCTCGACTGGTTCCGACCAGGTCACCTTGAGAGCGCCACACCCCGTGCGCTCGGGCCCCGGCATCTCGTGACCACCGACGTCGCGGCGGAGGGCCTCGACCTGCATCGGGCCGAGCGGGTGATCCACTACGATCTGCCATGGACGCCGGCACGCATGGATCAGCGCGAGGGCCGCGCGCGCAGAGGTGGCGCCGCGCATGCAGACGTTGAGGTAATCCGTTTCGAGCCGCCACCGGCAGTCGAAATTCGGTTGCGCCAGCTCACGCTGCTCGCCCGGAAGCAACGACTCCCCTCCGCCGTCGGCCTCGGCGAGTCGGGGAGCGGGCTCTGGCGCTGGCGCGGGGACCTGGCCGAGCGATTCCGCGACCTCCCGGCTGACGAAGGCGTGGCCTTCGTCCCATTCGGACCGCCTGGATTCCTCGCCGGGTTCTCCCTGCACGGCTGGCGGGCGCCAGCGACGCCGCTCGCGAGCTTCGTGGCATGGTGGGACGCGGCGACCGGCTGGACCGAAGCGCCGGACGTGGTGGCTGCGCGGCTCGAGGCGGCCGCTCGAGCGAGCGTTGTCGAGCAAATGCCGTGCGGAGCGACTGAAACCGTGCTTGCTCGCCTGGCCGAGCCGATCCGGCTCAGAATGCGGGAGCTGCGGTGCAGCCGCTGGCTCGGCCCGCATGCGGCGCCCGCCGAGCATCGGCTGGTCGCCCGGCTCCAGCACCTCGCCCGATCGGCGGCACGCCGACGAGACGCCGGGACGCTGGAGCGGCTCCATGGCGCGATCCAATTCGCCGCGGGCGGCCATACCGCGGGAGAGCGTGTGTGGGTCGTACAGCTCTCCAGCCTGAGCGACCGGGCTCTCGAGGCTGCGTTGGCCTCGCTCCCTGCGCCTACTCCGGAGTGGGAAGCGATCCACGCTCGGCTCACGGGCCTCGTCGTCTTCGGGCGTGATGAGGGCTGGAGCGGCATCGGACCCGGCTAGGCGGCCAGCCGGGGGTCGGCTACGTTCCCCGCATGCCGACCCTCCGTACGTTCCTGTTCGATCTGGACGGGACGCTGATCGACTCCGTCCAACTCATCCTCGACAGCTATCACCACACGCTCGCCGCCCACGGCCTGCCACCGCGGAGCGATGACCAGTGGCTCGCCGGCGTGGGCACGCCGCTCACGGCGCAGTTCGCGGATTGGAAGGACGACGCCGGCACGATGGAGGCGCTGATCGAGACCTACCGGGTGTACAACCTCGCGAATCACGACCGGATGGTGCGCGAGTTTCCGGGCGTGGTCGCGGCGGTGCGGGCCATCCGAGCGCAGGGACGGAAGACCGGGCTCGTGACGAGCAAGAACCGACGCGGGGCGGTGCGGGGGTTGAAGCTCGTCGGGCTGGACGACGCGATGGACGTGCTGGTATGCGCGGACGACGTGACGAACCCCAAGCCGCACCCCGAGCCCGTGGAGAAAGCGGTCCGCCTGCTCGCCGCTGACCCGGCCCGCACCGTCTACGTGGGCGACAGCATCCACGACCTGCTCTCGGGCCGGGCGGCCGGTGTGCGCACTGCCGCCGTGCTCTGGGGACCGTTCACGCGGAGCCAGCTCGAGCCGGCGGAACCCGATTTCTGGCTCGACCGGCCGGAGCAGCTCCTCTCCCTGCTCGACTGATGCTGTCCGCCGCGGCCTTGCTGCCGGGATTCCGCGGGTGAGTCTAGCGCCGGTCCCGCACCGGCGGCAGGCCGGCCTCCTCCCGGATCACCGACGCAAACCCGGACCAGTCGAAGCGCTCTCGGCCACGCGCGAGAGCCGTCAGCATCCGGTCGCGCACCAGGCTCGCCAGCGGCAGCGGCACCCGCAGCTCCTCCCCCGCCCCAAGCGCAAGGTTCACGTCCTTCAACCCCAGGGGCAGGTGGAAACCGGCCGGCTCGAATGCGGTGTCGGCGAGGAGCTGCCCGTACCGCCGGAAGACCGGCGCGCCGAACAGCGTGCCGGTCAGCATGTTGAGGAGCTGCGCCGGCTCCACGCCCGCCTTCTCGGCGACCGCGAGCGACTCGCCGAGCATCTCGATGGTGGATGCGATCATGAAGTTGCCGAGCAGCTTGGCCAGACTCGCCTGGGGTGCGGTTCCCATCGGGAACGTCCCCTGCCCCAGCGCCGAGAAGATCACCGAGCAGCGCTCGACATCGGTCTGGGCTCCGCCGGGCACGATCCACAGCTGCTTCGTAGCGGCGGCGTCGGGCCGCCCGAACACCGGCGCAGCGACGTACCCGACCCCCTTGGCGGCATGGGCCTCCGCGAGTCGCCGGCACAACGCCACCGAGATCGTGCTCGAGCCAATCTGGATGGCGCCCGCGCCGAGTCCCGCCAGTGCCCCGTCCGCGCCCAGCAGAGCGGTCTCGACCGCGGCATCGTCGGCCAGCATCGAGACGGCGAACGCAGCGCCGTCGCATGCCAGAGCCGGTGTTGGAGCCGGCCGGGCGCCGGGAACCTCGCGCGCCTTCGAGGCCGTGCGGTTCCAGACGCGAACGTCGAAGCCGGCCTGCACCAGGTTGCGAGCCATGGGAAGGCCCATGGCACCAAGACCGAGAAACGCCAGCGATGGCATTGGGATCACGACCTCATGAAGACACGGGGAGCAGCAACAACCGGAGTGAAAAGGAGGAAGGGAGCCGTCAGCCCCCTGAGCCGTTGGCCAGGCTAGGGGCTCGCGGCTCCCACTGGGGCGGCTGGGGTCGAACCAGCAACCTCCCGGTTAACAGCCGGGCGCTCTGCCGATTGAGCTACACCCCATCGGGGAAACATTGGAAGGTAAACGGGGTAAGCAGGTTACAAACGACGGCCACCACGGTCAAGACCGCCCGCGACCCGGGCGGCGGCCACGACGGGGACCAATCTTGACCGTTATGTCGCGGGGAACTAGCCTATGCCTTCCACCCCCGCGTCCCAGCCCTCCGACCGGTAGGAGACCGCTGTCATGAAACGATCCGTCACCCTGACGATCAATGGCGCGCCGCACGCGGTCGAGGTCGAGCCTCGCGCCTTGCTGGTCCACGTGCTCCGCGACGACCTGAACCTCACCGGCACACACGTCGGCTGTGACACGAGCCAGTGCGGCGCGTGTACGGTCCTGCTCGACGGTAGTGCCGTCAAGAGCTGCACCGTACTCGCCCTCCAGGCCGAAGGACACGCGATCACCACGATCGAAGGCATCGGCACCGCGGAGAAGCTGCATCCGCTTCAGGCCGCGTTCTGGGAGAAGCACGGTCTGCAGTGCGGGTTCTGCACGCCGGGCATGATTCTGTGCGCGGCCGACCTCCTGGGCCGGAACGCCGATCCGAGCGAAGCCGACATCCGGCACGCGATCGAAGGCAATCTCTGCCGCTGCACCGGATACCAGAACATCGTCACCGCCATCCAGTCCGCGGCCGCGGCGATGCGCGGCGAAACGGCCGAGCCGCATGTCACGGCCACCACCGCGAAGCCCGCCGGCCAGCCTGCCGGCGCGGGCGTCTGAGGGGAGGCCCGCATGGCTACGCTGTTCGGATCGGGCATCAAGCGGCGCGAGGACCCCCGCCTCATCACCGGGTCCGCGACTTACACCGACGACGTCAAGCTGCCGGGGCTCACCTACGCCGCGATCCTGCGGAGCCCCTACGCCCACGCGAAGCTCACCCGAATCGACGTCACAGCGGCGCGGAAGGCTCCGGGGGTCGTCGCGATCTATACGGGCGCCGACATCAAGGACCGGGTCGTCCCGGTCCCGTGCGCGTGGAACCCGCCCAACTGCGACCTCAAGACGCCGCCCCACCCGCTCCTCGCCTACGACAAGGTGCGCTACGTGGGCGACGGGGTCGCGCTGGTCGTCGCCGAAACGCGGGCCGAGGCGCGCGACGCGGTGGACCTGATCGAAGTCGACTACGACCCGCTGCCGGCCGGCGTCGACCCCGAGAAGATGACGCAGTCCGGCGCGCCGCAGCTTCATGCCGAGGTGCCCAAGAACATCGGGTTCACCTGGGTCGTGAGCGGCGGGGACGCCGATAAGGCGTTCGTCGAGGCGCCGGTCAAGGTAAAGCAACGGATCGTGCAGCAGCGCCTGGCACCCACAGCGATGGAGGCGCGCGCGGCGGTCGCCAGCTACAACAAGGGCACGGGCCAGCTGACCCTGTGGGCGACGAGCCAGAACCCGCACATCCACCGCTTTCTGTGCTCGGTGATGCTCAAGCTGCCCGAACACCGGGTGCGCGTCATCGCGCCCGAGGTGGGAGGCGGATTCGGGAGCAAGATCCCGGTGTACGCCGACGAAGTGCTGGTCGGGCTGGCGTCGATGGATCTTGGCCGGCCGGTCAAGTGGGCGGAGGACCGCTCGGAGAACTACAAGGCCACGATTCACGGCCGCGACCACGTCGAGTACGTGGAGATGTGCGGCACGCAGGATGGCCGGATCACGGGCCTCCGCACCACCGTGTACGCCGGGCTCGGCGCCTACGCCTCCACGGCGGGGCCGGGGATCCCGACGATTCTCCACGGGCTGATCTACTCCGGTCCGTACGTGATCCCGAACATCCACGGCACCGTCTACGGTGTGTACACCAGCGGGACGCCGGTGGACGCCTATCGCGGCGCGGGCCGACCGGAGGCGGCTTATCTCGTCGACCGGCTCATGGATCTGTTCGCCCACCAGATCGGGATGGATCCGGTCGAGATCCGACGGAAGAACCTCATCCCGAAGGACCGCTTCCCATACCCGTCGCCCACGGGAATCACTTACGACTCGGGCGACTACGTGGCCGCGCTCGACAAGGCCCTTGGCCTCCTCGACTACCGGGCGTTCCGCGCGGAGCAGGAGAAGGCGCGGAAGCAAGGCCGTTACCTGGGCGTGGGGGTCACGCCCTACGTCGAGATCTGCGGCAGCGGACCCTCACAGGTGGCCGGTGCCATCGGCTTCGGCGGGGGGCAATACGAGTCGGCGATCGTGCGGGTCTACCCCACGGGCGTCGTACGGGTCTACGTCGGCGTATCACCCCACGGCCAGGGCGAGGAGACGACCTTCGCCCAGATCGTGGCGGACGAGTTCGGCTACCCGGTCGAGAACGTGGAGATCGTCCACGGCGATACCGAATCGACGCCGCAGGGCTGGGGCACCTACGGCAGCAGGACCACGGCGGTCGGCGGATCCGCCGTGGTGACCGCCGCCCGGCGGGTGAAGGAGAAGGCAAAAAAGATCGCGGCCCACCTCATGGAGGCGAACGAGGCCGACGTCGAGTGGAAGGACGGCAAGTTCGCGGTGAAGGGCTCGCCGGGAACCGGCAAGAGCTTCGCCGAGGTGGCGCTCATGGCGAACGTTGCGTGGAACATGCCGGAGGGGGTGGAGCCCGGGCTCGAGGCGAGCGCGTTCTTCGACCCCAGCAACTTCGTGTACCCGTTCGGCACGCACATCTGCACCGTCGAGGTGAACCCGGAGACGGGCCAGGTGCGGATCCTCCGCTACATCGCGGTCGACGACTGCGGGCGCCAGATCAATCCGATGATCGTGGACGGGCAAGTGCACGGAGGCGTCATCCAGGGCCTCGGCGAGGCGCTCCAGGAGATCGTCATCTACGACGACGACGGGCAGCTGCTGACCGGCACGATGATGGACTACGCCGTGCCCAGGGCGAGCCAGATGCCGCACGTCGAGACCGCGCACACCGTGACTCCGTCCCCCGTGAATCCGCTCGGCGTCAAGGGAGTTGGAGAGGCCGGCACCATCCCGGCCGCGGCCTGTCTCGTCAGCGCCGTCTGCGACGCGCTCTCGCCCCTCGGCATCAGGCACATCGACAAGCCACTCACGCCGGCCCGGGTCTGGGCCGCGATCCAGCAGGCGAAGGGAGGCCTCCAGTGATCCCGGCCAGCTTCGAGTACACCCGCGCCGCATCGATCCGGGACGCGCTCACAGCACTCGCCAGCGACGACGGAACCAAGGTGCTGGCCGGCGGGCACAGCCTCATTCCGATGATGCGGTTCCGGCTCGCCCAGCCGGGCCGGCTGATCGACATCGGGCACCTGAGCGAGCTCAAGGGCGTGGCCGAGCACCGGCGCGGGGCCCGGATCGGCGCGCTCACGACCTATCGGGAGGTGCTCGAATCGGAGCTGCTGCGCGAGCGGTTCCCCATCATCGCCGAAGCGGCGGACGACATCGGCGACGTGCAGGTCCGCAACCGCGGCACGATCGGCGGCGGTCTCGCGCACGCCGATCCGGCATCGGACATGCCGGCCGTCATGGTGGCACTCAACGCGACGTTCGCGCTCCGCTCGAAGCGGGGCAAGCGAGTGGTGCCGGCGCGCGAGTTCTTCCAGGGCGCGTTCTCGACCGCGCTCGCGCCGGACGAGCTGCTCATGGAGATCGTCCTCCCGCCGCTCCCGCGCGGGGCGGGCGCCGCGTACGTCGCGTTCAACCAGGCGGCATCGGGCTACGCGCTGGTGGCGGCCGCGGCGGTCGTCGCGCGCAGCCGGAAGACGGTGAGCTACGCCTTCGTAGCCCTTACCGGCCTCGCCGAGCCGGCCCGGGTGGTGAAGGCCTCGGAGCAGCTGGTCGGGACCAAGGGCGAGCCGGATGCCATCGCCAAGGTCGCCGCCGCCGCGCCCGAGGGCCTCGAGATCCAGGGCGACATCCATGCACCGGCGCCCTACCGCCGCCACCTGGTGACCGTGGCCACCCGCGACGCGCTCAAGAAGGCGTTGGAGCGGGCCAAGTGAAGCTGCATTTTGCCGGAGCGCCGGAAATTGCGGCGACGCGTTCGCACGTCTGGCAACGGCTGCTGGATCCGAACTTCGTCGCCCAGTCGGCGCCCGGAGTCGAGTCGGTGGAAGCGCTGGATCCGACGCACTTCAAGGTGGTCTCCGCCCTCGGCGTGGGAGCGGTGAAGGTGCGGTTCACGCTCAGCGTGGAGCTGACGGACGTGGTCGAGCCCGAAACCGCCACGATGCGGGCGCGGGGAAAGGCGCCGGGCTCGAACGTGGACGTGGTCGCGAGCATCCGGATCGAAGACGCGGGGCCCGGACGCCTCCGGCTCGACTGGACCGCCGACAGCGACGTGAGCGGCACCGTGGCGTCCGTGGGCGCGCGCCTCCTGGAAGGCACGGCGCGGAAGCTGACCGAGGAGTTCTGGACGGACTTCGCCCGCCGCGTCCAAGCAGACGCGGCGTAGCGTGCGCGCGGCCCGATTCCCGGCGGCGGCAGTCTCGAGAATGGCCCCGGCGGATCTCGTCGGGGCCGTGCTGCTGGCGCCGGTCCGCCTGGTGGCCGAGTCCCTCCCCAAAGGCGCCCGACTCGACCGCGATACCGCTACCCGCGTGGTCGCCGCCGCGACCGACGGCACGCTGGCGCGTCCCCTCCGTGTCGCCTGGCCCGATCCGGACGACGTGCACGAGGACGAAGCCGCGGACCGGCTCGCAGTCGCGGTCGGCGGCGCCGGCGTCGAGCTCCGGCCGCCACGGCAGAGCCGGCTGGACCTCGCGGCCGCGTGGGACGGCGTGCTCCACGTACGGGCGGAGGCTCTCCGGCGGCTGAACGCGACCGACCCGCTCGAGGTATTTACGCTGTTCCACGGACAGGCGGTCTCCCGGGGGCAGGTGGTCTGCTCGGTGAAGGTGGCGCCTCACGTGCTACCGGTCGCGACGCTGGCCGAGGGGCTCCGGATCGCGAAGGGGGAAGGTCCGGTCGTGGAGGTCCGGCCGTACCGTCCGATGGAAGTCGGCGCGATAGCGGTCGAAGCGATGACTCCCGAAGCCCTCGCCCGCTTCGAGGCCGGTGCGCGGGCGAAGGTCGAAGCGCTGGGCGGGACGTTTAACGGCACGATCGTCGTGCCTGACGACGACCCGGACAGCGCCGAAGCCGCGGTGCGGGAGGCGCTCGACACGCTCGTGCGCCAGCGGGGCTTGCCCGTGCTGCTGATCGGCGGCGTCTCCGCCGGCGATCCGCTTTCGCCCTTTTACTCCGCGCTCGAGCGGGCCGGCGGCACGGTGCTCCGCCGAGGCGTGCCGGCACACCCGGGCTCGATGATCTGGCTCGCCCGGCTCGACCGGAGCCAGCTCCTCGGGTTGCCGCAGTGCGGGATGTTCAGCCTCGCGACCGCTGCAGATCTGGTGCTGCCGCGGCTGCTCACGGGGGAGGCGCTCACGTCGGAGAGTCTGGCCGAGCTGGCGCACGGGGGTCTGCTCGGCCGGGAAATGCGATTCAGGATGCCGGCGTATGCGAGGGACCTACCGGAACCCGAGGAGAGGTAGGCGACGGCCTCCGACACCCCTGTTCGCTGTTCACCGTTTACTGTTCACGCAGCTATGCCCCCCAAGACCATCGATCAGCTGCAGACCGGCTTCGCCGCCCACGGCTACATCGCCGACCGGGACCTCGCGACCGCCGTCTTCCTCTCCCTGGCCCTCGGGCGGCCGCTCCTGCTCGAAGGCGAGGCCGGCGTGGGCAAGACCGACGTGGCGCGCACCCTCGCGCTTTCGCTGGGCACAGAGCTGATCCGGCTTCAGTGCTACGAGGGCATCGACGTCAGCACGGCGCTCTACGAGTGGGACTATCCGCGGCAGATGCTCGAGATCCGGTTGCTCGAGGCCCGCGGCGAAGCCAAGTCCGCGGCCACCCGCGACATCTTCTCCGAGGAGTTCCTGATCCGCCGGCCGCTGCTCAAGGCGCTCGAGCCCAGGGCCGAGCCGCCGGTGCTCCTGATCGACGAGGTGGATCGCGCGGACGAGGAGTTTGAGGCGTTCCTGCTCGAGCTGCTGAGTGACTTCGCCGTGACGATCCCGGAGATCGGCACGCTCCGGGCGGAGCGCCCGCCCCGGGTCATCCTCACCAGCAATCGGACGCGGGAGGTACACGACGCGCTCAAGCGCCGCTGCCTTTACCATTGGATCGACTACCCGAGCGTGGAGCGCGAGCTCGCGATCCTCGAGGCGCGGCTGCCGAGCGTGGACCGGACACTGGCCCGCGAGATCGTCGGGTTCGTGCAGCGCCTCCGCTCCGCCGACCTTGCGAAGGTGCCCGGCGTCGCAGAGACGCTCGACTGGGCAGCTGCGCTGACGGCGCTGGATGCGGCGCGGCTGGAGCCGGCGCAAGTGGATCAGACGCTGGGAGTGCTACTCAAATACCAGGAGGACGTGGCGACGGTGCGGGGTGCGACAGCGAGGACCATGCTGGAAGAATCACGCGCGCTCACGCGGGGATGACCGGGAGCGGCAGCACGCGGAGTGCCAGCGGGCCCGCCCCGGAAGAGGCGAGATGTACGTCCGCGAGTGAGCTCACGACGGCGTGCGCGTCGCTCAGCATTTCGGGAGGGTGCGTCGTCGCGACCCCGATCACCCGGGCTCCGGCGGCACGCGCGGCCGCAACGCCTGGCGGCGCATCCTCGAACACCAGGCAATCGTCGGGCGGCACGCCGACCAGCTCCGCCGCTCGGAGATATCCCTCGGGGCTCGGCTTCCCCCGGCGGACGTCGTCCGCCGAGACGAGCACGGGGGGGGCCGGCAGGCCCGCGGCGGCCAGCCGGGCCAGCGCGAACCGGCGTGCCCCGGAAGTGACGATCGCCCACGGACCTCCGGCGAGCGCGGCCACGAGCTCCCGGGCGCCGGGCAGCGGGGCCAGCGCCACATTGTCCACCGGCTGGTCCCGAAAACGTGCCACCTCCGCCTCCGCGTCCAGCTGCGGCGCGGCGAGACGGATCGTCTCCACAGCGCGACGGCCGTGACACACGCGGAGGAACGCCTCGGGGTCGAGCCCCTTCGAGATGGCCCAGTTCGACCATTGCTGCTCGATGTACGCCGTGGAATCCACCAGAACGCCGTCCAGATCGAACAACACCGCCGCGCATTCGACTCGCATCGTGCCCTCTGATACCCTTGCCGCCAATGCCGTTCTGTTCGGCCGCCTGCTGCGCCGTGCCGGGCTCGCGGTGGACCCCGGCCAGACCCGCCTCTTCGTACGCGCCCTGATGCTGCTCGGATTGAGCCGGAAAGCGGAAATCAAGACCGCGGGCCGAACGGTCTATGTCCACCGATGCGAAGACCGTGCCACATACGATGCGGCCTTCGAGCTCTTCTGGCGTCGTCGTGGCGACGAAACCGGATTCGGTCGCCGCTTGCCGCAACTGCGGCGGGGAGACCGGAGGGAGACCGCGCCTGACCTGTCCGAAGGGATGTCCGGCGAAGAGGGGGTGGAAATCCTCGTTCCGGCGACGATCCGTCAGGCAAGCGAGCGGGAGCGCTTGCGCCACGCCGACTTCGCCGATCTCACACCGGACGAGGCCCGGGATGCCCGCACCATGCTTGAGACCCTTCGGCCGCGGCTCCCCCTCCGGCCGGCGCGTCGCGGACGCGTCGGTGCCCACGGGCAGCGGCTCGCCGTGCGGCGCATGCTCCGCCGGGCACTCGCGGGCGGTGGAGAGTCGCTCTACTGGCGCTGGCTCGAGCGAACACGCCGGCCCCGGCCGATCGTGCTGGTTTGTGACATCAGCGGATCGATGGAGCGCTACAGCCGCTTCCTGCTCCGTTTCGCTCACGCACTGGAGCGAAGCGGGGCTCCACTGGAGGTGTTCGTCTTCGGCACGCGCCTCACACGGATCACCCGGGAGCTGCGCGTGCGAAGCCCCGACCAGGCGCTTCGACGGGTGGCGGACAAGGTGGTCGACTGGAACGGCGGGACCCGGATCGGCGACAGCCTGCACACGCTCAACCGCCAGTGGGTGCGGCGAACGATCAGGAGTGGAGCGGTCGTGCTGCTCGTGTCGGACGGCTGGGAGCGGGGCGATCCCGATCTTCTCGCCCGGGAGATGGCGACGCTCCGGCGGTCCTGCCACAGACTCCTCTGGCTCGATCCGCTCGCGAGCCGCCCGGGCTTCGAGCCCGAGACCGCCGGACTCCGCTCAGCCCTCCCCTACGTGGACGCGCTGGTAGCGTGCGGGACGGTGGCGTCGCTGGAGGGCCTGGCGGGGAGACTGGGACAACAAGTGAGAAGTAAGAAGGGAGAAGGGAGAAGTCGGATGTGAGAAACGAGCGGTGGCCGCGCTCCAACTTCTCGCGCTACACACCTATCTTCCCTCTGTCGGATATCAGACTTCTCACTTCTCACCTCTCACTTCTCACTGCCGTTCATGCGCGACCTCCTCGCCGACTACGAGCGACTCACCGCCGCGGGGACCTCACCCGGCCGGGCTGTCGTCACGTCGGTGTGGGGCTCCGCCCCGCGGCCCGAAGGCGCGTGCCTGCTCGCCACGGCCGACGGCCGCCTTGCGGGGTCGGTGTCCGGCGGCTGCGTCGAGAGTGCCGCCGCGGTAGAGGTCGCCGAGGCCATCGGCCGCGGAACGCCGAAGCTGGTCACGTACGGGGTGAGCGATGAGCGGGCGTGGGAGGTAGGACTCGCGTGCGGCGGGACGATCCGGGTCTTCGTCGAGCCGACCGTCAGACCGGAGATTCTCGAGGCCGCGCGCGGAGTCGGCGGCGTCGTCGTGGCGACCGTCGTGGAAGGCGCGGGGACCGGGTCCGCGCTTGTCGTGCGCGACGACGGCACCGAGCGCGGCTCCCTGCCGGCCGGGATAGACCGCGGCGCCGTGACGGACGCCGCGAGACGGGCGCTTGCGGTCGCCGCCTCCAGCACGATGGAGCTGCCCGGTCCGGGCGGCACGGCAAGAGTCTTTCTCGAGGTGTTCGCCCGCCGGCCCACGCTGGTGATCTTCGGGGGCGTGCACATCGCGGCCGCGCTGGTGCCGCTCGCGAAAGCGTTGGGCTATCGCACCGTCGTCGCGGACGGACGAGAGGCGTTTCTCTCGCGGGAGCGGTTCCCCGAGGCGGACGAGCTGGTGCTGGGCTGGCCCGAGGAGGCGTTCGCCCGGGTCGGCATCGACGCAGCCACGTACGTCTGCGTCCTGTCGCACGACCCCAAGTTCGACGAGCCCGCGCTGGAGATCGCGCTCCGGTCGAAGGCGGCGTATGTGGGCGCGATCGGCTCGCGCAAGACGCAGACGGCGAGGCGCGAGCGGCTGCGCGCCGCCGGCTTCGGCGACGCCGAGCTGGCCCGGCTCCGCGGCCCGATCGGGCTGGACCTCGGCGGCCGACAGCCCGTGGAAACAGCTCTGGCGATCCTGGCGGAGATTACGGCGGCGCGATACGGGGCGAGTGGGGGAGCGTTGACGGCAAAGTGACCGTCATTCGTCGCACACCGGCACTCCTTCCCTGGCCGGCTCGCGCCCCTCGGCGGCGGTGGTGGGCCGCTTGGGCACCTCCCCGCCCCAGATCACACAGCTTCGCCCCGGAAGCAGATCGTACGTGGCCTCCGCCGCCCAGCCGTCGCTGCTGGCGAAGAGCATTCGCACCTTCACGCCGGGCTCCCACCCGTACTGCAGCGCCATGAGCTCGACCCGCCGCGAGTAGGTGTACTGCGTCTTGCGATAGGCGTCCTGAGCGATGACGAGCTGCGTGAGGCTCGTCGGCATCGTCGTCATCGCGTGGCGGACGAGCGTCTGCTCCGGTGTCTCGCTGCCGTACAGCACACTCCGGCCGAGCGAGCCGGCCGCGGTCCGGTTGTCGCAATAGACCTCGCCCGGCTTTCCCCAGTGCCGCGCATCGGGCGTGATGGCGTCAGGCGCGGATCCCACATAGACCGCACAGTACTCGCCCCGAACCAGCGAGTCGGCGGCGATCGCGGCCCATCCCCACTTGTTGGCCCACACCACCCGCACGATCGTGCCCGGCACCAGCCAGTACTCGAGCGACGCGACGTCGCCCGTGTAGGTGCGCTTCTGTCTGAAGTGCCGCGCCTCGGCGAACTTCAGCTCTTCGAGACCGGCGCGGACGAGCTGCCCGCGCATGTGTCCCGCCCCGGCATCTCCCGCGGGTGGCTCGGGACGGGGATGGGTTGCGCGCGTGCGGGCTCCGAGCCGCTCGGTCGAGGCCTCGAGGGGGGACACAACGCCGCCTGGACCGCGGGCGAGCTGGCTGTCAGCGAGCGCCTTGGGCGTGTTCCACCCGGTCTCGATTGATCGCTGCTTGCCGCGGCAGCCCCACGCCCCGACTGCACACGCCAGGAGGAGTGTGAGGCCGAGCCGGGGTTGGCGGTGTGTTCGGGTCATGTCCCCTTTGTCCGCCTTGTCTTAGCCCTGGTCGGCTGGACAGCCAACTCGCCGCAGCTTCGGGGCTTCCAGCTCGCGGATACACCCAGAACCCGCTCGAGCAGGAGGTGGGTCACACCCATCTCGTGCTCGAGCTCGGGGAGGCTCGATTCCTTGATTGCCATCCGGGTCACCGCGGTTGACTGCAAAGCTTCGCAGTCTGGTTTTTTCACGCTACAGCGCGCGGGCGAATTGCGCCAGAGAGCTGCCGGCCGGCTTGCAGCGCCAAGGCGCCAACGATCCTTAGAGATGCACGGGTAGATCGAGGTCCTGCCGCTCGATCTCCCGCTGTGCGGGCTCCGGCCGCCGCACCGACGGTGGCGCTTCCCGCCACCCGGCTACGCCGAGCACCTCCGCAGTAAGCCGGTTCACCGCATCGGACTCCCCGCCCGGCGCCGCGGTTGCCGCTGCAAGGTCCAGCCAGGTGAGCGCCTCCTCGTAGGCATAGCGCTGCCGAGCTGCGTCGCTGGCCTTGAGGGCCTGCCGGTATGCCATGGCCCGCTCACCGCCCAGCTCCGCGTGGCGGGCGACCTCGCCCGGGGGCGCCGCCCCGGCTTCGGCGGCAAGGTGCTCGAGCGTGACGGCGATCGCCCGATGGAGCTCCCGGCGCCGGGAGGTCGTGAGGCCGTCCCGGACCACCCTGGCGATTACCGGGTGGGCACACCGGTAGATCCCATCCTCCTCCTGCACCAGCCGCCGCTCCGCCAACTCGTCGGCCAGCACCGCGGCCCGGAGGCGGGAGATTCCGTGAACGTGCGACAGGACGCTCGCGCGGCAACCAGCCCCCGCGACGGCGATCGTGAGCAGGATCTCGTGGAGGTCGGGCGGAAGCGACTCGATCCGCTCGGCGATGGCGTCGTGCACGCTGAGCGACATGACGATGTCGGTCGTGCCGGGCGGGGTGGAGCCCACGCGCCACTCCCCGGAATCGGCGTCGGTGGTGAGCCAGCCCTGGGCGAACAGGGTCTTGAGCAGCTCGATCACATAGAACGGATTGCCGCCGGTGACCTGGTGCAGACGCGCCGCGAGGCGCCGGCCTCCGGTTGGTGCGGCCACGTGGCCCATCTCCCGGATCATCTGCCAGATCTCCTGCTCGCCGAGGGGCGCCAGCGCGATGAGGGCGGCCCGCGGCTTGACCCTGAGCGCGCGGCAGAGCCGGGCGGCGGGTGCGTCGCGCCGGAGCTCGCCCAGGGTCACCGTCGCGCACCAGAGCACCGGGGCTTCCTCGAGGCGGCGGGTGAGGAAATGGAGCAGGTTGCAGCTGTCACCGTCGCACCAGTGCAGGTCGTCGATCGCGACCGCGACCGGCTGCTCGGCCGCCACCGCCAGGAGCAGCTGCGCCACCGCCTCGAACAGACGCCAGGCCTCCGCCGGTGCCGGCGGGGGCGTGATCTCCGGCAGTCCCGGAAACCGCTGCCGGAGCTCCGGCAGCAGCCGGGCGACCTCGGCGAGCCATTGTGGATCGGCGCCGGCGAGCCCGGGGGCATCGAGCGCGTCGCGGAGCACCTCGACCACCGGCCCGTAGGGCACGCCGGCCCGCGCGTCATAGCCGCGGGCCCGGAGGACCGTGCCGGCTTCCGCCGCTATCCAACGGAGGAGCTCGTCGGCCAGCCGGGACTTTCCGACCCCGGCCTCGCCCTCGATCAGGGCGATGCGCCCACTGCCCCGCTGGACCCCGCTCCACGCTTTTCGGAGCGCCTCGAGCTCGGCTGCCCGGCCGACCAGCGCGCCCTCGAATGTCGGCGCCCGCGTGTACCACTCATCGGTGATGGGCCGGGTCGACCGGGGGCTTTCGTCCGCCTGGATCTTCCGGGCAAGCTGGGCCAGAGCCCTGCCGGGGGGACCGCCGGTCTCGGCCCGGAGCCGGTCGCGGAAGTCGACGAATCGCGCCAGCGCACCCGCCCGATCGCCGGCCAGGTACAGTGCTTCCACCAGAAGCCGGGCAGCCTCGTCAGCGAGCGGCTCCCAAGCGAGCCATCGGGCCGCTTCTGCCGCGGCGTCGCGCCACTGCCACTTGCTCATGGCGTCTCTAGCCTTCGCGGCGAGCGCCCCACGGTATTGCCGGAGCAGCTCGTCGCGCTTGGCAGCGGCCCATTCGTCGAACGCCGGCGAGTGCCGCACGGAGAGCCCAGCCAGAAACCGCGGCACGTCGAACGCAACGGCGGCGGGGGGATCGGCCGCCGCCGCCGCGAGAAACGCCTGTACGTCGCACTCCAACGGGCCTGCGAGGTCCACCGCGTCACGGGTCACGTGGAGGGCGTCCCCCACCACCTCGCGGAGATGCATCACGGCCTGACGAAGGGAGGCCCGGGCGGCGGCATCCGGATGCTCGCCCCAGAGGAGCGAGGCGAGGTGCTCCCGGGAATGCGGGCCCGGCTCCATGGCCAAATAGGCGAGGAGCGCCAGGGGCTTGGCGCCGAGCGACGCGGCGGCGGGCACCCCCCGGACGGTCAGGGTCGGGCTACCGAGCAGCGTGAGGCTGATGGCGGTCACGCGGCGGTCCAATGGTCCAATATTAGGGATGCTCGAAGCTATGGCCGATTCACGATCGGGCAAGACTGAATTCACGCTCGTTTAACGGAGGCTGCCGACATTGGTCCCGTCGATCAAGCTGAGCCGTTCCCCGACCTTCCAGGAGCACGCCATGACGAAGGACTCTGGCAAGAGCCGCCCGGTCCCCACCCCCGACAAGAAGACGAACCCGCAGCACCCCGACGAGGTGAAGGATTTGGACGTGATTGAGCTCGAGGAGCGGATCGCGCCGAGAAGGATCTAAGTCATTCTTGTACCATCACTTGTGATCGAGGAGGGCAACATGTCAGGTCAGAAAGATCAGGTCCGGATTCAGCTGACTCCGGAGCAGAAGGCGCAGATCAAGACCGCGACGGGCAAGGACGCGCAGGCGCTGGAGCTCAGCGTGAGCGAGTTGGAAGAGCGGATCGCCCCGGGCGGCATCGGCCACAAGGGCGTCTAAGCCACTTCCTCCCCGAACCGTCGGGGCGCCTCCCCTAAGTGGGGGGGCGCCCCGCAGTTTGTTGCGTCCCTAGCGCCCCCTGTCGGCCGCCCGTACCTTAGCCCGCAACCACAGCAGCGGCAGCGATTCCCGCCCCGGGCCCCCGCCATCGCGGGGAGGCGCGTTCTTTCTGGATAGTCCCTCGTTGCAGGACCCGACGACCGCTGCCACGGAGGCGCTCCGCCGCGAGGTGGAGCGCCTCCGTCAGCTGCGCGGCATCAGCCAGGAGTTCAACTCCTCGCTCGATTTCGACGAGCTCCTCCCGCGGGTGTTCGAGACCGTCCTCGAGACCCTGGGCGCCGAGGCCGGCTCCCTCTGGATTGCCGAGGGGGACATGCTCCGCTGCCGCCTCGCGGTGGGAGGAGCGGGCCAGCGGCTGGTTGGGGCCCAGATGCCGGTGGGTACCGGGTTCATCGGAGATGTGGCCCGGAAACAACGGACCACGATCGTCACCCGGGCGATGGAGGATCCGCGCTTCGATCCCTCGGTGGACCGGGCCGGGGACGAGCCCGCGACCACGGTGATGGCGTCGCCGATGATCGCGCGGGGAGCGACGGTGGGCGCGATCCAGGTGTCCGGCAAGCGCACGGGCGACGGCGTCTTCGATCAAGAGGACCGGGAGCTGTTCGAGGGGCTGGCAGCGAGCGCAGCGATCGCCCTCCGTAACGCCCAGCTCCACACCGCCGACAAGCGGGCGCGCGATCTGGCGCTCCTGCTCGAGATCAGCCGTGAGATCACCGCCACGCTGGACCTGGACCGGGTGCTCCGGTCGGTCGTGAATCTCTCCACCCGGGCGCTCCAGTTCGATCGCGGGGCGGTGGCGCTCTACGACAAGGGCCGGTGCGACATCCGCGCGATCGCGGGGCAGGAACAGGTGGACCCGAAGGACCCAGGCCTCCAGGACCTCGCCGTCCGGGCGGCGTGGGCCGCGGGTCGGGGCGAGCCGTTCTATCTGTCCGATCGCACGGCCCCGACGACGGACGCCGAGCGGACGTTCCTCACGATCTTCGGATCGGACCTCGAGAGCGACAAAGTGGGGAGCGGGCTGTATCTCCCGCTCACCGACGAAGAAGGTGTGGTGGGGATCCTGTTTTTCGAAGCGCAGGCGCCCGACTTCACGACCGAAACCCAGCGCGAGCTGGCCACGATCCTCGCCAACCAGACGACCGTGGCCGTCCGGAACGCGCAGCTGTACGCGCAGGTCCCGATGGTGGACGCGTTCAGCGCGATCGCCCAGAAGAAGCGGGCGCTGTTCGCGATCCCGAGGCGGAAGCGGCTGCTCTACGCGGGGGCGGCCACCGTCGTACTGATCGGGCTCACAGTGGTTCAGTGGCCCTTCCGCGTGAGCGGATCGAACCCGGTGTTCCGGCCGGTAGACCGAACAGATGTGCGGGCGTTGGTGCCCGGCATCATCGAGCGCGTGCTGGTGACCGAAGGCTCGGTCGTAGCCCGGGGCGCGCCGGTCGTGGCGCTCCGGGACGCCGAGCTTCGCGCGGAACGGGACGCCTCGGCGGCGGCCGCCGCAGCGAGCGAGCGCTCGGCGGCGCAGGCCGCCAGCCGGGGTGACGCGGCCGAGGAGCGGCTCCAGCGTATGCGCTCAGAGACCTACCGCCGCGAGACCGCGGTGGTCGACGAGCGGCTCGCGGCCACGGTGATCCGATCACCCGTGGCGGGAATGGTGCTCACGCCG
Source organism: Gemmatimonadota bacterium (assembly GCA_041488455.1). Taxonomy (GTDB): domain Bacteria; phylum Gemmatimonadota; class Gemmatimonadetes; order Gemmatimonadales; family GWC2-71-9; genus DASQPE01. The sequence goes on from JBGPPG010000017.1 coordinate 28,906, forward strand.
CGGCCGGGCGAGCGGCTCGGCGCGAAGGTGGATGAGGGGGAGTTGGTTCTGACGGTTGGCCGGACGGACACGCTGGAGATCGAGTTCGGCGTGGACCAGCGCGATATCCCCCGCGTCGCGCCTGGCCAGGAGATTCGACTCAGAGTCGACGCCATGCCACAGCGGACGTTCACGGGATGGGTAACGTCCATCGCGCGGGCCCCGGTGGACAGCGCCGATATGGTGCGTTTCCCGGTCCGGGCGGTCGTGCCGAACTCCGACGGGCTTCTGCGTCCCGGCATGGCGGCCTACGTGCGGGTGCTGACCGCGCCGGCCTCGGTGGCGGGTCGGCTCTTCCGCGAGCCGGCGCGGCAACTTCGCCTGTTGTGGTGGAGGATGTGGGCATGAGACGGAACCTGGCCCTACCGCTTGTCGCCGCGGCCGCGCTGGCCGTGTCCGGGTGCGGGAGCGAGCCCGCCCCGGCCCGGGCGGAGGCACCCGTTACCGGCCTCGCACTGGTCACGGTGGACACCACCACCATCGAGGTCCCCCTTGCGCTGCCTTCGCAGCTCTACGTGGAGCACGACGCCGTGGTCGCGGCGCGATCCGCGGGCACCGTGGAGACCGTGCTGGCTGACCTCGGGACGACGGTCGAGCCGGGACAGCTCCTGGCCAAGCTGGAGAGCCCCGATCAGGAGATCGCGCTCGCCCAGGCGGAAAACGCCGACGCGAACGCAGCGCAACTGGTCAAGCGGCTGCGGGAGCTGACCGTCTCGGGCGCCGCCACCGTGGCGGACTCCGAGGCCGCCGAGACCCAGTACCGGCAGGCCGAGCTGGCGGTGACCAAGGCACGGCGGGACCTGGAGCTCACCCGCATCACCGCCCCGTTCGCGGGCGTCGTCACCCTGCGGGCTGCGCGGCCCCGCCGCCTGGTCGCGCCGGGAGATACGCTCTTCCGGGTGACCGCGATGAGCCCGCTCCTCGCACGCGTACGCGTGCCGGAAGCGGCGGCCGCCGATCTCAAGCCGGGGCTCACCGCGCAGGTCGTGGCAGGCGACGGCGCGGGTGCCCGGGGCCGCGTGGTCCAGGCGTCTCCGGCGATCGATCCGGCGAGCGGAACCAGGGAGGCGGTACTCGAGCTGGCCCCGGGCTCACACCTCCTGCCGGGGGCGAGCGTCACCGTGCGCCTGGGGCGGGAGCGGCGGCGCGTGGTGGTCGTGCCGCGCGACATCATCGGCGAGGACGGGTATGCACTCGTGTGGGAGAACGGCCGCACCGCACTGCGGGCCGTGACGCTCGGCGCCGACCTGGGCGGCGGGCGGGTGGAGGTGGTGAGCGGGCTCGCGCCCGGCGAACGGCTGACGAGGCCCGGCCGGTGAGCGTCCGGCCGCGGCATAGGGCCGACCTCAGGTTCGTGGAGCAGGTCTACCGGGGCGAGCAGTCCTTCATCGTGAAGGACCCGGTGACGCACAAGTACTTCCGCTTCCGGCCGGTGGAAGCGCTCGTGCTCCAGTCGTTCGACGGCCGGAGCATCGCCGAGGTCGCGGCCACACTCGCCGAAGAGGGGTTCCGGCTTTCGGTCGGCGCGATCGAAGGGTTCGCCCGGAAGCTCGGCGGCATGGGCCTGATGGAGCGCTCGCTCGCCGAGCGGACCACGCTCGAGCTCGAGCGACTGCGCGCCGACCGGAGCCGGCGGCGGCGGCGTCCGCTCTTCCGCGGCGAGCTGCTCCGGATGCGCTGGTCGGTCGGTGATCCCGACACCCTTCTCGACCGGACGATGCCCTGGCTCCGGTGGTGCTTCACTCCCGGATTCATCGCCGCCTCGGTCGCGCTCTTCGCGATCTACTTCCTGGTGCTCGCAGCGACCTGGTCCGAGTTCGGCACAGCGGTGAAGTCGCTCTATTCGCTGAGCGCGCTCACGCCGGGCACCGTCTTCATCTTCTGGTTCGTGAGCCTGTTGGTCATCGGCATCCACGAGCTGGGTCACGCATACACCTGCAAGCACTTCGGCGGTGAGGTCCACGAGATGGGCTTCATGCTCGTGTACTTCGAGCCCGCTTTCTACTGCAATGTGAACGATGCGTGGACCTTCCCGGACCTCCGGGCACGGCTGTGGGTGACGGCGGCCGGGTCATGGATCCAGTTCGTGATCGCGAGCCTGGCGGCGATCGTCTGGTGGGCCGCGGTGCCGGGCACTCTGGTCTCGAATCTCGCGGTTTCCGCGATGCTGATCGGGGGCGTGACCACGATCATCACGAACATGAACCCGCTCATTCCGCTGGACGGCTACTTCGCGCTGAGCGACTGGCTCGAGATCCCGAACCTCCGCCAACGCGCCTTCGCCTACTTCGCGTGGGCGGTCAAGCAGCGCCTGCTGCGGCTCGACGTGCCCGAGCCGAACACTACGGAGCGCGAGCGTAGGGTTTTCCTTATATACGCGGCCCTGGCGGCGGTTTACATCACAATCATCTTTGTCATTCTGGCCGGGCTGGTGCTGGGGTGGGCCCGCGATACACTCGGAGCGATCGGCGTCGCCCTTGCCGGGCTCGTGTTCGTACGGATCGCGTGGAAGCCCGTGGTCGAGTGGGGGCGGGCGGCGGCGCTCGCGATCAGAACCCGGCGGGCCGCCTGGCGAGCGAGCCGCGGCCGCCGCTGGACCATCGGTCTCGGCGCGGCGGCGCTTCTTGCTCTTGTCGTGATCCCACGCTGGATCACCGTCACCGGCCCCTTCACCGCCGCCCCGGCGCTCACTGCGCCGGTCGTGGCGCCGGACAGCGGCATCATCACGCAGGTGCTGGCCCACGAGGGCACCCGCGTGCGGGCCGGTGCGCCGATCGTGCGGGTCGTGAATCTCGCGCTGGACCAGGAGCGGGCGGCCCGCGCCCGCGCGAGCGACTCCCTCCGCGCGGAAGAGACCCGGGCCCGGGCGCACGGGGCCTCCGCAGAGGCCGAGCGCATGGCGGCGGCTCGCGGGGGACTCGAGGCGGAGCTGGCCGAGATCGATGCCCGGCTCGGAGCGCTGGTTCTCCGGGCCCGCTCCGAGGGCGAGGTGGTGACGCCGTATCCCGAGCGGATGACGGGCCGGCGCGTGGATAGCGGAGATACCGTGGTCACGGTCGCGGATCTGGACTCGGTCGAGCTCCGCGTCCTGCTAGGTGGGGGAGGCGCGAGTGCGGTCCAGCCCGGTCAGGCGGTGAGCGTGATCTCTTTCGCCGACGTCGCCCATCCGGTCCTCGCGGTCGTCCGGAGCGTCGCCCCGGCGGCGGGGGCGGCCCGAGCTCTCGAGGCCCGCGTTCGGCTGCCCGCCGGCCCGGCGTGGCGCGCCGGTGTCACTGGCGAGGCCAGTGTGAGGCTCAGGCGGTCCAATCTGCTGGGGGCGCTCTGGTGGGGCGTCCGCCAGCGAGTGCGGCAGGATCTGTTTCTATAATGATGGAATGATGGCGCGCGACTTTCTGGCGATGGTACAGAGCGGGCTCGGGACCCTGTATAAGGTCGAGCAGGAGATCGGCCGGGGCGGCGGTGCCTGCGTCTTTCGGGCGCGCAATGCCGCAGGAACCGTGGTCGCGCTCAAGGTGCTGCATCCGGAGCTGCTGGTGAGCGTGGCCGCCGACCGGTTCTTGCGCGAGATCGAGTTCGCGCGGAAGCTGGACCACCCGCACATCGCCCGGCTCCTCGACGCCGGCGATCAGGGCTGGCTGGTCTACTACGCAATGACGTTCGCGGACGGGCCCTCACTCCGGCAGCGGCTGGACGCGACCGGTCCGCTACCGCTGGACGAGGTCCAGCGGCTCGCGGCCGACCTGCTCGGGGCGTTGGGGTACGCGCACGCTCGAGGCGTCATCCACCGCGACGTGAAGCCGGAGAACGTCGTGTTGACCAGCGCGGGGGCGATCCTGCTCGACTTCGGCATCGCACGAGCGGTCCAGGTGTCGGGGGCCAATGCCCTGACCCGGGCGGGGACGACGCTCGGCACCGCGGTGTACATGAGCCCCGAGCAGATCCAGGGCGGGAGCGGCGTGGACCAGCGCACCGACCTCTACGCGCTCGGCTGCCTCCTGTTCGAGGCCGTCGCCGGCCGGCCGCCGTTCAACCATCCGAATCTCATGCTCGTGCTGCATCAGCACATGCACGACGCGGCGCCGGACCTCCGCGTGCTCAAGCCGGAGACGCCGGTCGCCCTGGCCGAGGCGATCGTGAAGGCCCTGGCCAAGGATCCCGCCGACCGGTGGCCGTCCGCGGGCGACATGCTAGCAGCGCTGGGCGCGCCCGTGGCGGCGGGGTGACCCTCGGCAATCCTGCCGCCCGGGCCCCCACCTCGATATACTCGATGGATCTATTCGACACCTAAGCACCGTCCTCGAGCCCGAGGCCGCGGGTGAGTGACGCCCTCGTAAGCGACACGCTGGAGAGGCTGCGCCTGGTCCTTGCCGACCGGTACGCGGTCGAGCGGGAGCTCGGTCGTGGGGGGATGGCCACGGTCTTCCTCGCCCAGGATCTCCGGCACGACCGGAAGGTCGCTATCAAGGTCCTGCGCCCCGAGCTCTCGGCCTCACTGGGTGCCGACCGCTTCCTCCGCGAGATCAAGCTCGCCGCCAGACTCCAGCATCCGAACATCCTCGGTCTGTTCGACTCGGGCGCCGCCGAAGGGCTCCTCTTTTATGTGATGCCGTTCGTGGAGGGGGGCGATTCCCTTCGGAGCAAGCTCGACCGCGAGAAGCAGCTCGCGATCGAGGAAGCAATCCAGCTGGTTCGCGAATCCGCGGACGCCCTCGGCTACGCCCACGGCCGGGGCATCGTGCACCGGGACATCAAGCCGGAGAACATCCTGCTCTCGGGCGGCCACGTGCTGGTGGCGGACTTCGGGATCGCGCGGGCGGTGGACGAGGCCGGCGGGCAGAAGCTCACCGAGACCGGTATGGCGGTCGGCACGCCGTACTACATGAGCCCCGAGCAGGCGATGGGCGGGCAGGTGGACGCCCGGTCCGACATCTACAGCCTCGGATGCGTGCTCTACGAGCTCCTGGCCGGGCAGCCGCCGTTCACCGGGCCCACGGCGATGGCCATTCTCGCCCGACATTCTCTGGAGGCGGTACCGAGCGTCCAGGTGGTGCGGCAATCGATCCCGGACGAGGTCGAGGCCATCATCATGCTGGCCCTGGCCAAGGTCCCCGCGGATCGCTTCAAGACGATGCAGGAATTCTCGGAGGCGCTCCGGGACGCCGACTACTCGCGCATCACGCTCCGCACGATCCCGCGGATGCTGCCGACAGGGCAGAGGCGGACGGCGCAGATGCCGGCGGCCAAGCGGCGCCCTTGGCTGTACCTCGCGGCGGGCGCGGCGGTGCTGGTGGCCGCCGGCGCCGGCGCCTTCGCGTGGCTCAGGTGGGGCGGCGCCGCCGCCCGCAAGGCGCCGGTGGCGGCGAGCGGTTTCGATGCGAACCGCATCGCCGTGCTCTACTTCAAGGACCTGAGCGGCAAGGACTCGCTTCAGCCGATCGCCACGGGTCTCACCGAGGGGTTGATACGCGAGCTCGGACAGGTCCCCACGCTGGAGGTGATCTCGAAGAACGGAGTGGCGCCGTTTCGCGGGCGGAACGTCGCCCCCGACAGCGTCGCGCGCGCGCTTCGGGTCGGCACGCTGGTGAGCGGGGACATCGAGCCGGCGGGGGACCGTCTGCGGGTCACGGTACGCCTGGTGGATGGGGTGAGCGGGGCCGACATCCACCGGAGCACGTTCGAGCAGCCGGCGGCGAACTTTCTGTCGATCCGGGACTCGCTCACCCAGGCCGTGGCGGCCAGCCTACGCGAGCTGCTGGGTAAGGAAGTCCGCCTGAGAGAGCAGCGGGAAGCCACCAGCAACCTGATGGCCTGGACCTTGGTCCAGCGCGCCGAAGAGGCCCGGAGCCGCGGTGACTCCCTGGCGTCGGCCGACGATACGTCGGGCGCGGTGGATCGCGCGTTCGGCCAGGCGGACACACTGCTGGCTCAAGCGGACCGGCTCGACCCGTCGTGGACCGAGCCCGGCCTTCAGCGGGCCGCGCTTGCGTACCGGCGATCCCGGCTCGTGGGCATGGACCCGGTCAAGGCGGCGCCCTGGATTGATCGGGGGATGACGCTCGCCAACGCAGCGGTCCAGCGGTCGCCCACCAACGCCGACGCGCTCGAGATCCGCGGCAATCTCCAGTACTGGCGATGGCTGCTACGGCTCGAGCCGGACCCGGTCGCGGCGAAGAAGCTCTTCGAGGCGGCGCGGTCGGATCTCGAGACGGCGGTGAGGATTTCGCCGTCCCAAGCAGGCGCCTGGGCCTCCCTGAGCCACCTGTACTTCCAGGCGGGAGGCGAGACGGATGCGAAGCTCGCCGCGCGGCGGGCCTACGAGGCCGATGCCTATCTCGCCAACGCCGACGTGATCCTCAACCGGCTGTTCTTCGCGTCCTACGACCTGGCCCAGTTCGTGGATGCGCGGCACTGGTGCGAGGAGGGCCAGCGTCGCTTTCCCTCCAGCGCGGACTTCGTCGAGTGCGACATGTGGATGATGACGACGAAGGCGGCCGAGCCGGACGTCAGCAGGGCGTGGCGGCTTCAGGACAGCCTGCTCGCCCGCGTCGCGCCCAAGGACCGCGCCTACCGTCAACTCTTCGGCCGGATGATCGTCGCGGCGATCATCGCCAGGGCCGGGCTGGCCGACAGCGCGCGCCACGTGGCGGCCCGGTCCCGGGGGAACGGTGAGATCGACCCAGCAGGTGAGCTCTCGTCGGTGGCGGCGTTCGTGTACACGCTGCTGCACGACGACGCCGCGGCGGTCCGCGCGCTGGCCGTCTACGTGGCCGCGCAGCCCGATCGCCGGAAGGGTCTCGCGGATGACCCGGGCTGGTGGTTCCGGGACCTGCAATCGAATCCGCGGTTCAAGGAGCTGGTCGGAAAGCCATAGGTGTGGCGAGCATGCGACGGCCGCCGCACTGGCGCATTTGCACCCCCGGTAGCACATTCTCCCCCTGTCAACAACTCATACACCCATCGTCCCGGCAAACCGCCGGGGCTCCGAGGCTGTAGGCCCCAACCGCTGAGGTCTGGATGCGGCGCCATTCCACCGTGTGTTTCGTCGGTGCCAGTCTCTTGCTCGGAGCGTGCTCCGGGAGCGACCGCGCGAGCGCACCGACAGGACCCGCTGAGTCGCCCGAGAGTCCCTCGTTCGCCACGAGCACGACGACCGGGCCCGTATGCGGCAACTACCCCGCGAAGCAGGCCACGGCGATCCAGCAGATCCTCACCGAGCTCGGATACGTCTATCCGCGATTCAGCCCGCCGCTGATCGCGCTCCAGGTCGTCTCCAACCTCCTGGGCGTTGCGCTGGCCAAGGCGCAACAGACTCCGGCGCAGCAGTTCGCGGTGCAGATCATCAATCGCCTGCAAAGCGACCTCAAGGCCGGGAAGCTCCAGAATCCTCCGCAGCCCAACCTGGGAAACTTCACGACCAAGGACCAGGTCGTGGATGATCTGGTGAAGCGGCTTCAATGCCTGACCGCGCTACCGGTAACCGGCAACAGCCCGGACGCCGGGGTTGGCGTGGTCACGCCCAACGCCCCCGCCACGATCGTGACAGGCAGCCAGACCGGCGGCGCCTCCTTCCCGGCAGGCAGCGTCAACAACACGACGGTCGTCACCGTGCAGCGCCTGCCCGACGGGCCCCAGCTCCTCACGAGCCTGCACCAGTTCCCGGAATTCTTCGAGATCACCTCCTCTAACCCGAACGCGCAGATTGTCCAGCAGAACAAGGTGATCGTCGGGATCTGCAATGTGGCTGACAACACGGGGAACCCGAGCCTGCTGATAGCCCACTTCGTGGATCAGCTGCCTACCGGCACGAACTTTGGCGACGTCGAGGTTCTGCCGCCCGTCACCGCGGCCTTCCTCGACTGCTCGACCGTGATCGGCAGTGCAACGGCAAAGCCTCGCAATTTCGCGGCGGCGAGCTGGCGCGCCGTGAGCAACGGGCTTGGCTCGTTCGCCAAGACGCTCTTCCTGCCGGCCGAGCTGCACGCGACGATCCTGCTGGGGGGCGGCCCCGGCGGCTTCACCGGCAAGTTCAGCCCGTTCGGCACCGTGGACATCAACAGCAATCCGGCGACCCTGAGCATCGTGTCACCGGCGGGCGGATTCGTCTCGGGCCCGGGGAACGTCTCCGTCAAAGCCACGAGCGCCGGATCATTCAGCATCCCCGGGAACCCCATCCCCGGCGTTCCCGTCAGCTTCGGCGCCACCGTGGTGACCACGGGCCCCGACGGCATCGCCACGTTCAACTGGACCACGGCCGCGCAGGGCGCCACCCTGACGGCGACCGTACCGAACGAGGACAATTGCCCCAGCGGACCGGACGGGCCGGTCACGGTGGCGTATCGCCCGAAGGTGTGCTTTACGCCGAGCTCCGTCACGTTCACCTTCAAGGCGCCAGATCCACCGCTCTTCGGCGCTGCTGGGTGGACCTACACGTTCGCGACCGGCACCTGCACCAACGGCCCCTCATCCACGACGCCCGCGACCGTGTTCGGAGCCGCGGTTAATATCGGCACGGACGACTGCCGCAGCGGTATCCAGTACCCTGCCGGGTGGCCCAACGGCGACCTCAGCGCCCTGACCACCTGGCTAACCGGCACAGCCCCGTTCGGGAACGTCGTGTCCGTTCCATCCCCGTCGGGGTGCCAAGCTGACATCAGGACCACGGGCTGGGCCGCGCAGACTGTCCTGCTCCTGCGGCGGGATTTCTTCGTGCCGCAGGGAACGACGAGCGCCACGATTCAGGTCTCGATCGACAACGACGTGCAGATTTATCTGAACGGCACGCCGCTCACGGGATCAGCGAACAGCCTCGTCCTCCACGACGGCTGCGCCAGCATCGGCAGTCCGTTCACGTTCGTCGTCCCGGTGGGCCAGGGTGGATTGCAGATCGGCAACAACAAGCTGGCCGTGGAGGCGCTCGATCGCGGAGGGGATACCTTCTTCGACGCGCAGATCACGTTGCAAACCAACTGAACTCCTCGCCGGACCTGAACTGGAGAAAAGAGAGCGGCCCCTTTCGGGGCCGCTTTTCTTTTCCAACGGGCCACCTCAACCATTCGTGACCAGCCCCCGGATGCTGCGCAACGCGCGTCGCTGCCCCCTGGCATCCCGCACCGCCACGAAGATCGTGTCGTCCCCCGCGATCGTCCCCACCACATCGGGCCAGGCCAGCCGGTCCATCGCCACCGCCACGCGGTTCGCCTCGCCCGGCGCCGTGCGCACCACCACCAGCGTGTCGCCGGCAGTGTCGCAGGAGAGCACCCCCTCCGCGATCCGCTGCTGGTCGGGATCGGTGACCACCCGGCGGCTTGGCGGCGCACGGCGGTAGGCGCCCTCCATCTTCACCAGCCGGAGCGCCGCGATGTCGCGGCTCACGGACGACTGGGTGACCTCCCAACCGTCGACGGTCAGCATCTCGGCCAGCTCTTCCTGAGTCCTCACCGCCCGGGTGCTGATGAGCTCGAGAATGCGCAGATGCCGCCGCTTCCGCTCTGCCGTCATCGCCGGGCACGCCTGCGCGGCCCGGCAAGCCGAACCATCGCGGCGTCGAAGCGCCGCCGCTCGCGTGCGGCCCAGCGCCGGGCGCGTCGGATCCGCGCGCGGACGACGGGGAGGTCCAGATTGCCGAGGTTGCCGCGGGCCCGGCGGCGTGCGACGAGCGCGGCTCGGGAAGGCGTGGGCAGGGCTTCCCGGGCGCGAACGGCGTCC
>JBGPPG010000018.1:0-38327 GCA_041488455.1 Gemmatimonadota bacterium
CCACCTTGTCGCCCACGGCGCCGAGCTGGCTCTGGAGACGTTCGACCCCCTCGGCCGCGTGGGCCAGCTGCACGTCGGCGCGCGTCTGGGCCTTGATCACCCGGTCGGCCTGCTCCTCTACGCCGCTGAAGCGGGCGCCCACCTGCTCGAGTCCGGCGAGGCGGCCCTCCACCCCGGCGAAGCGCTCCTGCATGGCATCGAGCGCGGCCGCGGTCTCGGAGATCGATTCCAGCGATCGAAGCTGCTCGGCGGCCTTCTCGGCCCGCACGACGAGCGCCTCGAGCGCGGCGTATTCGCGAGCGACCGAGCGCTCACGCTGGCTGGCGGCGCTTGCCGCCTCGGTCTCCGGACGGCGCAGACTCTTGAGAAACGTGACCATGGCGTAGACTCCGACGGGAAGCGCGCGCGGGCGGCTCGGGTGACGCGAGCCAGGACCCATGGGACCTGCTCCAACGACGATCAGCTCGCGCGCGTGGTGACTTGTTTGTGGACCAGGCTGGACTGGGGCTTTGTCTGCAACGCGTATGCCCGGCTTCAGACCGTGTGCCCGGCCATACCGGCACCCCCCAAAACGATGGGGCCGCGCGAGATGGCGTCACAGACGAGGTCTCGCGGGTCGGGAATGCAACCGTTCCCGCAATGGACCGGGTGGCGCCGTGCGAGGTTACGGGCAGGTCGCAGGAGCCGCTGTGAGCCCGCTCACACCCCATGCCAGGCGGGCCGCTCGTTCTCGAACCACGGAGGGAGGCATTCATGCATGAGACAGCTGGCGGCATGATCGCAATGGGCCGCGTCGCCCTGAGCGCGGCGATGCTCGGGTGCCTGGTGGCGATCGGCGGTTGCGGTCGCCGGGAACCCGCCCCTTCACCGGGCGACCGCGCCGGCCCCGTGTCCGCCGATTCGGGACGGCCAACCGACATCGAGCGGGCGCCCAGGGCCGACCCCACCGTTCCGCCCGGAAAGCCCCCGGTTGGGCCCGACAGCGATCCGTACCACCCGGCGGCGCGGGATACCGTCAACGCCACCTTGTACACCGGCTGGAAGTACTACAATCACGACTGCGCCCGGTGCCACGGCCAGGATGCCGAAGGCAGCACTATCGCGCCCTACCTGATAAGCAGCTTCCGGACCGGCCGGGTGGATCACGAGGAGTACTGGCGGGTCATGCGCGGGAGCCGGGCAGCCAACGGCATGCCGAGCTTCACCGGATCCATGGACGAGGACAAGCTCGGCGCCATCTACGAGTATCTGAAGGCGCGCAGCGAGGGCAAGGTCCATCCCGGCCGGCCGGTGGTCACGCCAAGTTGACAAGTCACCGTACACGCGTGACGTTCAGCCGACCCTCCCAGAGGCGAGCATGACCGATCGCCGCTCCGTCGGCAACGACGGCCTTGTCCACGCCGTACGCGGAATGCTGGATGCGGCCGTGGCCCAGGCGCGGGCGGCCACCCTGCCGTGGAACTACGCCGCTCTCCTGCATCCCCGACGCCGGGTTGGCGAGCGGGGGTTCGGCGTGATCACGCTTCGGGGCGAAAGCCTCCCGCTGACGCCGGCGCTTCTGTCCGGGCTGTCGGTCGGGCCGATCTGGGTGCCGGCGGTGGGCTTCGTGCTGGTGGAGGCTGCCACGACGACCGACGAAGGAGACCAGTCCCCGGTCGAGCAGCTGGTGCTCCGGTCCGCGGAACATGCCGTCCCCATTCCCCCGGGCCTCGCGCAGGCGCTCGCTGCATCGGAGGCCGCTACCCGGGAGAACGGCTCCCCTCCGGACGAGCCGCCGCCGCTCGCTCTCCCCGCCACGCTGCACGCCGCCACAGCCATCCGCACCCTGATTCTCCTGGCCGAGGCCAGGCCACGAGGGTGGCCGGCCTAGCCGGCGACAAGCGGCCCCATCAGCCCGCACGGCTCCGCGACCGGCGGCTCCAATAGGCGTATACCGGGATCCCCAGCGCGAGCAGCAGCGTCCCCACCGCAGCATTCCGCAGATTCGCCAGCACCGAGCTCACGACGACGAAGAGCGCCGCCGTCACGAACAATCCCGCGGTCCACGGAAAGCCCGGCACGAGGAAGCCACCGGGCGACCGCCCGGCCTCCCGGTCGCGCGCGCGATAGACGAAGAGACCTGCGACGGTGAGTCCGAAGAAGATCCAGTCGGCAAACGCGACGTAGTCCACCAACTGTCCGAAGGTTCCCGAGAGCGTGAGCGCGATCGCCCACCCGGCCTGAAGCGCGATGGCCGCGGTCGGAGTCCGATGCACCGGATGGAGGCGCGCGAGGCGGGGGAAGAACACGCCGTCGGCCGCCATGGCCTGGAGCGCTCGCGGCGTGACGAGAATCACCAGATTCAGGAAGCCCAGCGTGGAGACGGCGATCCCCGCAGCGATGAGGGTCCCGCCGGTGGGACCGAGGAGGCGCCGCATCGTGTCGGCCGCGGGCGCAGTGCTCGCCGCGAGCCCGGCAGTGCCGAGCACCCGCAGGTATGCCAGGTTCGCGAGGAGATACACGGCCACGACTATGGCGACTCCGAGCAGCAGGGCGCGGGGCAGGTTCCGCTCGGGGTCGATGATCTCTTCCGCGAGAAAGTTGGTCTGCTGCCAGCCGCCGTAGGTGAAGAGGACGGGGACCAGGGCGGCCCCCAGGCTCACGACGATGCCCGGCAAGCCGTGGGGCGTGGGGGGCGGCGCCACCGGCGGTGACTGGGGCACGACCGCCGACAGCCCCACCGTGATGAGCGCCGCCAGGGCCCCGAGCTTGAGCAATGTGAGCACGTTCTGGGTCACGGCCCCGGGCTTGACCCCGATCCAGTTGATCCCGCTCAGCAGAACGATGGCGCCGATCGCCACCGGAACCGTGAGTCGTGGGGGCAGGCCGGCGAGCGCCAGCGCGTAGTTCGCGAAGGTCACCGCGACCGCGGCCATCGCACCCGTGGCGATCACCAGCAGGAGGGCCCACCCGTACAGGAACGCCGCGAGCGGGCCCCAGGTCTCCCTCAGGTACACGTAACCGCCGCCCGCCTTGGGGCACCGCTGCCCCAGCTCCCCGAAGCAGAGCGCGCCGATCAGCGCGATCACGCCGCCGGCGATCCACGCCGCGAGGGTGAGGGCAGGCGATCCGACCCGCTCGGCGACGGTCGCGGGCGTCCGGAAGATCCCGCCACCGATGATGCCGCCGATGACGGCCATGGTGCCGGAAAAGAGACCGAGGCGCCGCGCGTAGGTCGGGGCTACTTCCGCTTCCTCCGGGGTACCTTTGCACCCGCTTTGCGGGCTTCTGAAAGCGCGATCGCGATGGCCTGCTTCCGGCTCTTCACTTTCCCGCCATGGCCCTTCTTCCCACTCCGCAGGGTGCCCTTCTTCTGCCGGCGCAGCTCGCGCCCCACGGCCCGCGTGGCGGCCGGGCCGTACTTCCGCTTCGTCTTGCGCTTGGTGGACCGCCGCTTCACTGGCATGGATTCCTCCAGGTTGTGTTTCCTCCAACGTGCGAGGGGGCGGAGACCGGGTCGGTGATGGCGGGCACGACCCGAGCAGAAAGGTAGGCGGTGGAGGATATATTTCTAACTTATGGTAATGTCCGGGTTTCATCCCGTCGTTCAGCGCTGGTTCTCCGATCGTCTGGGCGCGCCCACGCCGCCGCAGCGCCGCGGCTGGGAAGCCATTCGCGCCGGCCATGACACCCTGATCGCGGCACCCACCGGCTCGGGCAAGACGCTGGCCGCGTTCCTGATTGCCCTCGACGAGCTGCTGCGCGAAAGCCTGGCGGGCACGCTCCCGGAGGAAACCCGGGTGGTGTACGTCTCGCCGCTGAAGGCGCTCAGCACGGACGTGCACCGGAACCTCGCGGAGCCCCGGCGGGAGATCCGGCGGCTGGCGGAAGAGATGGGATTCGGCGCTCCCCGGCTCACGGCCGCGGTGCGCTCCGGCGATACCCCGGCCGCCGAGCGCGCGGCCATGCTCAAGTCCCCGCCCCACATCCTCGTCACCACGCCCGAGTCACTCTATCTCCTGCTCACCGCGGAGCGGAGCCGGGAGATGCTGCGCAGTGTCCGTACCGTCATCGTAGATGAGATCCACGCGGTACTGGAGTCGCGGCGCGGCGCGCATCTGGCCCTGAGCCTCGAGCGTCTGGCCCACGTGGCGCGGCAGCCGGTGCAGCGGATCGGGCTCTCGGCGACGGTGGAGCCGATCGAGCAGGCCGCGAGCTGGCTGGTCGGCGCCGGCTTGCCGCCGGTGATCGTGAACGAGGGGCACCGCCGGCACCTCGACCTCGCGCTCGAGCTCCCGAAGTCTCCGCTCGAAGCGGTGATGGCGGGCGAGGTGTGGACGGAGCTCTACGACCGTCTCGCGGAGTTGATCCGCGCGCACCGGACGACGCTCGTGTTCGTCAACACGCGCCGGCTTGCCGAACGAGTGGCCCGACACCTGGCCGAGCGCGTCGGCGAGAGCGCCGTGACCGCGCACCACGGCAGCCTGGCGAAGGAAACGCGTCTCGACGCGGAGGAACGGCTCAAGGCGGGGCAGCTCAGGGCTCTCGTCGCGACGGCGTCGCTCGAGCTGGGCATCGACATCGGCCATGTGGATCTCGTGTGCCAGCTGGGATCGCCCCGGCGGATCTCGACTTTCCTCCAGCGCGTGGGGCGGTCGGGCCACACCGTTTCCGGCACGCCGAAGGGGCGGCTCTTCCCCCTGTCCCGCGACGAGCTGGTCGAGTCCACGGCGCTGCTCCGCGCGGTGAAGGACGGCAAGCTCGATCGCCTGGTCCTCCGGGACCAGCCGCTCGACGTGCTGGCCCAACAGATCGTCGCCGAATCGGCGTGCGAAGACTGGCCGGTGGACGCGGTCTTCGAGCTGGTGCGGCGCGCCTACCCCTACCGGCAGCTCGGGCGCGAGGAGTTCGAGGCCGTAGTCGGGATGCTCGCATCCGGGTTCTCCACCCGGCGCGGGCGGCGGGCGGCGCTGATCCACCACGACGCGGTGAACGGCCGGCTTCGGGGACGGCGCGGCGCGCGGCTGCTCGCGATCACCTCGGGCGGCGCGATTCCCGACACCGCCGACTACCGGGTGGTGCTCGAGCCGGAAGGCACGTTCCTCGGCACGGTCAACGAGGACTTCGCGGTCGAGAGCACGGCGGGCGACATCTTCCAGCTCGGCAATGTCTCCTGGCGCATCCTGCGGGTGCAGCAGGGCGTGGTCCGGGTGGAGGATGCCCGTGGCCAGCCGCCGGGACTTCCGTTCTGGCTGGGCGAAGCGCCCGCGCGGAGCGCCGAGCTGTCGGCCGCGGTGTCGGAGCTGCGGGCCGAGCTGGACCCGCGGCTCGGCGATCGCGCCGGTGCCGCAGAATGGGTGGGACACCTTCTTGGCGAAGGCGAGGACGCCCGCGCGGGCGCGGCCCAGCTCGTGGACTATCTCGCCGAGGCGCGGCGGCTGCTGGGCGTGCTCCCGACGCAGGCCACGCTGGTGGCCGAGCGGTTCTTCGATGAATCGGGCGGCATGCAGCTCGTCATTCATTCGCCCTTCGGAAGCCGGGTGAATCGGGCGTGGGGTCTCGCGCTGCGCAAGCGCTTCTGCCGCCAGTTCAACTTCGAGCTTCAGGCGGCGGCCACCGAGGATGGGCTGCTCCTGTCTCTTGGCCCGCAGCACTCATTCCCGCTCGACACCGTCTTCCAGTTCCTCCATCCCGACACGGTGCGCGACATCCTGATACAGGCGCTGCTGGACGCGCCGATGTTCGGGACCCGCTGGCGCTGGAACGCGACCATTGCGCTCGCCATTCCGCGGAGCCGTGGTGGCCGCAAGGTGCCGCCTCAGCTCCAACGGATGGAGGCGGACGATCTGCTCGCGGCCGCGTTCCCCGACGCCGCCGCGTGCCTCGAGAACATCGCCGGCGACCGCGAGATTCCCGAGCACCCGCTCGTGCGCCAGACGATCGACGACTGCGTCCGCGAGGCCATGGACCTGGACGGGCTGCTCGCTGTGTTGCGCCGGATCGGCACCGGAGAGATCCGCTGCGTCGCGCGGGATCTGCCGGAGCCGTCGCCGCTCGCGCACGAGATCCTGAACGCGCGGCCCTACGCCTTTCTGGACGACGCCCCGCTGGAAGAGCGCCGCACGCAGGCGGTCCAGGCGCGGCGTACCCTCGAGCCGTCCTCCGCCGACGACCTTGGCGCGCTCGACCCGGCGGCCATCGCCAGGGTGCGCGACGAGTCCTGGCCCGATGTCAGAAACGCGGACGAGCTCCACGACGCGCTGCTCACATCGGGGTTCCTCACCGAAGCGGAGGGTACGGCCGGTCGGGACGGCGTGTCCTGGCGAGAGGGCTTCGAGACGCTGGTGGCCGAGGGCCGCGCCCACCCCGTGACGGTGAGCCCGTCGGGGCCGGCGCTCTGGGTCGCGAACGAGCGGCTCGGCGAGGCACAGCCGGGGTCCCCCGATGTTCGCGAATTGGTGCGCAGCCGGCTCGGGATACTGGGTCCCGTGACGGCGGAGGCGCTGGCGGCCCCGCTCGCAGTGACCGAGAGCGAGGCCCAGACCGCGCTGGCGGCGCTGGAGGGAGAAGGCGTCGTGCTCCGCGGACGGTTCAGCCCCGACTCGGGAGCCTCGGCCCCGCTCGAGTGGTGCGATCGGCGGCTGCTCGCCCGAATTCACCGGTACACCCTCAACCGGCTCCGCGCAGAGATCGAGCCGGTGAGCGCGGCGGACTTCATGCGGTTCCTGTTCGCCTGGCAGCGGGTCGCTCCCGGCTACCGCGTGGCTGGTCTGAACGGCGTCGCCGCCGTGATCGAGCAGCTCGACGGGTTCGAGCTCCCGGCGGGTGCGTGGGAGGCCGACGTGCTCTCCGCGCGCTGCGAGGAGTACGATCCCGCGCTGCTCGACACGCTCTGCCTCACAGGGCGCATGGGGTGGGGGCGCTTGTCCGCGGATGGCCGGGCGGCGACCGGCCCCATTCGGTCAACCCCGGTCGCGCTCTTCCTGCGCGAGCACCTGCCCGTGTGGCTGGCCAGCAGGCCCGCGGCGTCGGTTGAGCCGCTCGCTGAGCATGCCCGGTGTGTGCTCGACGTGCTTCGCTCGCGCGGTGCCTCGTTCTTCCCGGAGCTGATCGCGGGCTCCGGTCTACTCCCGACCCACACGGAGCAGGCCCTGGCCGAGCTGGCTGCGGCGGGGCTGGTGACGTCCGACGGATTCACGGGACTGCGCGCGCTGATCACGCCGTCGGCAAAGCGGAAGCCGCTCGCGCACGCGACGCGCCGCCACCGGACGGTGCCGTTCGGGATCGAGAGCGCGGGACGGTGGTCGTTACTGGGCGGTGTGGAGTCGGGCGCGCAGGGCGGGATCGAGCAGCACGCCCGCACCCTGCTCCGCCGCTACGGGGTCATCTTCCGGCGCTTGCTCGACCGGGAGGGGAATGCGCCGCTCTGGCGCGAGCTGCTCTGGGTCTATCGGCGGCTCGAGGCGCGGGGGGAGATCCGCGGCGGCCGGTTCGTGGCGGGCATGGCGGGCGAGCAGTTCGCGCTGCCGGAGGCGGTCGGGCAGCTTCGCTCCATCCGGCGGGAGCCGGGCGCCGGCACGCTGGTAGGCCTGAGCGCGGCGGACCCTCTCAACCTCACCGGCATCATCACGCCCGGCGACCGGGTGCCGGCGCTCGCACCGAACCGGGTGCTGTATGAGGACGGGGTCCCGGTGCTGGCGGTGATCGGCGGCGAGGCCCGCCCGCTTGCCGCGGGCGCTGAGCTTCGTGTGGCTGAGCTGGCGCAGGCACTGGTGCGGAAGCGGATCACTCCGGCCTTGCGGGCGCAGCTCGCGATGTCCGGCGTCGCCGCGGGAGCGATCCCTGGACGCTCCCCCCGGCCACGGCGAGCCCGGCGTGAGCCGGCGGACGCCGGAGCCGGACGCGGTCAGGCGTAGGCAGCGGGGCGGATGTTCTGGTTCACCCGGAACAGATTCGTCGGATCGTAGCGGTTCTTGAGCCGTACCAGCCGGTCGTAGTTGCCCCCGTAGGCAGCGCGCACGCGGTCGCCCTCCTCCTGCGTCAGGAAATTCACGTACACACCACCGGTGGCGAAGGGACCTGCAGCCCGAAACAGCTCGCGGGCCCAGCCGATGCACTGCTCGTCCTTCGCCGGGTCAGCCCAACGACCGTGCACGTTGAGCACGTACTGCGCGTCCCGGTGCCCGTACGCCGTAGCCTCGACCGGCACGCGGCTGACGGCGCCGCCGAGCTGGGCGAACGCGATCTCAGACTGCGGATCGGGCAGCTTGGCGGCGTACTCGACCAGCACGTCGATCAGTCCGTCGCTCAGTTCCCGGAAGTCGTGCGACTTCCAATAATTGCGCATGCCCGGCGCGAGCAAGGGATCGAGGACCGTCTGCCATGCCACGAACGGCTGCGGCGCCACCACGTCGGCGAGCGGCCGGCCGAAGCCGCGCAGTGGAGCCATGACGCGAGCTCCCTCCTCGGGATCACCGGACCAGCACATCGCCAACGCGAGGATCTCCCTGCCGTGCCACTCGGACGGCAGGAACGGCAGCGGCGGGGCCTTCCGCAGCACGAACCAGCACGCCAGCGACTCCGGCGTCGTCGGCAGGAAGTCGCGATAGAAGCGGAGGACGTCGGGCGCGGCGGCGAGCGGATGCACGACCATCCCCGCGAGCACCTCGGGTCCGACGGGATGGAGCCGGAACTCGAACGACGTCACCGCCCCGAAGTTGCCGCCGCCGCCGCGAATCGCCCAGAAGAGGTCGGGCTGCTCGCTCGCGCTTGCGAGAGTCACGTCGCCGCCCGCGGTGACGACTTCCGCCGAGAGCAGGCTGTCGATGGTGAGGCCGTGCCGGCGGCTCAGCCAACCGAATCCGCCGCCAAGCGTGAGCCCCGCGACACCGGTAGTAGAGTTGATGCCGAGGGGCGTGGCGAGCCCGTGCGCTTGCGCCTCGCGGTCGAAATCTCCGAGCGTCGCACCACCGCCGACCCGAGCGGTCCGGGTGGCGGCGTCGATCCGGACGGATCGCATCGGCGAGAGATCGATCACCAGGCCGCCGTCGCACACGGCGTTGCCCGCGATGTTGTGGCCGCCGCCCCGAACGGCGACGACCAGGTCGTGCTCGCGGACGAAGCGGACCGCCTGCGCCACGTCCGCCGCGATCGCGCAGCGGACGATCAACCCCGGTCGCCGGTCGATCATGGCGTTCCATATGGCCCGTGCGTCGTCGTAGCCCGGCGCGCCCCGCGCGAGGATCGAGCCCACGATGCTGCTGCGGAAGCGATCGATCGTTTCAGCGGAGACGAGGGTGCGCGATCCGTCGGGCGTGCTCATGCTCAAATCCATTCTTCACCTCATCGGCGTGATATGTTTCACCATGATGACTGACGGATGGCGCCCCAGAGAACGGTCGTCAAGGGTGGCGAGCAGAATGCGCCCCGGTGAGGGCCATCACGCCGGAAGGGCGCCGTCCTGCGTATTCTGGAAGGCTGGGTCGGCCGGCTCGTCCGGAGGAGTCTCCATGAAGCGAGTGGGGTCGGGCGGCGCGGCGACGCTCATGATGCTGATGCTGCCGTTCGCGCTCGGTGCCTGCGGTGGCCGAGGGAACGCGCCGGAGGGAGGCTCCCTCGACGGCTTCGTCGAGACCGCGGCGGCGCTCACCGACGCGGGGATCATCGCCATCCTCGACGAGGCCAGCCGGTCGGACAGCGTCGCCGCAGCACTCGCCGCCGAGAAGGCGACCGACGCCGAGGTGAAGGCGTTCGCGACGTCGGCGATGGAGGATCATCACGCCCTGCGCGTCGATAGCGGTCGCCTGGTGAAGGCGCAGGGCCTCATGCCGCGTCTCCCGGCGAGCGACCCGCTCGGCGCCGCCGTCGAGGACGAGATGATCGCGCTGCGGTCGACGCCACGCGGACCCGAGTTCGACCGGATCTACATCGAGAAGGAGGTCGCCCGGCATCAGGCGGTGAAAGACTTCGCGGAGCAGGCGAAGCGCGCGACGCCCAACGATCAGATCCGGAGCTTCATCGATCGCGTGACGCCGGTGCTCGCGCGCCACCTCGCGCGCGCCCAGGCCCTGCGGAATCGGATCGCGAGGACCGCCTAGAGCGACCGGCATCAGCCTTGCCTATGGCGCCCCCGCTCCCCAATCGAGCCAGGTGGCGTGACGTCCCAGGCACAGAATTCGACCCGTCCCATCGGAAGCGGCGACGGCAGCCGTAGGCTGCCGCTTTGGCCGGGCCTAGTCACGGCCGTAACAGCTGGTTACGCAATCGCTTACCTCTGGTGGGAGCGGAGCGGTTGGGGTAGCCCGCTCCTGCGGGACCTGTTCGGCAACATCGGGTTCATGCCGCTCAACGCGGTATGCGTCGGGCTCAACGCCCTGGCCTCGCGAAACGCGGTCCTGGACCCGGGGGTCCGGACGGCCCTCCGCCTGCTGGCGATCGGCTGCCTGTCGGTCCTCATCGGCAATGCGATCTCGGTGTACTACCTCACGGCCCTCGGAAGCAATCCGCCGGTCTCCTGGGCGGACCCGTTTTACCTGCTCGACAGCCTCCTCATCGCCGGCGCCCTTCTCTGCTTCCCCCTCGCCCGGCGCACCCGGTTGGACCGCTGGAAGTTCGCGCTCGACGCCGCCATGGTGCTCGTGGGGGGTGGGGTCGTAATCTGGTTCTTCACGGTACGCCCGACATGGGAGGCGGGAGGCGCGACGTTCGCGCTCACCGTCCTCGCGTTCGCGTATCCGCTGGCCAGTCTGCTGATTTTGCTCGGGATCACGACCGTCCTGCTGCGCGGTCCGCTCGACGGGAACCGGCGGGCTTTCCGCCTCCTGGTCGCCGGCGTCGGCGTGAGCATCATCGCCGACCTCACGTTCGACCTCGTGCTGGCGCAAACAAACGAGCGGAGCGCCGGGTGGACTGACGCGGTCTACCTCCTCACCTACCTCCTCCTGATCGCCAGCGCGGAATACTACTACCGGCACCCCGTTCCCGGCACGGCCGCGCCCGGTGAGCACCGGCCCCGGCCGCACCCCGTGAGTCCTCTGCCGTACGTCGCCCTGATCGCGACGTACGGCCTGCTCCTGGCGACCGTGCTCCGCCCCTGGAAGGATCCGGTGAGCGGGCTGGCCGTGGGCGCGGTTCTGGTCACCGTGCTCGTCGTCGTGCGGCAGGTGCTCGCCGTCCGCGAGAACGTCCGCCTGCTCGCCGAGACGGCGGCACGGCAGAACGAGGTTCGGTTCCGGTCGCTGGTGCAGCATTCCTCGGACGTGATCATCGTGATCCGCCCGGACGGCGCCATCCGTTTCGTCAGCCCCTCGGTCTCCCGCGTCCTCGGCTACGAGCCGGCCGCGCTGGCCGACCGCACGGTGTTTGACCTGCTCCACCAGGACGAGCACGAGCGCGCGCGGGCCTTCTGTCGGGACGCCGGCCAGCTCCCCGGCGTCACGACGCCGGTCGAGTGGCGTTTCCGCCAGCCGGACGGGTCGGTCCTGCATGCGGAGGTCATCGCTACGAACCTGCTGGACGAGCCCGCGGTGCGCGGCATCGTCCTCAACACCCGTGACGTGAGCGAGCGGAAACGCCTCGAGCGGCAGCTCACTCATCAGGCGTTCCATGATCCGCTGACCGGCCTGGCGAACCGCGCGCTCTTCCGCGACCGGGTGAGCCATGCGCTCGCGCTGGCTCGCCGGCACGGCCACGAGATCACGGTCCTGTTCCTCGACCTGGACGATTTCAAGAAGGTCAACGACAGCCTGGGCCACGCGGACGGCGACCGGCTGCTCATGCTGGCGGCGGAGCGGTTCCGCTCCTGCGCCCGCGCGACCGACACGGTGGCGCGCCTGGGTGGCGATGAGTTCGCGATTCTCGTCGAAGACTCTCCGGGGCTCGCCGGGCACACGGCGATGCTCGAGCGCCTCACGTCGTCGATGGCGCAGCCCTTCGCGCTGAACGGTACGGAGATGCAGGTGAATGCGAGCATCGGCGTGGCCGTCACCACCGGGGGCGAGACGGCCGACGACCTGCTCCGGAACGCCGACGTCGCGATGTACACCGCGAAGCGCCGAGGCAAGGGTCGCTTCGAGACGTACCAGCCGCACATGTATACCGACATCAAGGATCGGCTCGAGATGGAGACCGCGCTCCGTTGCGCGATCGACGAGGACCGCCTCGTGCTCCACTACCAGCCGATCGTCTGCCTCAAGACCGGTGCCGTGCGCGGTGTGGAGGCACTAGTGCGGTGGGATCATCCACAGCAAGGTCTCCTCCTCCCGGAGCATTTCGTTCCGCTGGCCGAGGAGACCGGACTGATCGTGGGCGTCGGCGCGTGGGTGCTGCGCGCCGCTTGCCAGCAGGCGGCGCGTTGGCACGCTGAGCATCCGGGGTTGGGATTGTCGGTTGCGGTGAACATCTCGGGCCGCCAGCTCCACGAAGCGGACATCGTGGAGGCCACGCGGCAGGCGCTGGCAGCGTCGGGCGTGAACGCCAGTGCCGTCGTTCTGGAGATCACCGAAAGCGTGCTGATGGAGCAGACGGATACGGCGCTCGATCGGCTCCGCGAGCTCAAGGGGCTCGGTGTCCAGCTCGCGATCGACGACTTCGGCACCGGCTACTCGTCGCTGGGCTACCTGCGGCAGTTCCCGATCGACATCCTCAAGATCGCGAAGCCGTTCGTGGACGACGTGAGCGGCGGACTGGACCGCTCGGCTCTCGCTCGCGCCATCGTGGGCCTGGGGGACACGCTCAAGCTTCGCACCATTGCGGAGGGGGTCGAGCTCGCGGAACAGCGAGCCGCGCTGGTCGAGCTGGGATGCGAGCTGGGACAGGGCTACTACTTCGCGCCCGCGATGCCCGCAGAGGCGCTCGACACGTTGCTCCGGACCCGCGGGCGGGCCGTGGCCTAGCCCCGAATCGGGCCGGCCTCAAGGCGTGAACCCGACGCTCTGCCACAGCGGCGCGGGGGTGAAGCGCCGGCCCTTCGCGATCACGAGGCGGACGTTGCGGAGATCGCTGATCCGGTGGAGCGGGTCTCCGTTCACCACCAGCAGGTCGGCCCGCTTTCCAGCCGCGACCGTGCCGACCTCGCGCTCCAGGTGCATCACTCGCGCCGGCACGACGGTCGCCGCCTGGATCGCTTCCATCGGCGTGAAGCCCGCCTGCACGTAAAGCTCGAGCTCGCGGTGCAGACTGTAGCCGGGCACCGTCTGATCCGTCCCCGCGACAATCGGAATGCCGGCTCGATGCAGGATCCCGACCAGCCGTTCGAGGTCCTGGAGGCGCTGTCCCGCCGTGGCCTCGCGCTCGGGCGGCACGCCCGAGTGGGTGAGCTGCGCCGACAGCTCCGGCGCCACTTTGCGCACGCCGGGCTCGAGCTCCGCGAACGGTTGCCGCGCCGGGTGGAGGATCCATTCCTCGATCGCGAGCGTGGGATCGATCACCGTGTGATGCGCGCGCAGAAAGGCGACCACGCGCCGGGTCCGAGCGCCGGACCAATCGATCGGCGGGCGTGTGCCGTCGGCCGCGGCGGGCGGGCGGATCACGTCGTACACGTACTGGACGTGGTTGATCTGGTCCATCCCGGCCGTGACGCCCTGATACGCGTCGATCCCTTCCGGAATGTGTCCCGTGACGCTCATCCCCAGGCGATGCGCCTCGCGAGTGATGGCCGCGAGCACGGGAAGCTTCACGCTGCTGTAGATCTTGATCTGCTGGAACCCGGCGTCGTGGTACCGGTCCACCATCCGAACGCCGTCGTCGGGCGTGCCGGCGACGTTCACGCCCCAGGACTCGGGCGTCCCACCGTCGATGACGCCGGCCAGGAGCAGCCGGGGGCCGACGGCCCGATCGCCGGCGATGGCGTCGCGGACGCTCTTGATGAACTCCAGCTCGTTCCCGACGTCCCGTGCCGTGGTGACGCCCGCCGCCAGATAGATCGGTCCCCACTCCACCTGCTCGAAGTGTGCGTGCATGTCCCACAGCCCCGGCAGGATCCACGAGCCGGCACAGTCCACCACGGCAGCGTCCTTCGGAATCCGCACCCGCGCCCGCGTCCCCACCGCCGCGATTCGTCCACCCCGGACCAGCACCACTGCGTTTCGCACCGGTGGCCCGCCGAGCCCGTCTATCAGCGTGGCACCGACCAGCGCGAACGCGCCTGAATCGGGCTCGGCGGCCGAGCCCGCGACGACCGCCAACGCGGCCGCCGCGTCCTCCGCGGCCAGTGTGACGAACCGGTCGAGCGCACCTTCGTATTCCTCGCGCAGCGCTTCGAAATGGTCGAACTCGGCATCGGTCGTGACCGCGGCCGCGAGGCGATCGCCGTCCAGCCACAGGGTTTCGCGGCCCCAGATGAGCCCGGCGACCCCGAGCCGCCGAAGCACCACGTCGTGTCCATCCAGCGAAAGCGTGTCCGTACCGCGCTCCTCGATGCGGACCGAGCCGCCGGGGAGGGTCGTCAGTGCATTGGGGCGTCCGTGCGTATCCCAGTACCGGACGAGCTCCTGCTGGAGGGCGATGGGGGCGTACCCGCTCACCGTGAACGCCGGCCCGGCGACCGGGGCCTCGGTGATCACGCTGTCGCTCCGGACCCGGGCCGAGCTATCGGCCACCGTCACCTCGACGTCGGTCGTGGTCCAGCGGGAGGTCATCCCCTTCACAGCGAAGTGGCGCGGCGCGAGATCCGCGGCTGCCTCGAGCGAGGCGGCGAGCGCTACCCGTCGGCCGCGGTCAGTGAACGCGAAATCGGTGGTGAGAGCGAGCCCGGCCGAGTCACGGACGATCCGGTAGCGCTCCTCCCCAATCGGCTGCTTGAACTTGTGCAGCCGGAACACGCCCGTCTCGGCGGCCGAGTCCGCTTGCGCGGAGAGACCGGGTGGCAGGAGGAGCGGGAGCAGGAGGGCGAGCGAGCTGCACGAACGGAAGGGGGTCCTCATCAGACGCGCCCGGCCGCGGCCCGATGAATAGCGGCGCGGATTCGCTGGTAGGTCCCACAGCGACAGATGTTGCCGCCCATGGCAGCATCGATCTCCGCATCGGTGGGGTTCGGCTTGTCGGCCAGGAGCGCAGCCGCCGACATGATCTGCCCCGACTGACAGTAACCGCATTGGGGAACGTGCTCGACGACCCAGGCTCGCTGAACCGGATGGCCGCCGTCCGGAGAGAGGCCCTCGATGGTGGTGATCCGCTTCCCCTCCAAGGCGGCGACGGGAACGGTGCAGGAGCGGATGGGCTTGCCGTTCAGGTGCACCGTACAGGCGCCGCAGAGCGCCATCCCGCACCCGAACTTGGTGCCGGTGAGCCCGAGCGCGTCACGCAGGACCCAGAGGAGCGGGGTGTCGCCGGGCACGTCGACCGAGCGTGACCGGCCATTTACGACCAGGGTGACAGACATGGCGGAGGCTCCGGGAGAGTTCGGCCTGGGTCGGCCGAATGCCTCGACCCTACGGGTTAACCGGCCTGCCGGTGTCACGTCATGACGGTTCCGCGAGCGGTAGCGGTGTAGCATTCAGGTGTCCTTCGAACGGGAGCGGTAGCGACATGCCTCCGATGCGGCCGACGTCCTGGCTCGGTCTGATAATGATCGGGTACGCCCTGAGCGCGGCAAGCGCCTGCTCGGGCTCACAATACGCGCAGGGCCCGGCGCCCGAGCCACCTCCGAACCAGTCCGACGATCCGCCGGGCCGGGTCGGTCGCCTAAGCTACATCGAGGGACCGGTTTCCTTCTTGGCCGCCAGCGCCGACAGCTGGGCGGTAGCGGAGCCGAACCGTCCCGTCACGACGGGCGACCGGCTCTGGGCCGACACGGCCGCGCGGGCGGAAATCGAGATCGGATCCAACGCCCTCCGGGCCGCAGGCCCGACCGAGGTAGACGTCGTCCGCCTCACCGATCATTGGCTCCAGGTCCGGGTTCCGCAGGGCACCGTCAACGAGCGGGTGAAAGTGCTCGGGCCTGATCAGGATTACGAGATCGACGCAACGAACGCTGCAGTCTCGCTTACGCAGCCCGGGGAGTACCGAATTGATGTGTCGCCCGATGGCGCGACGACGACGGTCACGGTCTGGTCCGGGCAGGCGCAGGTCACCGCGGCCGGCTCGTCCTTCCCGGTCGAGCCGCGTCAGGTCGCCACGATCCGCGGCGACAGCTCGCTCACCTACGACCTGACCGACGTGGGGGCGCCCGGCGATTTCGACCGCTGGGCTCTTGACCGTGACGCGCGGGAGGACAAGGCGAGCCCCGCCCTCCGATACGTCTCCCAGGACATGCCCGGAGCAGCGGACCTCGACCCCAACGGCACCTGGGACACAGAGCCCGATTACGGACCCGTCTGGTATCCGACGGTGGTCGAGGCCGGCTGGGCGCCGTATCGTCACGGGCACTGGGTGTGGGTAGGTCGCTGGGGCTGGACCTGGGTGGACGACGCGCCCTGGGGCTTCGCGCCCTACCACTACGGGCGCTGGGCGCTTGTGCGGGGACGGTGGGGATGGTGCCCGGGCCGCGCCATCGCCGAGCCCGTGTTCGCACCGGCGCTGGTCGTCTTCGTGGGCGGGCCCACGTGGCACCCGGGCCCGGAGTTCGGGCCGGGTGGGGGCGTAGCCTGGTTCCCCCTTGCCCCGGGGGAGCCGTACTACCCGACGTACGCCACCGATGTCGCGTACCGCCGGCGGATCAACGTCGTGAACGTCACCAATATCACGATCGTGAACAATGTGACGGTGGTGAACTACCGCAACCGCGCGTTGCCGGGCGCGGTCACCGCGGTGCCCTCACGGGTGTTCGTCGGGGCGCTGCCGGTTCGCCGCGCGGTAGTACCGGTGGCGGAGCGGGACCTGGCTTCGGCGCGAGTGGTAGTCGGCGCCCCGGTCGTTCCCACCTACGCCAGCTTTGGCGCCGGGGTGCCGGGCCGTCGCGCGCCTCTGCCCCCCACCAGGCTCGCCGCCCGCCCCGCAGTCGCGACACATGCGCCTCCGCCGGCACCGGTCCCGTTCGCAGTGCAGCAACGGGCGCTGGAGACCAACGGCGGCAGGCCGCTCACGCGGGGAGAGCTGGCAAACCTGCGCCCTGCGAGCCCGGCCGCCCGCCCTGCCGGCCCCCCCATTCGCTCGGCCGAGGCCGTAGGTCCGGGCGCTCGCCCTCTGACGCCGGCGCGGCCCAGCCTTCCGGTCACGCCGCAGCCCGCGACGACGGTATTCGCACCCAGGTCGCCGACGACCGGGGTAACGTCAGCTCCGGCTCCGCGGCCCGTCGGCCCGGCGGCGGCGGCGGCGACTCCGAGCCCGGTTGCGCCCCGGTCCCCGCCACCGTCCCTGCAGCGGTCATACGAGACCGAGCGTGCGACGGAAGAAGCCCGTCATCGGGAAGAATTCGCCAAGCCGCCGGCCGGCGAATCGCCCGCTGCCTTGTCCCAGCGGCAGGAGGCGGAGCATCAGGAGCTGGACGACCGGTACGAGCGGGCGCGGACGAGCGGAGCGTCCACCCTGCCGCCGCCGCCGAAGGCGGCGACTAGGGCGCCGCGGGAACCGGCGTCGAAGGCCCCACCCAAGGCGCCGACCCGCGAGCGGGAACGCCAGTAAGCGCCGTCTCAGCGGGCGGAGTGAAGACTTCCACCGCGTCGGTCTGAGCGAAGCCCGCACGCGGTCCGCCGCCGATGACGTAGATCCGGCCCCCGGTCGCGGCCGCGGCCAGCCCGTGCCGGCGGGTCGGAAGCGCGGGAGCCCGACTCCACGCGCCGGCGCGGACGTCATACACTTCGTGCTCGCCGAAAGCCCGCCAACGGGTCTCCCCGCCGAACGTGTGGATCCGATCGTCCAGCACGGCC
The DNA here is from genome assembly GCA_041488455.1 of Gemmatimonadota bacterium. Classification (GTDB taxonomy): domain Bacteria; phylum Gemmatimonadota; class Gemmatimonadetes; order Gemmatimonadales; family GWC2-71-9; genus DASQPE01. Next base: position 17,784 of record JBGPPG010000018.1, read on the forward strand.
GCGGCGAGCCCGCCCCGGGCTGTCGGCATGCGGGCGAGCGCGGCCCACGTGTCGGTCACCGGATCGTATATCTCGAGGCGATCGAAGTTGCGACTCGGATCCAGCGGTCGGCCGCCGATGGCGAACACCTTGCCGTCCACCACCGCCGCCGCGAGGTGGTCCCCCGGGGTGGGCACGGGCGCGCCGTGTCTCCAGCGATCCGTGCCGGGGTCGTAGATCGCGATTGAATCGGGCAGGCCCCCCGGCCCCATCCCGCCGATGACGATGATCCGTCCTTCCGTCGCGACGGCGGCGCTGGCCCCCCTGGGCTCGGGAAGCGGAGCCCGTGGAAGCCACCGGTCGGCCGCCTCGTCGTAGACCCACACCGTCGAAACCGGATCGAAGCTGCGCGGCCCCAGTCCTCCGATCGCGTAGAGCGAATCGTTGAGGACCGAAAGCGGCATGTGGTGGCGCCCCTCGGGAAGGTCGGCGACGCGGTCCCAGCGGCCTGAGACCGGGTCGAGCCGGTAAACGGCGGCGCTCACGGTCCTGCCCGCCCGGATGCCGCCGGCGACGAAGATCCGGCCCCTCAGCACGGCTGCCTGGAGCTCCTGGATGGGCTCCGGAAGCGACGGGCCGCGGGTCCACCCTTCCCTGAACCGCGGGGCACCGGATCCGCAGCCGACCGTGGCGGACAGCACGAGCGTGGCCAGCGCCCACCGAGCAGGCATCCTACAGGATTGAACGACGGAATCGTCGGCGAGGGAGCCGAAGCCGACGATCCTGGCCGCCGAGCGGCTTATCCTCGCGAAACGGACCACCCCGTCCTCCAAATTCATCTCACCGCCCCGCTTCAGCTTACGCAACCCACACAGCTTCGTCTCCGTCCTCCTCGCGGTGGAACGTCGCTTGCCCTCTCATTCGGCGACTCCCGCTCCACGGAGGATGAGGATATGCGACACGAAAGCAAGCGCTCGGACCGGGCTTCGCGACTGTACGAGGAAGCCCGCGACGAGCTGTTCAGCCACATGCTCAAGAGCCGGATATCGGATGCCGAGCCCGCCCGACAGCGCGCGTGGCTCGCGGAAACGCTCGGATATCTGCGGCACCGGTACAACGGGCTCCCTGACACCCGGCTCCGGCATCTCGCGGAGGCCGCCGAGCGGTTTCTCCGCATGCAGGCTGGCGCGCCGGTGTAGGCGCCGGCCGTCCGCTTCCCCACCTTCTCTTCCCGCCGTAAGTTGCCGCATGGATGTCGTCAGCCGCGGCAACTCCCCACCCGAGGCGCCCCACCCCGCCGATTCCGCTGAGGTCCTTAAGCGGCGCCGGTTCCTGTCCCGGATCTCGATCGCGCTCTCGGCGGCCGCGGCCGCCGTGGTGGGAGTGCCCGTCGTCGGCTTTCTCTTCGCGCCGCTCACCCGGAAGCCCCCGGCCCAATGGAAGCCGGTCGGCCCGGTGGACGAGTTCAAGGTCGGGGAGACGGTCAGCGTAAACTTCGAGGACGCGGCAGCCCTGCCATGGTCGGGCGTGAGCGCGCGCAGTGCCGCATGGCTTCGCCGCGACGACGAGAGCAGTTTCACCGCCTTCGCGGTGAACTGCACCCATCTCGGCTGCCCCGTGCAGTGGTTCCCCGACCCCAAGCTCTTTCTGTGCCCATGTCACGGCGGCGTGTACAACGCCGACGGCAGCGTCGCCGCCGGCCCTCCTCCCAAGCCCCTGCCCCGCTACCCCGTACGAGTGCGGGCCGGGACAGTGGAGATTCTGACGGGCCCCATCCCGCTCGGATGACTCCGGCGTGATCAAGCAACTCCTCGTCACCCTGGACGACCGGACGGGCCTCCTCACCTGGTGCCGGGGTGTGCTGGAGCATCCGGTCCCCCCGCGCACCGGATGGTGGTACGCCTTCGGCAGCGCCACGTTCCTCGCGTTCATGCTCCAGGTGATAACCGGGATCGCGCTGGCGACGGCGTACGTACCCTCGGCGAGCGACGCGTACGCCAGCCTCCGGTTCATCACCGAGCAGGCGCTGATGGGCCGGTTCCTGCGGGGCATGCACTACTTCGGCGCATCGGCGATGGTGGTGCTGATCGGCGTCCACGTGGCCCGGGTGTATCTGATGGGAGCGTTCAAGTTCCCGCGCGAGCTCAACTGGCTCACCGGCGCGCTGCTCCTCCTGCTCACCCTGGCGCTCGCGTTCACCGGCCAGCTGCTTCGCTGGGACCAGACGGCCGTATGGTCGGTCATCGTCGCCGCCGCGCAGGCAGGGCGTATGCCGGTGGTCGGACAGGACCTCGCGCGCTTTCTCCTCGCGGGTGACACGGTGGGCGGCGCCACGCTGAGCCGCTTCTTCGCGTTCCACGTGTTCTTCATCCCGGCACTCGTCTTCCTTCTGGTTGGCCTGCACCTCATGCTGGTGCTGCGGCACGGCATCTCGGAGCGGCCCACGGTCGGCGACCCGGTGGACAAGGCGACATACCGGGCCAAGTATGACGCGCTCCTCAAGCGCGAGGGCGTGCCCTTCTGGCCCGACGCCGCCTGGCGCGACGTTGCGTTCGGGGCCGCCGTGGTGGCCGTCGTTGCGGTGCTCGCGCTCACGGTGGGCCCGCCGGAGCTCGGCAAGCAACCCGACCCGAGCATCCTGGAGGCGTACCCGCGCCCGGACTGGTACTTCCTCTGGTACTTCGCGGTGCTCGCGCTGACACCGACGAACCTCGAGACCGTAGTGATCGTGCTCGGCCCGCTCATCTTCGGCGCGATCCTGCTCTTCGTTCCGTTCTTCAATACCGGGGAGCGGAGTGTCCGGCGTCGCCCCTGGGCCGCGCTCGTCGTGCTGCTGATCGTGAGCACGATCGGCCTGTTCTGGGTCGCGGGGGAGCGTGCCCCCTGGTCGCCCGATTTCGCGGCCAAGCCGTTAGCGGCCGCCGTCGTCCGGGACACGACGCCGGAGGTGGTCGAGGGCGCGCGGCTATTCTACGCCAAGGGGTGTGAGTTCTGCCACGCGATCGGCGGCCAAGGCGGCGCGCGCGGGCCGGACCTGACCCTGGTGGCGACGCGCATGTCGCCGCTGGAGATAGTCGGACGGATCACGAACGGCGGACCCAACATGCCGGCGTTCACAAGCACCCTCACGCCGGCGGAGATTCAGGCGATCGTCGGCTTTCTCACCACACGCAAGTAGGGCCCGCACGGGGCCCTGGAGCCATCGAATGAGCTATCCCACAATGCTGCCCGATCCGACCTTCTACCCGTCCCCCCGCCTCGCAGCCGGCGGGCCGGCGGAGAAGCTTGCCTACGTAGTGACCATCAGCCCGGGCGACGTCCGGCCCGATGCGCTGGTGGTGGTCGATGTGGACCCGCAGTCGGGGAGCTACGGGACGGTCGTCGGGCGAGTGGACATGCCGAACCGGGGTGACGAGCTGCACCACTTCGGCTGGAACGCATGCAGCTCAGCGCTCTGCCCCTCCAATCCGCATCCGCACATCGAGCGGCGGTTTCTCGTCGTGCCAGGGCTCCGCTCGTCCCGGATATACATCCTGGACACCAAGCCCGACCCCCGGAAGCCGAAGCTCGTGAAGGTGATCGAGCCGGCAGAGGTCGCGAAGAAGGGTGGATACTCCCGGCCCCACACGGTGCACTGCGGGCCCGAAGGGATCTACATGAGCGCGCTCGGGTCGCCCGAGGGCAAGGGCCCCGGCGGCGTCTTCCTGCTCGACCACAACACGTTCGACGTGATCGGTCCCTGGGAGAAGGACCGTGGACCGCAGTACCTGGCCTATGACGCGTGGTGGCACCTGACGCAGGACACGATGGTGACGAGCGAGTGGGGCACGCCCGACATGGTGGAGAACGGGCTCGTGCCCGAGCTGCTGCTCGGCAAGAAGTACGGCCGGCAGATCCACTTCTGGGACCTCCGCCGGGGAAAGCACCTCCAGGCCCTGCCCGTGGGGGAGGACGACCAGATCGTGCTCGAGCTCCGGCCCGCGCACGACCCGACGAAGTCGTACGGCTTCGTGGGTGTGGTCGTGAGCGTCAAGGATCTCTCCAGCTCGATCTGGCTCTGGCACAAGGCCGGCGGCAAGTGGGCGCTCGAGAAGGTGATCGAGATCCCCGCCGAGCCGGCGGACCCGAGCCTGCTGCCGCCTGCGCTCCAGCCGTTCAAGGCAGTGCCGCCCCTAGTGAGCGACATCGACCTCTCCGTGGATGACCGCTTCCTCTATGTCTCTTGCTGGGGCACGGGTGAGATGCGGCAGTACGACGTGTCGGATCCGTTCCACCCACGGCAAACGGGCAGCGTGCATCTCGGCGGGATCGTGCGCCACGCCCCCCACCCGCGCTCGGGGCCGCTCAACGGCGGGCCGCAGATGGTCGAGGTGAGCCGCGACGGGCGGCGGATCTATTTCACCAACTCCCTGTACAGCCCGTGGGACGCGCAGTTCTATCCCGAAGGCATCCGCGGCTGGATGGCGAAGCTGGACGTGGGCCCGAACGGCGGGATCACGCCGGACCCCAAGTTCTTCCTGGAGTTCGAGGGAGAGCGTCCGCACCAGGTGCGGCTCCAGGGCGGCGACGCGTCGTCCGACTCGTACTGCTTTGCGTGAGTCCCGCCGGCGTCTGGTCGGCCGCGACACTGGGAGCGTTCCACGGGCTGAACCCCGCCATGGGCTGGCTGTTCGCTCTGGCCCTCGGGCTGCAGGAGCACCGCCGGTCGGCGGTGCTCGCGGCACTCGTCCCTATCGCGATCGGCCACGCCGCATCGGTGGCGCTCGTCGGAGTCCTGCTGGAGGGCGCGGGTGTCGCGGTCTCGCCGCGGAGCCTGCGCTTCACGGCCGCCGCCGTACTGATCGGCTTCGGGCTCTTCCGGCTCGCGCGGCCGTACGCGCATGCCCGCTGGGTGGGGATGCGGGTCGGCTTCCGTGATCTGGTGGTCTGGTCGTTCCTGATGGCCTCGGCGCACGGCGCCGGGCTCATGCTCGCCCCGGTGTTCCTCGGTCTTCCCGGCCCGGCGGGCCACGTTCACGCGGCCGGCGGGCTCATCGTTCTCGCGGTGCACACGGGCGCGATGCTCCTCGTCATGGGCGCCGTCGCGCTCGCGATCTACCAGACGCTGGGGCTAGAGCTCCTGCGCCGGGCCTGGGTCAATCTCGATCTGATCTGGGCGGTCGCGCTCATCGCGGTGGGTGCGGCGATGCTCGTCGCCGGCTGACGCGCTCGCCGGGAGGCGGATCCCGCGGTATCATCTCCGGCACCCTGTCCCATCGCCGTCATCTTCCCCTGGAGGGCGTCATGGTGACCATCGGCTCCCTGTGGCTGCCGATTCTCGTCTCAGCGGTCCTCGTGTTCATCGTCAGCAGCATCCTCCACATGGTCCTCAAGTACCACGCGCGGGACTACACCAAGCTCCCGAACGAAGACGCCGTGCGGGCGGCGATCCGGAGCGGCAACCCGGAGCCGCGCATGTATGTCATCCCCTACATGGCGGACTACAAGGAGCTCAAGACACCGGAGATGCAGCAGAAATTCGTCGAGGGACCCGTCGTGACTCTGACCATCAAGAAGTCGGGCACCTATGCCATGGGTCCCAGCCTCGCGCAGTGGTTCGTATTCTCCCTCGTGATCGCGCTCTTCGCCGCGTACATCGCGTCGCGAACGGTCCAGGCGGGCACGGACTACCTCCACGTCTTCCGGGTCGTCGGCACTGTGGCGTTCCTGGGATATGCCGGCGGCGCGATTCCGCCGTCCATCTGGATGGGCAAGCCGTGGTCGATCACGGTCAAGGACGTGTTCGACGGACTGATTTACGGCCTGGTCACGGCCGGCGCGTTCGGCTGGCTGTGGCCGCGCTAGCGTGCTCCGCGGGTCACGTTTGTGTAGGAGGACGGTGACAAGAATGCATCCGGGTTGACAGGCGCATCCTGGTCTCCTAAGGTGCGCGCATGATCGAGTGCCGGCGCCCCCGTCCGGAGCTGTTCGCGGCGGGGGCGTCGGCTTTTTCGGGAGGGCGAACGTCAAGGAAGGGACGCATGAAGCGCTACTTGCTGGCCAGCGACTTCGATCAGACGCTGAGCTTCAACGACTCGGGCATCGTGCTGAGCGAGCTGCTCGGCATCCGAGGATTCCCGGAGAAGGCCGCGGGACTGTCCGACATCCACCTGGTGCAGCAGGGGGCCGAGCTGGCGTATCTGCTGCTTCACGACCCGGAGTATCGCCGGGTGCGGCGCGAAGACCTCATCGAGGTCGGCAAGCGGATCCGGCTCAAGCAGAACCTCCCGCTCCTCTCCCGCCTGTTGGAAGACCTCGACGACCACTGGTTCACCTTCTACGTGATTTCGGCCGCGCCCGAGGAGGTCATCCGCTCGGCGCTCGAAGGCATCGTGCCGGAAGACCACATCCACGGGACCCGGTTCCGCTACGATCCGAGGTCGGGAGAGATCGAGTCGATCGTGCGGGTGGCGGCGGGCTACGGCAAGGTGGCCGTGCTGGACGAGCTCCGCGCGAAGCTGCCGGTGGGGCCCGATCGCGTGGTGTACGTGGGTGACGGCAGCTCCGACGTCCACGTCATGCTGCACGTGAACCGGCTCGGCGGGCTGACGGTCGCCGTGTCGGAGAACCGCTACCTCACGCCGATCGCGAAGCGCACGATCCTGAGCGACAACGCCCTCAGCGTGCTGGTGCCGATCCTCGAGGACATCGTCGGCTGGGACCCGGCGCGGATCCGCGGGCTGTTCGAGGCCCACGGCCTCGTGCTCCAGGAGTGGGACAAGATCCGGACCGACTCGCTCACGATCCGCGAGACGACGGCGGCACCGCCGGCCGTCGCCTGATGAGGACCCGCCGATGATCGACTGGATCGGGTGGCTCGCCACGGCCGCCTTCGCAAGCTCGTACCTGTGCAAGGAGCCGGTTGCCCTCCGGCGGGTCCAGGCGTTCGCTGCCCTCCTTTGGGTCGGCTACGGCGCCGTCATCCACGCGCTGCCGGTCGTCGTGGCCAATCTCGTGGTCGCCGGCGCCGCCCTCTACTCCTCCCTCAGCGCGAGACGCGGGACACCGACCCTGGGCGCCTGAGGCGCCGGCACCCCGCGCGGGGGTCGGGCCTACCCCCCTCCCGCGGTCGGGAGTATCCTAGAAGTGATGCACCGCCGCACCACCTCCTCCAGACTCTAGGCGCACGGCTTGGCCGACCTTCGCGAGCAGCTCCAAAGCGGGTTGAGCGGGAGCTACGTCCTCGAGCACGAGCTCGGGCGCGGCGGCATGGCGACCGTCTTCCTCGCCCAGGACCTGAAGCACGACCGCCCCGTCGCCATCAAGGTCCTCCTGCCCGAGCTGGCCGCCTCGCTCGGGCCCGATCGTTTCCAGCGCGAGATCCGCTTCGCCGCCCGGCTCCAGCACCCCCACATCCTGACCGTGCTCGACTCCGGCGAGACGGCGGGGCAGCTCTGGTTCACGATGCCCTACGTCGAGGGCGAGTCGCTTCGCGCCCGGCTCCGGCGCGAAGGCCAGCTCGCGCTCAAGGATGCGCTCCGGATCGCCCGGGAGGCGGCCCAGGCACTCCAGTACGCGCACACGCGGCAGATCGTGCACCGCGACATCAAGCCGGAGAACATCCTGCTGACCGCGGACGGCAGCACGCTCGTGGCGGACTTCGGGATCGCGCGGGCTCTGGGTGGTGAGGGCGGCGAGGCGCTGACCCAGACCGGCATGAGCATCGGGACGCCGCAGTACATGAGCCCGGAGCAGGCGAACGGGGCCCGGACCATCGACGCGAGGTCCGACATCTACAGCCTCGCCTGCGTGCTCTACGAGATGCTCGCGGGCGAGCCGCCGTACACCGGGCCCACGGCGCAGGTGATCCTGATGCGCCGGCTCACCGATCCCGTGCCGAGCGTCCGGAGGATCCGGGGCAACGTCCCCGAGGCGGTGGATCAGGCGATCCAGCGCGCGCTGGCGCAGGTGCCGGGGGACCGCTTCCCGACGGCGGCGGCGTTTGCCGAGGCACTGGACACGGTGACGACCCCGACGGCGACCCCTACGATGGTGAGCGCCGCCTCTCCCGCGCGTCCGGCCTCCGCGCCCGTGCCCTCGATCGCCGCGGAGCCCTCGCCCGGCACGCCCGGCGTGCCGGGCGGCAGGCCTGCCCGCCGCCTCCCGGTCGGCGCGCTCATGCTGGCCCTGGGCTTCGCGATCGGCCTGGGCGTCCTTTTCGCGTGGCGGCGCTCGCACGGAACGACGGAAGAGGAATCCGGCACCAAGCGGCTCGCCGTGCTTCCGTTCGAGAACCTGGGTGACTCGACGACCGCGTACTTCGCCGATGGAATGACGGACGAGGTCCGCGGCAAGCTGGCCAGCCTGCCCGGCCTCGAGGTCACGGCGAGCCGGAGCGCCAGCGAGTACAAGGGGACCACGAAGACTCTCCCGCAGATCGCCCGGGAGCTGGGCGTGGACTACCTGCTGATCGGCAAGATCCGGTGGGAGAAGGCGTCCGGGAATACGAGCCGGGTTCGGGTGAGTCCCGAGCTGGTCAGGGTGAGCGCGGGGGGTGCCGCGACCAAGTGGGAGCAGCCGTTCGACGCGGCGCTCACCGACGTGTTCTCGGTGCAGGCCGACATCGCGGGCAAAGTGGCGAGCGCCCTCAACGTTGCCTTCGGCGACAGCACCAAGCAGCAGCTCGCGGCCAGGCCCACGCAGAGCCTGGCGGCGTACGACGCCTTCCTGAAGGCCGAAGCGATATCCCAGGGCCTCTCGGTCAACGATCCGCCGAGCCTCCAGCGGGCCATCGCGTTCTACGAGCAGGCCGTGGCGCTGGATTCGACGTTCGTCGAGGCGTGGGCGCAGCTCGCCCGCACCGAAGCGTGGTACTACTCGCTGGGCACGCCGATCCCGGCCGCCGCGGAAGCGGCCCGGCGGGCGGCCGAGCGGGCGGCCGCCCTCGCACCCGGCCGGCCGGAGAGCCAGCTGGCGCTGGGATACTACTGGCAGAACGTGACCGGCGACAACGCGCGGGCCCTGGCCGCGTTCGAGGCGGGTCTCAAGGTCGCTCCCGGCAACGCCGACCTCTTGACCGGCTCGGCCCTGGCTGAGCAGAGCCTGGGACGCTGGGAGGCGGCACTCGCCCATCTCCAGCGGGCTCAGAGCCTGGATCCCCGCGCGGTGCTGACGGCGCGCCGGCTCGCCACTACGCTGATCTGGATGCGACGCTTTCCGGAAGCGCTCCCGCAGGCGGAACGCGCGCTCACTCTGGCCCCGACAAACCTCGCGGTCATCCAGACCCGGGCGGCCGTCCCTCTCGTGCAGGGCGATCTCGAAGGTGCCCGCGCCGTCGTGCATGCCGTGCCGCCGGAGGTCGAGCCCACCGCACTCGCCGCATACTTCGGGGTGTACGCCGACCAGTACTGGGTGCTGGACGACGCCCTCCAGCAGCTGCTGTTCCGGCTGCGCCCGAGCGCGTTCGGAGACGATCGCGCGAACTGGGGCATCGTGCTGGCCCAGACGTATTATCTGCGGGGAGACCGGGCCAAGGCGCGGATCTACGCCGATTCCGCCCGCATGGCGTTCGAGGAGAACATCAAGGTGACGCCCGACGACCCGCAGCAGCACGCCCTCCTCGGCGTGGCCCTCGCGTACCTGGGGAGGAAGGCCGACGCGATCCGGGAAGGTCAGCGGGGAGTCCAGCTCCAGCCGATCAGCGACGATGCCTTCAGCGGCCCGTACATGCAGCATCAGCTCGTCCGGATCTACATCCTGGTCGGCGAGCCGGAAAAAGCGCTCGATCAGCTCGAGCCACTCCTCAAGATCCCCTACAATCTCTCGCCCGGCATCCTTCGCATCGATCCGAACTTCGCGCCGCTCAAGGGCAATCCCCGGTTCGAGAAGCTGATCGCCGGGCGCTGAGGCGGGCGCCCAGTGGCCGATCCGGTCGCTGGACAGGCCGGGACGCATCCACGATTTTGGGGCCCCATTGTTCGCCCCCCAGAAGCCAGGAGGACTCGTGGCCACCCAATCCACTATCACCCCACCCCAGCAGCTCATCGACGCCGCCAAGGCCCTGATTCAGGCCTACAACGACAAGAACTGGAACGCCGTCAGAGCCAACATCACCGCGAATTTCGCCTACGACGAGGTCGGCACCAAGCGGAAAGCTCAGGGTGCGGACCAGGTTATCGCCCTGTGGCAAGGCTGGGCCAAGGCGATGTCCGACTCGAGAGGCACCGTCAACAGCGCGGTGGCCAGCGGCAGCACCGCGGTGCTCGAACTGACCTGGCAGGGCACGCACAACGGCCCGCTGGAGACACCCAACGGGCCGCTGGCACCGACGGGGAAGCGCATCGAGATCCGGGCCTGCCAGGTCACCGAGTTCGCCGGCGACAAGGCGAAAGCCCAGCGCCACTACTTCGATATGGCGACCCTGTTGCAGCAGCTCGGCGTCGGCGGCTGAGCCGACCGGACGCAGCTGGACCGACTAGCTCGGCGGAGTCCGGCGCCGCCGTCTCCACACCCCGGCGCCGAGACCCGCCAGTCCGCTTCCGAGCAGCAGAATGGACGAGGGCTCCGGCGTCGCGGTGACGGGTGGCGGGGGTGGGGGCGGCGGCGGGCCTGGCGGTGGAGTACCGGGAGGTGGAGTACCGGGAGGTGGATGCCCGCCCGTGGGTGGGGGATTGGGCGGCGGCTCGAGCGATGCGCCCGTGCTGTCGCCCCCGTTCAGTATTGCGATGAAGAGCCCGGCGCCAAGTCCCAGCCCCACCAACGGCAGCAGCACGGATCCCGATGCGGGTGCGACCGCGGCAGTCTCAGGGACCGGTGGGGCGTCCGGGACTGGCGGTGCAGGCGGGGCCGCCGGGGCCGGCTCGACCGCTGTGATTTCCGGGTCTGGAGGAGGCCCGCCCGGCTCGAGCGGCAGCGCATCGGCAGCCGCCGCGGGCGCGGCCACCATGCCGGTCTCCACCGGCTGGCAGACCGGCTTCGGCTTGGCGGCCACTGCCACTGGCTTTCGTTTTGGCTTGGCGGCGAGGCCCGGCTTGGCGGCGACAGATGGCTTGGCCGCCGGCTTCGGTTTGGCCGGCCGGGCCGCCCGGCTCGCCGCCACGCGTTTAACCGCTGGCTTCGGCGCTGCGGCGGGCACCGCCCCCGGCTGGCAGACCGGTTCCTGCTGGGGGTTCTGGAGCAGGGCAAGGAGGAGGAGAATCACCCATCCAACCTACCCAGCCCCAGACAAGCTGTCGATTGCTTAGCGGCTCCCCGCCTTGGCGGTGGTGGCCGATGCGGCTGCCTTGGCCGCCCCGGCCGGGTTGAGCGAGTGGACAGCGAAGGCGACACCTTGCGGATCCAAGGCCTGCGCTATGAGATCACCGCCTGGAACTTCCATCGGTCCGTTGAGGATCTTTCCTCCCGCTGTCTTGATCTTCTCGACTCCCTTGTTCGTGTCGGGAATGTGCATGTAGCCAAGCCAGTGCGGCGGCGCGCTTGCCTCCTCCGGCGCTTTGTAAATCCCGCCCATGCTCTTCCCGCCCCATCCAAACATCTGATAGACACCCGACGGGCCCATGTCCATGGCGTCCGTCTTCTGCCAGCCGAATAGCTGCTCGTAGAAGCCGAACGCGGCGGCGCCGTCGGTGGTCGCCAGCTCGTGCCAGGAGAACGCCCCGACCTGGGGCGTGTCGCTCTGCGGCATGGGCGACTCGGGAGTGAAGGGGGCGAAGACGGCGCCCTGCGGGTCGGCGAGCACCGCCCAGCGGCCGACTTCGGGTACGGTCAACGCGGGCTTGAGCACCCGAGCCCCCAGACGCACCGCGGCATCCACAGTCGCATCGATGTCGGGCGTCCCGATATAGGCCAGCCAGTGCGGCGGGGCACCCATGGCCTTCGCCTCCTCCGGCAGCTGCATGACACCGCCGATGGGCCCTCGCTCGGTCATCCACATGACGTAAGACGGATTCTTGTCCCATGCTTCGGTCTTCCAGCCTACGACCTGCCCGTAGAATTTCACGGCCGCTTTCGGGTCCGTCGTCAGAAGCTCGTGCCAGAGGAAGCGCCCGCGGAAAGTGACTTGCGGCATCCTGATTCTCCTCGAAGGAAAGGCGTTGGGTAGTCGCCACCCGAGGTGGACGACTCGGGTCGCCAAGGTAGGGCCACGGGAGGGAGCGCGCCACGGTCTTGATAGGACTGTTACCGGCCGCCGCGCTCCGCCGCGAGACCCGCATCCGGCCATACCGCCGAAAGCGCCACCGTGGCGTAAGGCATTTACGAACAACTACTTGAACACGCGCGCCGAGAGGGCATTGGGTTTGCGGAACTGACATCGTCTACCCGAAGTCCCCTGCTCAAGACGTCCCCCATCGGCACGAGGATTCAAGATGACCCGAACGCATCTGGCTACGCTCTCGCTCGCCGTGCTCGCCGCCTGCTCGGGTGGTGGCAAGTCCAAGTCGGCCAGCGCCGACAGCCTTTCGCGTGACCTGAGCCGTCCCGAGGCCCCGGCCGATAACGCGATGAACGACCGGCCCGCGGCCAGCCCGGCCCCCAAGGCCGCCAAGGCCCGCCCCGCCAAGGCGGCTCCCACGCCGCGCACGCTTGCGGCCGGCACGCTCATCGAGGCGGCCATCGCCGACTCGATCAACTCGCGCCACGACAAGCCCGGCAAGAGCATCACTGCCGCCGTTGCCCGCGACGTGAAGGATCGCGCGGGGCGAGTGGTGATCCCCGCAGGCTCGCTCGTTACCATGATCGTGACCGAGCTCGCACCGGCCAAGAGCAAGAGCGCCGCTGACGGGAAGCTGGTCCTCGAGGTCAAGTCGGTGAACGTGCGGGGCCGTATCTACGCGTTGGACGCGGACGTGGATCCGGTCGCGCACGAGCTCAAGGGCCGTGGCGTGACGGCAGGCGAGGTGGAAAAGGTCGGCGTCGGCACCGCCGTCGGCGCGATCGGCGGGCGTATCATCGGCGGGAACACCAAGGGCGCGGTGATCGGCGGCCTCGTGGGCGCCGGCGCCGGCACCGCGGTGGCCGTGCAGACGGCCAGCCGCGACGTGGTGGTCCGGCCGGGCACGACGGTGAAGATCACGCTCCGGGGCACGCTGGTCGCTTCGATGTAGCGGATCACCCGAGCGCTTGCCCAGGAACGACATGGCGCCCCTCCCGGGGCGCCATGTGTTTTCCGGGCCGATCGGCCTCAGCTCACTTTGATCATCTTCATCATGCCGTGCGCGTAGTGCGGCTTGCCGTCCTTGGCATCGGTGAAGAAGCAGATGAGCAGATAGTCGCCCGCCGGCAGATCTACGGTCGCAAACCCGTGCGCACCGGGCATGATGCCGCTCATGCCCCCGAACCCCGCCCCCGGTGGGGGCCCCTCCGGCTTGTCGCCCCAGGCCACGAAGTCCTCCGGCGTCTTGCCGGGGTGCAGCCGGATGAACACCACCTCGTGCGGCTGGCCGGCAGCGTTTTCCACCCGGATGGTGTGGCGGCCGGCCGCGAGCGGCGCTAAGAGCTGAAAGTCGAAGTCCACCAGCTTCATGACGACGTCCGCCGCGGGCTCCGCGACCTCCCGGCTCGGCCCGACCACCCTGAGCGGATGGACCATGCCTTTCATCAGATGCGGCATCCCGTCCGCGGCCGGAACGAAGCACACCGTCGCGTAGCTCCCGGGTTCCAACGAAACCGTCGCGGTGGTCGTGCTCCCCCCCGCCAGGGCGGGAGCCTGATGCCGGCCTGAGCGGGCGGAACGGCGTTCCGGGGAACCACTCTGCCGCGCCGGCTGTTCCTACCCGTCGGGTCTTCGCACGGAGCCGGTCTGACCTGCCCCGCGCCTTCCAGAAATCACAGCCGAGCGAGCATTCCCGCCGCTTCAGGAGTAATGATGGCTACAAAGACGACGCCCGCCCCCCAACGCACCGACGCCCCCTTGAAAACCCGCACCCTCGGTTACGCCGCGCTGGGGCCAACGACACCCTTGGCTCCCTTCGAGTTCGAGCGCAGGGAGCCGGGGCCGACCGACGTCCAGCTGGAGATCCTCTACTGCGGCGTCTGTCACTCGGACCTGCACCAGGTCCGCGACGAGTGGAGCGGCACCATCTATCCGATCGTGCCCGGGCATGAAATCGTCGGCCGGGTGACCCGCGTCGGCGCGCAGGTCAAGGGCTTCAAGGAAGGACAGCTCGCCGCGGTGGGCTGCATGGTGGACTCGTGCCGGACGTGCCCCGAGTGCCGGGAAGGCCTGGAGCAGTTTTGCCGGAACGAGATCACATTCACATACAACAGCCTGGACAAGCACACCGGCGGCATCACCTACGGCGGCTACTCCACCAGGATCGTGGTGGACGAGCACTTCGTGCTCCGGGTCTCGGACAAGCTCGATCCCGCCGCGGCCGCGCCGCTGCTGTGCGCCGGCATCACCACGTACTCACCGCTCCGTCACTGGGAGGTCGGGCCCGGCAGCAAGGTGGGGATCGTCGGCCTGGGCGGTCTGGGCCACATGGGCGTCAAGTTCGCCCATGCGTTCGGTGCGGAGGTGGCACTGTTCACGACGTCGCCGGGCAAGACCGCCGACGCCCGGCGCCTCGGCGCCGACGAGGTCGTCATCACCCGGAACCCCGACGAGCTCAAGAAGCTGGCGAACAGCTTCGACTTCATCCTCGACACCGTAGCCGCGCCGCACGACCTGAGCGCCTACCTCCGGCTTCTCAAGCGCGACGGAACGCTCTGCCTCGTCGGCGTGCCCGACCAGCCGCACCCGTCGCCTTCCGCGTTCGACCTCATCATCAAGCGGCGGCAGGTGGCGGGCTCCCTCATCGGCGGCATCCGGGAGACCCAGGAGATGCTGGACTTCTGCGCCCAGCACGGCATCGTGAGCGAGATCGAGAAGATTCCGATGCAAAAGATCAACGAGGCGTACGACCGGATGCTCAAGAGCGACGTGAAGTACCGGTTCGTGATCGACCTGGCGTCGGTCAAGGAAGGAGCTGCCACGGCCTGAGGTCGCCTGCAGGGGCGGCTGAACCGGAGCCCCGCGACGCAAGGCGTTGCGGGGCTCTCACACTCCGGCAATAGCCACCGGATGTTACGATGTGGTGTCCGGCCGGCTCGAGCGATCGACCTCCATCCGCTGGCACGTGGCGTACACCTGGACCGTCTCCCATTCAACGGATGTCGTGATCGGCTGGAGCCCGAGGGTCACACGCTCGCCGGGCTGTATGATCGTGTCCACGTCCACCGTGATCTCATGGTACTTCGGGAACAGGTCCTCGTACGCGACGTGAAAGACGATATGGCCGATGGGATGATCCGCCCGGTTCTTGACGATGACCTGGGGTGCCCGCCCGGACAGAAAGATCCGCCGCACCTGGAGCGGGCAGTCGGTTTTCGGTCCGCAGCGAGCGGCCAGCGTGGCCGCGAGCCCGACCATCAAGCCGAGCCGGCGACCGGGGCTCAGCCTGGCGCGTAGTTGAAGCGTCGGCGGAATGCTGCTTGAAAGAGCCATGTCGCCAAAATGCACGGTCCGGCCGCCCGCGGAAGTGGGTCCGCGTAACGGACCCGTCACCCCGTGGCTCGGCGCGCCTAGGCAACTCCCCGGTTCAGAGATAGCGTTAGAGACTAGCAATCGAGGGAGTGGCAAGTGCCGACTGACCCAACGGGCGCCGTGGCGGGACTTCTGCTCGCGGCCGGCTCGTCCATCCGCATGGGCCGGAACAAGCTCCTGTTCACGTTCAACGGCGAAACGATCGTCCGGCGCGCCGCCCGTCGCGCGCTGGCGGTTCTCGACCCGGTGGTCGTGGTGCTCGGCCACGAAGCCGACCGTATCCGGGACGAGCTGGCGGGCCTGCCGTGCCTGACCGCCGTCAATCCTGACCACTCGCAAGGGATCCATGCCTCGGTGCGGGCCGGCCTCGCCGCACTCCCGGCGGAGGTCGAGGCGGCCGTGGTGTTGCTCGCCGACATGCCACTCGTCACCTCAGCCATGATCGCCGAGCTCGTGGACCGGTACCGGCGGAGCGGCGCCCCGCTCGTCATCTCACAATACGGCGATGCGATCGCCCCACCGCATCTCTACGCCCGCTCGCTCTTCCCCGACCTGGCCCAGGCCGAGGGATGCGGCAAGCAGGTCATCCACCGGCACCGCGCCGAAGCCGTTGTCCTCTCGTGGCCGGACGCGGCGCTCACGGATCTCGACGTGCCCGCCGACCGGGAGCGGGTCGAGGCTCTGCTCGCCACGGAGACCTGATGCGCCAAGACTCCATCATCCTCGCTGGCGGCGCGAGATCGGCCGCTAGCGGCGGACGATCTCTCCACCCTTCATCACCAGCTGCACCTTCCGGAGCGCGGACACGTCCCGGGTCGGATCGCCGGTGACCGCGACGAGATCCGCGAGGAGCCCCGGCGCGATCCGGCCGAGCCGGTCGTCCAGGTGGAAGATGCGGGCGTTGACGCTCGTCGCGGACTTGAGCGCGGCGAGCGGCGTCATCCCGTACTCCACCATCGCCTCGAGCTCGCGCACGTTGTCGCCGTGGGAGAAGACGCCGACGTCGCCGCCGAAGCAGATCGTCACCCCGGCCTCGAGCGCGGCGCGGAAGCTCCGGCGCTTCTGCTCCAGCGCGGGCGTGGGCGGCGCCCGACCCTTCACCCAGCCGCCGAAGTACTTCGCATAGGCCTCCGCCGCGGCGAGCGTGGGGCAGAGGGCCACGCCCTTCTGGCGCATCAGCCGGAACACGTCGGGCGTGCCCTCGTCGCCGTGCTCCACGGTCTCGACCCCGGCCATCACGGCGTGCCGCATCCCCTCCGCCGTCATCGCGTGGGCCGCCACCGGGCGCCCCGCACCCCGCGCCGTCTCCACGGCCGCACGCAGCTCCTCTTCGGTGAACGTCGGCAGCATCTCGCCCCCGGGGCCCCAGCCGTAGTCGGCGTACACCTTGATCCAGTCCGCGCCGTGGCTCAGCTGGCTCCGCACCACCCGCGCGATTTCCTCGGCGCCCGTCGCCTCCTCCGCGCCTTGCGGCGGATCGAAAGAGTAGTCCCGGCGGCGAGGGCCGTAGCTCCCGGTGGCGACGATCGCGCGCGTGACCACGAGCAGCCTGGGGCCCGGTACCACGCCCCGATCGATGGCCTGCTTGAGCTGTACGTCGTAGTCGAACGCTCCCTCGGTGCCCAGGTCGCGCTCGGACGTAATGCCGGCCTCGAGCGTGGCCCGTGCGTGCGCCACCGCCTCCGCCATCCGGAAGCCGGCCCGCTCGCGCAGGACCTGATCGTCCCAGAGGGCTTCGTCGTACGGGTGGAGGAAGAGATGCGAGTGGCCTTCGATGAGACCCGGGATGAGGGTGGCTCCCGGGAGGGCGATACGCTCGACGCCTGCCGGCACCGTCACCCGCTCCGCCAGGCCCACCGCCTCGATCCGCTCGCCGTGCACGAGGACCACCCAACCGCGCCGGGGCGCATCCGCTACACCGTCCCACACCGCGTCGGGAACGAGCAGCTCGACCTTGGTGCTGTCGGTCGCCGGAGGGGATTGGGAGGCCAGGGGGGCGGTGACTGTGGCGACGACGAGCGCGAGCACGGGCAGCGGGCCCGGTGTCCTGCGGTGGATGGCGGTGTGCATGGACGGGAACTTATGCCGCGGCGGCGCGGAGGGGCAATCTGAGACCGGGCTACAATCGCGACCGCGGACCCGCTACCGTTTTGTCGCTCAGACTGAACGCGCGCTACTGAACACCCGAGGTCCCACGGGCGAATGCCGTTCTTCCGGTTGATCTTCCCGGTCCCCGCGACCCCCGCGTCCGCGGGAACGGAGCGCACCCGCACGCCCCGCTGGGTGGACCTGCTCCTGTTCGGGGTGCTGGTGGCGGCGGGCTACGGGATCGTGCGGGCGACGGCCGGCTGGCGGGAGCCGATTCCGGCGCGGCTGGAAGTGGACCTGTCCCCCTGGCAGCTCCCCCGCTACGCCGGACTCTCGACGCTCCGGATGGCGTTCGCCTACCTGCTGTCGCTGGTCTTCAGCCTGGTCTATGCCCGCCTGGCGGTCGCATCCCGGGCCGCGGAGCGGGTCATGCTGCCGCTGCTGGACATCCTCCAGAGCATCCCGATCCTCTCGTTCATGCCCGGCGTGGTGCTGGCACTCGCCGCGCTTCTGCCGGGACGAACTCTCGGGCTCGAGCTGGCCGCCATCGTGCTCATCTTCACCAGCCAGGCGTGGAACATGGCGTTCAGCTTCCACCAGTCGCTGATCACCATCCCGACGCAGCTCTCCGAGGCGGCCCGCATCTACCGCCTCGGTTTCTGGCAGCGATTCAGCCGGCTGGAGCTCCCGTTCGGGGCCATCGCGCTGATCGCCAACAGCATGATGAGCTGGGCCGGCGGCTGGTTCTTCCTCATGGCGTCGGAGCAGTTCACCCTCGGCGCCAAGGACCTCCGCCTCCCGGGTCTCGGCAGCTATCTCGCCCACGCCGCCGAGCTGGGCGATACCCATGCGCTCCTGCTCGGGCTGCTCACCCTCGTCGCGGTCATCCTGCTGCTGGATCAGCTCATCTGGCGCCCGCTCGTGGCCTGGTCCGACCGGTTCAAGGTGGAGCAATCTACTTCCGGCGATGCGTCCACCTCCCCCGTGCTCGAGATCCTGCGCGGGTCCGAGCTGGTGGCTCAGACGAGGAGAGCGCTCGGCCCTGCCCTCCGCCGCCTCGACGCGTGGCTCACGCTCGTGACGGATCGTTCCGCCCGCCAGCCGTTCGACCCCCGGCGCGCGGCGCGGCGCCGTGCCTTGGGCGTCGTGGTGGGAGGCGCCGCCCTCGTGGGGACCATCTGGGGACTCGTTGCCGCGATCCACGCCCTCGCCGGTCTCAATTCGGCCGACTGGAACATCCTGGTCCGGAGCGCGGCGGCGACGTTCACGCGCACGGGCATCGCGCTCGTCATCGCGGTCGCCTGGACCGTCCCCGTGGGGGTGGCCATCGGCATGAATCCCCGGTGGGCCCAGCGGGCCGCGCCCATTGTCCAGACGATCGCGTCGGTGCCGGCCACCGCGGTCTTCCCGGTGCTGCTCCTCGTATTGCTCCAGCTGCCCGGTGGCCTCAACGTGGCGGCGGTCGCCCTCATGCTGCTGGGCACCCAGTGGTATGTGCTCTTCAACGTGATCGCCGGGGCGAGCGCCATTCCGTCCGATCTCCGCGAGGCCGCCCGCACCTTCCGGCTGAGCGGCTTTCAGCGTTGGCGCAGGCTGATCCTCCCCGCCATCTTTCCTTATCTGGTGACGGGCATGATCACGGCGACCGGAGGCGCATGGAACGCCAGCATCGTGTCCGAGTACGTGAGCTTCGGCGGCAAGAAGATCAGCACGACGGGCCTCGGGGCCGTCATCGCCGAGGCCGCGGACAACGGCAACGGCCGGCTGCTGCTGGCCGGCACGCTGGTGATGGCGCTGGTCGTGATCGCGACCAACCGGCTGCTTTGGCGCCGGTTGTACCGCCTGGCCGAGGTGCGGTTCCGGCTCGAATAGGAGTGGTGGAATGGCGTCACTTGCCCATGTCGAAGCGCCGGTTGGAGAAGGGCTCCTCGCGGCGCGCGGCGTCCGCAAGGTCTTCGCGGCCGATCGCACGCCCGTGCTCGAGGACGTCACCGTCGAGCTCAGGGCCGGCGAATTCGTGGCGCTGCTCGGGCCCTCGGGATCGGGCAAGTCGACGCTGCTCAGGATCCTGTCGGGCCTCACCGAGCCGACCGAGGGCCTGGTGCTGGTGCACGGCACCCCGCTCGCGGGCGTGAATCCCCACGTCGCCATCGTCTTCCAGAGCTTCGCGCTGTTTCCCTGGCTCACGGTCCAGCAGAACGTGGAGCTGGGCCTGCTGCCGTTGCGCCTGCCCGAGGAGCAGCGGCATGCGCGCGCCTTGAAGGCCATCGACCTGATCGGGCTGGATGGGTTCGAGGAGGCGTTCCCCAAGGAGCTGTCCGGCGGTATGCGGCAGCGGGTAGGCTTCGCCCGCGCGCTGGTGGTGCAGCCGGAGATCCTCTTCCTCGACGAGCCCTTCTCCGCACTCGACGTCCTCACCGCGGAGAACCTGCGCACCGAGCTCCAGGAGCTCTGGACCGAGCGCGCCATTCCCACGCGCGCCATTCTCATGGTGACGCACAATGTGGACGAGGCCGTGTCGCTCGCGGACCGCATCCTGATCTTCGGCGCGAACCCGGGGCGGATCCGTGTCGAGCTCGAAGGGGTGCCCCTCGCCGACCGGCGGCGCAAGACACCGCTACGGGCTCAGCTGGTGGACACGATCTATCAGGTCATGACCAATCCCGAGCTCGACGCGACGGCGCTGGTCGCTGAGCACCGGGCGCGCGGAGTGGTGGCGCGGCCGCATACCGACTCCGGGCGCCGCCGCCGCTATCAGGTGCTCCCCGACGTCAGCACCGACGATCTCATCGGCCTCGTGCAGTACCTGGCCGGCATCGGCGGCCAGGTGGAGCTCCTGGCCCTCGGGCGCGATCTCCAGATGGAGGCCGACGACCTGCTACCCCTCATCGAAGCCGCCGATCTGGTGGGCCTGGCCGATCTCCGGGAGCGCGTCGTCGTGGTGACGGCGTTGGGCCGCCGGTTCGCGGAGGCCC
>JBGPPG010000019.1:0-37533 GCA_041488455.1 Gemmatimonadota bacterium
CCGGCTACTACGGCGCGCCCATCGGCCTCACGCTCAAGGCCGTGCTCCCGGGTGGGATGTGGGGCGCGTCGCAGGTGGTCGTGACACGGGTGCCGGGCGGACCGACGACCGGCGGCGTGGCCGGCGAGGTGCTCGAGTGGCTCGATCGGCGCGAGGGATCCGCGGCCGTCTCGGCGGTCGCCCGCGGGCTTCGGCGCCCCGTCTGGGACGCGGTGGACCGGCTCGAGCGGGCCGGCATGGTTGCACTCCGGGTGGAGCCTCCGGACACCGAGGCGGACCTGGCGACCGAGCGGCTGCTCGTTCTCGCCGGCGAGCCGCCCTCACTGCTCGAGCGCGAGCGCACATTCAAGCGAAAGGCCCGCCAGCGGGCGCTCTACGAGGCGGTCGAGGGTCTCGGCGGCCGAGCGCCCGTTCGTCACGTTCTGGAGCAGCTCGGATTCGACGCGGCGCTGGTGCGCGCGTTGGTGAAGGGTGGCCTGGCAGGCATCGAGCTGGTCGAGCGGGTGCGGGATCCCTTCGCCGACACGCCGGGGTCACCGCCGCCCGCGACCCTCACGCCGCATCAGGAGTCGGCGCTCTCCGCGATCGGATCGCTCGGGCCCGGTGCCGGCGCGCTGCTCTTCGGTGTCACCGGCAGCGGGAAGACCCTGGTCTATCTCGAGGCGGTCCGGCGGGTGCTGGCTCAGGGACGAGGCGCGATCGTGCTGGTGCCGGAGATCGGGCTCACGCCGCAGACGGTGAGCCGGCTCCGGGGTGCGTTCGGCGACGACGTGGCCGTCCTGCACAGCGGCCTTTCCGACGGCGAGCGGGCGGACGCATGGCGCCTCCTGCGGAGGGGCGAGCGGCGGGTTGCCGTGGGCGCCCGCTCCGCGATCTTCGCCCCGGTTCCCGACCTCGGCATCGTCGTCGTGGACGAAGAGCACGAGGCCAGCTACAAGAATGGCGAGGCGCCTCGCTACCACGCCCGGGACGTCGCCGCGGTGCGTGCCCGGCTCGAGGGCGCCGTCCTCGTGCTCGGGAGCGCCACGCCCGCGCTCGAGACCATGGCCCGCGCCACCGAGGGAGAGCTCGCGCTGCTCCGCCTGCCGGATCGTGTGGGCATGCGGCCGCTCCCGCCGGTCGAGCTGGTGGATCTGCGCACGGCGCAGCAGGTGCCCGACACCGGTCCGGTTCCGTGGTCCGCGCGCCTGGACGACGCCGTGACGACGGCCCTGGCGCGCCGGGAGCAAGCGCTTCTGCTCCTCAACCGCCGCGGCTGGGCTTCGTTTCTCCAGTGTCCGGACTGCGGGGCGGTCCGGCAATGCCCCAACTGTACGGTCTCGCTGACGGTGCACCGGGCACCGGAGATGCTCCGGTGTCACTACTGTGCGCACGAAGAGCCCATGGTGCGGACCTGCCCGGAGTGCGGCCACACGGTGCAGGAGATGCGCGGCGTGGGGACGCAGCAGCTCGAGCGGCTCCTGGCGGAGCGGTTTCCGGAGGCGCGCGTGTCCCGGATGGATCTCGACGCCACCAGCACGAAGTGGTCGCACCAGCGGATTCTCGGCGCGGTCGAGCGTGGGGAGGTGGACCTGCTGGTCGGCACCCAGATGATCGCGAAGGGGCTCGACTTCCCCAACGTGACCGTGGTCGGGGTCGTGGACGCCGACACCGGCCTCTACCTGCCGGATTTCCGGTCGGCGGAGCGGACGTTTCAGTTGCTCGCGCAGGTCGGAGGACGGGCGGGTCGCGGACCCAAAGGCGGACGGGTCCTGGTACAGACCCGGAACCCGCGGCACCACGCGCTCACGCATGCGGCCAGCCACGACGCGGAGGGATTTCTCAAGCAGGAGCTCGAGCTTCGCCGGTCGCCACCGTACCCGCCGGTCGTCGCGCTCGTCAACCTGGTGGTCTCCGGGCCCGACGAGGTCAGGGTGGGCCGGCGCGCCGCGGAGCTGGCGGAGTGGTGCGCAGCGCTGGTGTCGCGCTATCACCTTGCGCTCGAGGTCCTCGGTCCGGCGCCGTGCCCGATCGCCCGGATCAAGGAGCGATGGCGCTGGCACGTGCTGCTCAAGGGACCGTCGCAGGCGCTGGGGCGGGTGGTGCGCTACGGCGCGCGCCGGCTGACGCGCGCGGGCGAGGTTCGGGTCGTCATCGATCGCGATCCGGTAACCGTCCTCTGACGGCTCGAGTCCTCGAGCCCGCTGCTTGAATACCCTCTCGACGGCGCCTACCTTTCCGCCTGCCTATGAGCGCCACCGCCGACAAGTCGCAGACGGCCACCTACCAGTCTCCGGACTTCACCAAGCCGCCGTTCGCCGGCGCGCCCGAGGCACGGTTCGACCCGCTCCCCGCCGACGGCGTGCTCCCGGAAGGGTTCTTCTCGACGTCCAACCTGCCGACCTTCGTCAAGGTCAGCGGCCGCTGGGTCATGCCGACCCGGCCCCGCATGGACTGCGTGGTCGTGAGGCGGGGGACCGAGCTGGAGACGATCGAGCCGCGTCGCCTCAAGAAGGGCGACTACGTCGCCATGGGCGAGGCGGAGGACGGAAGCGCCGGCATCGTCGTGCACGCGGCGGGCTTCCTCGGTGGCAGCCACGGGGCCAACGAGTTCCGCTTCATGTCCACCGAGGTGAGCAGAGAGCGCCCGGTGAACTACGAGGAGCTGGCGCGGCGTCTGGTCGAGGAGAAGCGAAGCGGCGGCTATCTCGTGTGGGTCGTGGGACCGGCGCTGGTGCACTCGCGGGCACGCGCGGATTTCGAGTGGTTCATCGCCCAGGGGTTCGTGCAGGCGGTGCTCGTCGGCAACGCGGTCGCCGTGCACGACATCGAGGCCGCCATTTTCGGCACGACCCTCGGCATGTCCAACACCGGTGAGCCGACCGAGGGCGGGCACGGGCTCCACATGCGCGCCATCAATCGCGTGCGCGCGGCGGGCTCGATCGAGCAGGCCGTCCGCTCCGGGCTGATCACGACCGGCATCATGCACGCGCTCGTCACTCACGGCGTTCCCTTCATTCTCGCGGGGTCGATCCGCGACGACGGGCCGCTTCCCGGCGTCCTGAGCGACACGCTCGCCGCGCAGGACGCGATGCGGGAGTACACCGTCAAGGCGACCGGCGCGATCTTCATCGCGACCGCTCTTCACGCGATCGCGGTCGGCAACATGCTGCCCGCGTTTCACACCCGCTACGGGGCTCCGGCGCCGCTCATGACCATCTGCGTGGACCAGACGGAGTTCGTCGTCAACAAGCTCAAGGATCGGGGCACGCATCAGGCGTACGGCGTCGTGACCAACGCACAGGATTTCATGCACGTCCTGCGATTCTACGTCGAGCGATGGGCAGCGGAATCGGTCTGAACCGCCCCGCCGAGGCACCCGGCGTCGGGCTCGGCTGGAGCCGCCTGGCCGAGGAGGTGGCGAAGCTCCTCCCCCGCGAGGAGATCGACGGAGTGTGGGCCTTCCCGAACCTCCGGCGCGACGGCCGCGAGTGGGGCACGGCGGTCGTATCCCGCGTCGAGGGAGACCGGCGCCGGATTTACACCGCCCGCTACCAGCTGGTGCTGAAGGGCAAGGAGCGGGGACAGTTCGAGGCGGCCGTGGAAGAGGTCGGGAGCGGATCCATCGATACGCTCGCGGAGCTGCTCCACGAGGTCCACAAGCGCACGGATGACGAGCACCCGCCCGTTCCGGTCGCGCTCGCCGACTGGTTCCCGGGCCCGACCGATGGCGCGGCTCGCTAGGGGCGAGGGCGCGGCCCTTCTCGAACGCTTCCGCCGCCACCTCCGCGATCGTCACCTTCCCGTCACTCGCCAGCGGGACCTCATCGCCCAGACCGTCCTGACCTCCGACGAGCACCTCTCCGTCGACGCGATCCAGAAGCAGCTGAAGGAGCTGGGCGAGCGCGTCGGTACCGCCACAGTCTACCGCACGCTCGATGTGCTCGTCCGCAGCGGGCTGGTCCGCGCCCACGACTTCGGCGAGGGCTTCAAGCGCTACGAGCCGATGCCGCAGCAGGCGCACCACGAGCACCTCATCTGCCTCCGGTGCGGCCGCGTGGTCGAGTTCCAGAACGAGCGGCTCGAGCGGATGCTCCCGATCATCGCCGACGAGCATGCCTTCCAGCACCAGCGGCACCGGGTCGAGATCTACGGCCTCTGCCGTGAATGCCGCCACCGCGACCTGGGCTCGCTCGGGGAAGAGGCGTGAGCGAGCCGGCCGGGCTCGGACTCTTCGTCGCCTTCGCCGCGGGTCTCCTGAGCTTCCTCTCGCCCTGCGTCCTGCCGCTGGTGCCGTCCTACGTCGGGTTTCTCACCGGGATGACTCTCACGGAAATGAGCGGGCGCCGGCGCATCGCGGTGGTCCACGCGCTGCTCTTCGTGGCCGGATTCTCGCTCGTGTTCATTCTTCTCGGAGCCAGTGCCACGGCCCTCGGCAGCGCCCTCAGGTACTACCAGACCTGGATCGCGCGGGTCGGTGGTGTCCTCGTAATCCTGTTCGGGCTGCTGTGTCTCGGGATGGTGAAGGTGGGGTTTCTCGAGCAGGAGCGGCGCTTCCAGCTCCAGAACAAGCCGGTGGGGTACCTCGGGTCGGCGCTCGTGGGGATCGCGTTCGGCGCCGGATGGACCCCGTGTATCGGACCCGTCCTCGGCGCCATCCTGACCCTGGCCGCCACGACCGAAAGCGTCACCCGCGGCATGCTGCTCCTGGGCGTCTACTCGGCGGGGCTGGCCGTGCCCTTCCTGGTCGCGGCGGTCGCGGTCGAGTCCTTCCTCGACTGGTTCCAACAGTTCCGCCGGTTTCTGCCGTGGGTCATGCGGGTGAGTGGGGTGCTGCTGATCGTCGTCGGCGTGCTCATGGCGACTGGGCAGTTCACGCGGCTGGCGGGCTGGCTACAGGGGCTGACGCCGGCCTTTATTCGGAATCAGATCTGAGGCTCCTTCTCACTTCTCACTTCCTCCAGCTCCTCCTCCAGCTGCTGCCGCCGGAGCAGCTCCCAGTAGCGTCCGCCGCGCGCGACCAACGTCTCGTGCGTCCCCTGCTCGGCCACCCGACCGCGGTCCAGCACGAGGATCCAATCGGCCTCCCGCACCGCGGTGAGCCGATGGGAGACGATCACGCTGGTGCGACCCGCCAGTGCGTCCCGGAGGCCGGCGAGGATCTTGGTCTCGGTTTGTGCGTCCACGGCGCTCAGCGCGTCGTCCAGCACGAAGATGGGCGGGTTCTGGGCGAGGGCGCGGGCGATCGCCGCTCGCTGCTTCTGGCCGCCCGACAGGTTGATGCCCCGCTCGCCGAGCATCGTATCGAAGCCGCGGGGGAGGACCGTCAGGGCCTCGCTGAGCTGGGAGGTCTCCGCGACCCGCTCGAGCCGCCCGTCGTCGGGCGCGCCGAGCAGCACGTTCTCCCGGAGGGTGGCGCTGAAGAGGAAGGTTTCCTGCGGCACGAAGCCGACCGCGTGGTGCAGCTCCTCCAGCGACAGTCGCCGGATGTCCACGCCGTCGATGAGGACCCGTCCGCGGTCGGGGTCGTACGTCCGTACGAGGAGATCCACCAGGGTTGTTTTGCCCGCGCCCGTGGCTCCCACGATCGCCAGGGAGCGGCCCGGCGCCAGCGAGAACGACACGTCCTCGAGCACCCACCCGCGCTCAGGGGCGTTCGGGTAACGGAACCAGACATTCTCCACCGCGAGCGCACGGGCACCGGTGGCCGGAGGAAGCCCGGCCGGGGCGTCGGGCGATACGATCGCTGGACGCTCGCGCAGCACCTGATTGATACGGGCCATGGCGGCCGACCCGCGCTGCACCAGGTTGATCGCCCAGCCGAGCGCGATCATCGGCCAGACCAGCATGGCGAGGTAGACGCCGAACGCCACGAACGCGCCCACGCTCACCACGCCGCCCACGACGAGACGCCCACCGACGTACAGGATCGCCGCCGCGCCGAGGCCGCCGAACAGGGAGAGCACCGGGTAGAAAACGCCCTGGACCTTGGCGAGGGACAGGTTTCGCTCCTGATACTGAGCGTTCAGGCCGCGGAAGGCAGCGGCCTCCGCCGTTTCCTGGCGGTAGGCGCGCACCACGCGTACGCCGGAAAGGTTCTCGTGGACGAAGTTGGTGAGCTCGCCGAACTGGTTTTGAATCTCGAGCGTACGGCGGTGAATCATCTGCCCCAGCGAGACCATGGCGACCGGAAGAGCCACCAGCGGCAGGAGCGCGAGGCCCGTGAGCAGTGGACTAATGTGGACCATGGCTGGAACGATGAGGGCTGCCCTGATTATTGTATCGACTAGGTACATCAGGGCCGGTCCGGCCACCATGCGCACGGCGAGCAGGTCGTTCGTCGCCCGGGCCATGACGTCGCCCGTCGCAAACCGGTCGTAGAACGCCGCGGACATCCTCTGGAGATGCTCGTAGAGGACGTTGCGGAGATCGTACTCGATTCGACGGCTCACACTGTTCAGAATGTCGCGCATGAAATACCGCGCCACGCCGCCGATCAGTGCCACGCCCACCAGCAGCAGCGCGAACCGCCCTACGTCGGCCAACGGCGCGGCCGAGCGCAGGGCATCGATCCCCCGCTCGAGATAGCGGGGTCCGAGGACGTTGAAGAAGTTGGAGACCACGACCATGGCCATGCCGGCGGCAAAGGTGCCGCGGTACGACCGCATGAAGGGCAACAGGGCCCTCAGCTCGCGCATAGGGCTGCAATGTCACCGCATCCGGAAACCCCGGCAAGTCACGTCATAGTGGAGGAATTGGGAATGAAGACGACCATGCTCATCGCGCTGGCCGCGCTCGCTGTCGGAGCGTGTGGCCGGGGCGAGTCGAAGCAGGCGGTGGCCAGCGCGGACAGCCTGAGCCGCGATCTGCAGCTCGCTCCGGTTGATACGTCCAAGCCGATCAACGACCAGCCATCGGCCACGCCGGCCCCGGAGCCGGAGGCCGCACCCGCACCCGCACCCAAGCCCACGGCGGCCGCCCCGAAGCCGAAGCCCAAGCCGAGGCCGGCCGCTCCGGCCCCCGACGCGTCGACAGCGCCCGCGCCGGCCGCGGCACCAGCCCCGGGTCCGGCCCCCACCCCGCTCGTAGCGCCGGCGGGAACGGCGGTCACGGCGACGATGAACGATTCGATCAGCTCGCGGAAGAACAAGGTCGGTGACGTGGTGACCGCCCGTGTCGCCGCCGACGTGAAGGACGCGCAGGGCCGAGTCGTCGTGCCCGCGGGCTCCACCATCACGCTCAAGGTCACGGCCATCCACGAGTCGGAGAACAAGAGCGACAACGCCGGCACACTCACGCTCGCCACACAGGACGTCTCGATCAACGGCAGGACCTACGCGCTCGACGCGTCGATCGACAACGTCGCGAGGGAGCTCGTCGGTCGGAAGACCAACGCGGGCGACATCGCCAAGGTCGGTGCCGGGACCGGGATCGGCGCGATCGTGGGCCGGGTCATCGGCGGCAGCACCAAGGGCGCCATCATCGGCGGCGTGCTCGGCGGCGCGGTCGGCGCCCAGCGGGCCGTCGAGACCAAGGATCGCGATGTCGTGGTGCCCGCCGGAAGCAGCGTGGCGCTGACGCTCCGCCAGCCCCTGCAACCCCAGTGACAAGTGAGAAGTAAGAGGTGAGAAGTGAGAAGGGGGCTCCGGTTGCACAAGGAGCCCCCTTCTCCCTTCTTACTTCTCGCTACTCAGTTCTCACTGTGGTCCCTTGCTTCCCTCCCGCTCGCTGGCTTCAATTCTCCCGCATGGCCGACAGCTTTCGCGACGCCAGGCTCACCGAGCTTCGCAATCCGCGCACCGCCGCCATCGACGTCGCGACACCCCTCGCCATCGTGGACCTGATCGGCGCGGAAGACGCCGGCGTGCCGCCCGCCGTAGCGGGCGCACGGCTCGAGCTGGCCCGGGCCGTCGAGCTGCTCGAGGCGGCGTTCCGGGCCGGCGGCCGTCTGGTCTACGTCGGCGCGGGCACCAGCGGGCGGCTGGGTGTGCTCGACGCCGCGGAGTGCCCGCCGACCTTCGGAACCCCTCCCGACATGGTGATTGCCGTCATCGCGGGGGGAACGCAGGCGCTCGTACGCTCCATCGAGGGTGCCGAGGACGACGTGAACGCGGGCATCGCCGCCATGGACGAACGGCGTGTGAGCGCCAAGGATATGGTCGTCGGCATCGCCGCGAGCGGGACCACGCCGTTCGTGCGCGCGGCGTTGGGGCGGGCGCAGGCGCTCGGCGCGCGCACCGCGCTCGTCACCTGCGCGGAGCCTCCGCGCCTGCTCAGCGACACCTGCGATGTGATCATCTTCGTCCCCGTCGGGCCCGAGGTTGTCACGGGGTCCACCCGGATGAAGGCGGGTACCGCGACCAAGCTGGTTCTCAACACGCTCACGACCGGCGCCATGATCCGCCTGGGGAAGACCTACGGTAACCTGATGGTGGACCTCAAGGCCTGGAACGAAAAGCTCGTGGACCGGAGCCAGCGCATCGTGATGGAGACCACGGGCCTGGAACGGGACCCCGCGCGCGAGGTGCTCGCGGCTGCCGACGGGAGCGTGAAGACCGCCATCGTCATGGCGCGGCGCGGCGTCGGGCGGGAAGAGGCCGAGCACCTGCTCGCCGAGCACGGAGGCCATCTCCGCGTCATCGTGGGCGACCCACCGCCGGTGGCGTCGGCGTGACCGAGCGCCCCTCGCTCGGCGTCGGGCTGATGTCGGGAACGTCGCTCGACGGCATGGACGCAGCCTTTACCCGCTTTACCGGTCCCACCCACGCCGAGCTGCTCGGCTTCGCCACACGTCCGTACTCCGACGCCGAGCGCGACGCCATCCGTGCGGTGCTCGGCGGCGGCTCCGCGGCGGATTTCGCGCGGATGCACCGCCGGCTCGCGGAGTGGGCGTGCGACGCGGTGCAGCTCGCCCTGGACGCGGGGCGCGGCCGCGCCTCCGACCTCGCCTTCATCGCCTTTCACGGCCAGACCATCTGGCACGAGCCGCCGACCGTGACGTGGCAGCTGGGCGAAGCGGCCCTGCTGGCGGAACGCTTCGGCGTCCGGGTGGTCAGCAACTTCCGCGCCCGTGACGTGGCGGCCGGGGGGCAGGGGGCACCGCTCGTTCCGGTCGCCGACGTGCTCCTCTTCGGCGCGCCCGATGCGCCTCGGGTGTTGCTCAACCTCGGCGGCATGGCGAATCTGACCTATGTCGAGCGCCGCGCGCAGGAGCGCGGCGCCTTCGCGTTCGACACCGGACCGGGGGTCGCGGTCGTGGATGCCGTCGCCCGGCTGGTGCGGCCTGGGCTCCCCTTCGATCGTGACGGCGCACTCGCGGCGCAGGGATCCCCCGATGAAGCGGTGCTCGCCGACCTGCTCGCCGACCCGTTCTTCTCGTCGCCGCCGCCCAAGAGCACCGGCCGGGAGCGTTTCGGCGACGCGTACGCGGAGGCGCTGCACCGACGCGTGCCCGGCCCGGGCGGCGTCGCGACGGCGGTCGAGCTGACCGCTCGCTCCATCGCCCGGGCGATCGCCCAGTGGGTGCCCCCGGTGCCTGAGGTCGTGGTCTCGGGCGGCGGCGTGCATCATCCGGGGCTCATGGCCGCGCTCGATCGCGCCCTCCACGCCGACGGCCGAGCTGCGCGGCTGCGCCGGTTCGACGACCTCTTCTTTCCCGGCGACGCCAAGGAGGCGGTCGCCTTTGCGCTCCTCGGCTATCTCACCCTGCACGGTCAGCCCGGCAATCTCGTCGCGGCGACCGGGGCCGCGGGTCCTCGCGTCCTCGGCACCGTGACGCCCGCATGAATCCGGGACGGCTCATCATCCCCGCGCTGCGCGCGCGCTCCGACGGCAGCTTCACCCATGAGGCCGAAACCATCCGGACCGCGCTCGACGTCGGCGCCGGCGGGTTCATCATTTTTGGTGGGAACGTGGACTCAGTCCGGACGCTGACCGCGGACCTCGTGCGGCGCGCGGGACGCCCGCTGCTGCTCGCGTCGGATCTGGAGCGCGGAGCTGGCCAGCAGGTCGAGGGGCTCACCGAGCTGCCGCCCCCCGCGGCGCTGGCGCGGCTCGACGATCCGGACGTCATCCGCTGGGCCGGCGCGCTGACCGCCGCCGAGGCTCGCTCCGTCGGGATCAACTGGGTGTTCGCGCCCGTGGCCGATCTCGACGTCCTGCCGACCAATCCCATCGTGCAAACGCGCGCGTTCGGCGCGGATCCCTCGGCGGTCGCGGCCTGCGTGCGGCGCTGGGTCGAGGGCTGCGAGACGACGGGCGCACTCGCCTGCGCCAAGCACTATCCCGGCCACGGCCGCACGGCGATCGACTCGCACGTCGCGCTGCCTTCGGTCTCCGGCGGAGAGGCAACCCTCCGGGACCAGGACGAGCGGCCGTTCGCGGAGGCGGTCGCCGCGGGCGTGGCGAGCGTGATGACCGCGCACGTCGCCTACCCCTCGCTCGATCCGTCCGGCCTGCCCGCCACGCTCTCGGCGGCCATTCTCTCGCGGCTCCGCGGCAGGCTGGGCTTCGACGGGATCATCGTCACCGATGCGCTGATCATGGAGGGCGCGCTCAGCGGGCAGAGCGAGGGCACGGCGGCGGTGAGCGCGCTCGCTGCCGGCGTGGATGTGCTGCTGTACCCGAGCGATGCCGCTCGAGTGTGCGGGACGGTCAGTGAGGCCGCCGGATCCGGCGCGCTCCCGTTCGAGCGTCTCGCGGACGCGGAGCGACGCTACGACGCCGCGCTCGCGCGCGCAACGCGGGCGCCCGGCTCTGTGCCCGCCGGACCATACGGGTCGGCGGACCATCTGGCCGACGCGTTGGTCGATCGCGGGCTCATCCACGGCGCCTTGCGCGGACTCAAGGGGCCGATCGAGCTCGTCGTGGTGGACGACGATCTGGGCGGGGTGTACGCGCCGAGCCCGAGCGACTATCTGGCGAAGTGGCTGGGCGATCGCGGGCTCTCGGGAAGCGGGGGCGCGCGCGTCGTCCTTGTCTTCGCCGAGCCCCGGGCCTGGAAGGGCAGGGGCGGGCTCGGCCCCGCGGCGCGGGATCATCTGTCCCTCGAGGCTCCGACCGCCGATCTGGTCGTGCTGTTCGGCCATCCACGGCTGGCCGAGGAGATACCCGGCGGACGCCCGCTGCTGCTGGCGTGGCACCGGCAGCGACTGATGCAGGAGGCGGTGGGGAGGTGGCTTGCAGCCCGAGTGCAGTGAACGGGCGGGCAGGTAAACAGTGAACAGTGAACAGGGGCCCCGCTGAACACTGGAGCCTGTTCACTGTTTACTGTTCACTGTGCTTGGGGCATTCCGGATCTTTGGAAGTAGGAGATACGCCGGAAACGCCAGCACGAAGGTCAGCAGGAAGTACTTCCCGTAGCCCATCGCCTGCGCCAGCTCGCCCGACAGCTTGCCGGCTCCTGCCCGCGTGATCGCGAGCAGCGCGGAGAGCAGCGCGAACTGCGTGGCCGCGTAGCGTTTCTCGCACACTGACATCAGGAACGCCAGGTACGCGGCGGTCCCGAGACCGGCCGCGAAATTCTCGAACAGAGCCGCGCCCACGATCAGCGGCTCCGACACCGCGCCGGTGGCGGCGGCCCAATAGCCCAGGCTCGACAGCGCCTGCACCAGGCCCAGCACCCAGAGCCCGCGGAAGATCCCCCAGCGTGACGTGAACACTCCGCCGAGCGCGGCTCCGGCGATCGTCGCGACGATGCGCCCGGTCGTGAGCACGGCGCCGATCTCCGTGAGCGACAGTCCGCGATCCACCCAGAACGGGCGCGTCATCGGCTCCAGCGCCGCGATGTCCAGCTTGAACAGCAGCGCAAACGCCACGACGGCCCAGATGTCCTTCCGCGCCAGCAGCGCACGGAGCGGTTCCCAGATCGCCGACGTGCGCTGCACGGGCTGCTCCGGCGCCGGTAGCGCGAGCGCGGCGACGGCCAGCGTCGCCAGCACCGCCGTGCCGGTGGCGAAGCTCGTTTGCCAGCCCGTGCGACCCGCCAGCCAGATCAGCAGCCCACCGGCGGTGAGCATCGCCACGCGGTAGGTGGCGATCCGGACGGCGTTCGCTACACCCAGCTCCGCGGTCGTCGTGGTCTCGATCGTGTACGCGTCGATCGCGATGTCCTGCGTCGCCGAGAGCGTGACGATCGTGATCGCGATGATCCAGAAGGCCGGCCCAAGCCTCGCGGGATCGATGTGACCGAGGACCAGCGTGAGCGCGGCGATGCCCGCGAGGCAGCCCGTGATCCCGACGCGGCGGGTGCCGAAGCCCACCCAGTCCACCAGCGGGGCCCAGAGGAACTTGAGGCTCCACGGCGCCGTGATGGCCGCGACGTTGCCGATGTCCGCCAGCGCAGCGCCCTGGCTGCGGAGGTAGACCGGGATCGCCTCGTTGACGAGGCCGAAGGGAAACCCGGACGCAAAGGCCAGCGCGCCGATCCAGGCGAGCCGTGCCTCGAGCGACCGCTTCACCGCGTGGCGGCGGCGTAGATGAGCAGCATCGCCAGCACGGCCAAGGCAACCGCGACCAGCATGGAGCCGGGCCGGCGGGCGAACGGGAGCGCGCTGCGGGATTGCTCCAGCTCCGGGAGGGGGTCGGGGGGCGGGTCCGTCGCGGGCGGATCGGCCGCGGCCGGCGACGTGATCTCCACCGTCTTCCGGACCACGGCGCGCTCACCGGTCGGCGCGGCACTCTCAGGCACCCGGTACACCTGATAGCCGACGTCGTCGGCAGGCTCGCGCTCGGGGAGCCCTTCGCCTTCGAACCGCACGACCACCACCGTGATGTTGTCGGGCCCGCCGCGGCTGTTGGCCAGATTGATCAGCGCGGTGCACAGCTCGACCGGCTCGGGGTAGGCCGCGACGAGGTCGGCCAGTTCCTCCCGCCGGACCTGGCCCGACAAGCCGTCAGAGCAGATCACGAGGGTGTCGCCGCGCCCAAGGGTCTGATGGGTGAGATCCACCTTCACCCGGGCATCGGGGCCCAGCGCCTGAAGGATGATGTTCCTCCGCTCGCTCTGCTCGGCTTCCTCCTCGGTCAGCTCGCCCGCGTCCACCAGGCGCTGCATCAGCGACTGGTCCTTGGTGATCTGAACGACGTCGCCATTGCGCGCGAGATAGGCGCGGCTGTCTCCGATCTGGGCGAGCCAGAGCCCGCTGCCGTACACGCCGGCCACCGTCGCCGTCGTGCCCATGCCGCGCAGCTCAGGATGCTGGCGGGCGTACTCGTAGATGCGGTGATTGGCCAGCTCAACCGCCTCGCGCATCCGATAGGCGAACCGGTCCTCCGACGTTTCCTCGTCCGTCCCCCACACCGTTGTGAGATGCGTGTAGATGACGTCGGCCGCCATCTGGCTGGCAAGCTCGCCGGCCGCTGCGCCGCCCATGCCATCCGCGACCAGGAACACCGATCCCTTCGGTCCCACGACGTGATCGCGGACCTCGGGTTGGAGGCTGGCATTGCGGGTGGAGAGATCGGCGACGAGGAACGCGTCCTCGTTGTGCTCGCGGGCGAGGCCGAGGTCGGTCTTGCCGAAGACGGTGACGCGGACCGGACCAGAAGTCAAACAGGCCTCGCAGAGGAATCGTTGGGTCGCGGCAATCTAGAGATCGGTCGGAAACGCGTCAACCACGCGCGTGGCGTAAGTGGCGGTGACTATGTACCTTGCACCCATGATCGCCCGCCGCGCGCGCCTGGCCGTCATCGGTCTCGTTGCGCTCGCCTGCACCCGTCCGCCCAGCACCACTCCCGCTCCCACACCCACGGCCGCCGCGAGCCATCTCCCGCCGGTGCCGGTCGCGAGCGGACCGCTGGTGCTCACCGTGGCCTATCCTCCCCCGGACGCGGTGGTGGACGCGCGGGACTCGAGCTTCCTCTTCGGCTCGACCGGCACCGGCCAAGCGGAGCTCACGATCAACGGCGCGCCGGTCCGGGTCTGGCCCAACGGTGCGTGGCTCGCATGGGTCGCGCTACCCCGCGACTCCGCCATGCAGTTCCGGCTCGTCGCCCGCACGGCGAGCGACTCGGCCGAGCTGCTCTACGCGGCGCATCGCGCAGCCCGATTCGTCCCTCCGGAAACGCCGGTCTGGATCGACTCGACCTCGCTCGCTCCCCAGGGGCGAGTCTGGCTGGGGCGGGAAGAATATCTCCCTCTCGCCGCCCGGGCCGCCGAGGGCGCGGAGCTGCGCCTTCGGCTGGCGGACGGCACCCTCGTCCCGCTCACACCAAATCCACGCCCGGACGAGATCCCCGCCGGCATCCGTGCGTTCGACCACGATACCATGAACCTGCGGGCCGAGCCGCTTCCGGACCGCTACGCCGGCGTGCTGCGAGGAGTGCGCGTGGGCGATCCCGGGCCGGTGATGGCGCCGGTCGCACCCGGAACGGACCCATGGCCGGTGCTCGAGGCGATCCGCGGGAGCGACACCGCCCGCGTGCGCTGGCCGCTGGAAGTGGGGTTGCTCGATACACTCCCGGTCGTCGTTCAGCTCGGCGACTCGGCCGGGGCGGCGGACGCGGTCGCCGTCGGGCGCGCCGCGCCGAGGACCAGTTACCAGTGGTTCTTCCCGGCGGGCACGCGGGCCCTGGTCTCGGGTCGGCGGAACGATGAGGTGCGCCTTCGGTTGAGCGAAGGGGTGGACGCCTGGGTCGCGGCGGCGGAGATGCGCGCTCTGACTCCGGGAACACCGCGGCCCCGGGCCGTCGTCGGATCGATCGCGATAACACCGATGGCCGGAGGCGAGCGAGCGTCGATCCGCGTTCCCCTGGGCGTCAGGATCCCCTTCCGCGTAGACGAGGCCGATCGTGGGCTCACACTCACACTCTACGGCGCGGCCGGCGATGTGAGCTGGCTTCGGTACGGCACCGGTGACTCTCCTGTCCGCCGCGTGACGTGGAGTCAGGAGCCGGGCGGCCGCACGGTGCTCGCGATCGAGCTCACCGCACCGGTCTGGGGCTACCGGACGCGCTGGAGCGGGACCGATCTGGTGCTCGAGGTCCGCCGGCCGCCCCGGATGAGCGGCGGTAGGCCGCTCGCTGGACGGCTGATCGTCGTGGACCCGGGACACCCGCCCGGTGGTGCGACCGGTCCGACCGGGCTGCGAGAGGCTGAGGCGAACCTCTCGGTGAGCCTTCGATTGCGTATCCTGCTCGAGGCGGCCGGCGCCCGCGTGGTGATGACCCGCACGACCGACGTGCCGGTGGAGCTCGGCGCCCGAGTGCGACTCGCCGACGGCCTGGACGCCGACCTGCTGGTCTCGATCCACAACAACGCCTTACCAGACGGCGTGAATCCGTTCACCAACAACGGAACCAGTCTCTACTACAACCATCCGCGAAGCCTGCCGCTCGCCCGCGCCATCCAGCACGAGCTCGTCGAGCGGTTCGGCGTGCGGGATCTCGGCGTCGGCCGCGCCGATCTCGCGCTCACCCGTGCGACCTGGCAGCCGGCGGTCCTCTGCGAGGGGCTGTACATGATCGTCCCCGACCAGGAGGCGGCGCTCCGGAGTGTGGCAGGGCAGGAGCTGTATGCGCGGGGGGTATTCGAGGGGATCGTCGAGTTCATGAAGGCAGTGAACAGGGAAGAGTGAACAGGGGGCCCCGTGCATCGGAGCCCCCTGTTTACTGTTCACTGTTCACGGCGGTCATCTGGGCCACGACTCCGGCCGGCTCGGCGTCAGGACGATGAGCGGCTGCACCAGCGTGTCTGCACGGATCGAGGCCTCGACCTGGACCAGGTTCTGGGCCTCCCCAGCGGCAACGTCGAACGTGGCAATATGCATGAGCAGGGCGGTCAGCGGAGCGTCCTCGAGCTTGTCTTCCGGCACCCCGTCTACCGGCGTTCCGGTATTGAGGGTTACGCGGGCGTGCCCGAACAGCCAGAGCGGAAGTCCTTCCAGCGCGGCCAGCAAGCGGCGGTTGAGCGGCAGGCTCTCGCCGTTCAGGGTGATCAGGCCAAGAGTCGGGCGCTCGTGCTGGCGGCGCGAGTGCACGACGAAGCCGTAGGCTAGCGACGGTTCCTGACCGCCGGACCGGCGGAGCGCGGCCCGTAGCTTCTGCTGGCTGAACGCGATCGTGTGGTACGGGACCACGAGGATCTCCCGGGTGCATGCGTTTTCGAGGAACGCGCACATCGGTCGAGCATAGTTCGTGCCATGAGGGACTTTGCGGCCCGTGCGTCATCGTCGCGACGGCACGCATGATGCCATTGACTCCCCTTACTCCCTAGGTAGCTTGGGCCCATGTTCTGCTCCCGCTGCGGCAGTGAGACCAGCGGCACCTCCAAATTCTGTCCCTCCTGCGGTCTCGATCTCACGGCGACCACGCCCGTCCGGGCGATGGCCACGGGAGCCGTGGCTGAGCTCGACCTCGTGCGCGAGGCGCTCACCACGGAATACGAGATCCTCGAGGAGCTGGGACGCGGCGGGATGGCGCTGGTCTTTCGAGCGAAGGACCGCCACCTCGAGCGCGAGGTGGCGGTCAAGGTGCTGCCGTTCACCCTGGCCTTCGACGCCGAGTTCGTGGAGCGGTTCCAGCGGGAGGCCCGCACAGCCGCCCAGCTCGAGCACCCCAACATCATTCCGATATACCGGGTCGGTCGCTCCGGCCGGGTCATCTATTTCATCATGAAGTATCTGCGCGGCGGCTCGCTCTCCACGCTGCTCGGGGAGCGGAAGACGCTCACGCCCCCGGAGATCCGCCGGGTACTGGTCGAGGCGGGGAGTGCTCTGGGCTACGCCGCCCAGCGCGGCATCGTCCACCGCGACATCAAGCCCGACAACATCATGTTCGACGAGTTCGGGCAATGCGTGCTCACCGACTTCGGCATCGCGAAGGCCGCGTCGGGCGGCCGTCTCACCGGCACCGGGATGTCGATCGGCACGCCGCACTACATGAGCCCCGAGCAGGCCCGCGCCCAGCCCATCGACGGCCGCAGCGACATCTACAGCCTCGGCGTGGTGGCGTATCAGTCGCTGGCCGGGGTGGTTCCCTACGACGGGGAGGACAGCTTCTCGATCGGCTATA
Source organism: Gemmatimonadota bacterium (assembly GCA_041488455.1). GTDB lineage: Bacteria > Gemmatimonadota > Gemmatimonadetes > Gemmatimonadales > GWC2-71-9 > DASQPE01. The sequence goes on from JBGPPG010000019.1 coordinate 16,990, forward strand.
AGCACATCACCGAGCCGATCCCTACGCCGCAGCTCATCAACGCCGACGAGCGCCGCCTGTTCGAGGTGATCAAGCAGATGCTGATGAAGGACCCGGCCGACCGCTTCCAGACTTGCGAGGAGCTGATCGCGTCGCTCCAGGGTCAGCCGATCGCGACCACCGGGTTCCTCCGCTCCGCCACGCCGGCAGGAGCGACGCCCCCGCGATCGGTGCCCGCGCCCGCGATCGCGAGCCAGCCTACGACGCCGATCAACTCGCCGTCGGTGGAGCGCCGGGCCATGCCACGGCCCGAGCGCCGCATCGCAGACCGCTCGCCCGTGATGCGGCGGCCGAAGACGAGCCCGGTGCTCGTGGCCGCGCTGGTCCTCGTGGCACTTGGGGCCGGCGCATACTTCTACTTCCAGTCCAAGGCCGGGGCGGATGGTCCGGCGGTGGTGAAGGGCGATTCCGCCGCCGCCGACACGACGACCAAGTCCACCACCCTGGCCGGGCACGACACCACCCGGGCCGATTCGCAGCACGCGGCCGCCACGCCGCCCTCGACTCCGGCGCCGACACCCGCGCCAACGACCCCGGCCAAGCTGGCGCCGGCGCCCGTGGCGGCGGCCCCCGCTCCGGCGCCGGCTCCCACACCCAAGCCTGCTCGGACCGAGGCGCCCGCGCCCCCGGCGACATCCGCGGACAGCGGCGGCATCCGCATCGTCAACCTGCCGCGCGGCTCCGATGTGCTGATCGACGAGAAACCGGTGACCGACCCCGTGACCCGGTTGCCTCCGGGTCCGCACGCGATCGCGATTTCGGCGCCGCTGCACAACTTCTACGCCGACACGATAGTGGTTGAGCCGGGCAAGATCACCGAGGTCCGGCCGCAGCTCACCCGACTCGGCGCGCCGCTCCCGCCAAGGGTCCGGCGGGAGCTTGCGGCGCGCGGCGTGAGCACCTGCTCGCCGGGGCCGGCCTACAACGCCGACGGGTCGTGCTTCGACGAGCGCCCCAAGCCGGTCGCGGCGCCGTTCGTGCCGGTGCCGGGCGACGCGACCGAGACGCATCCCCGGCCCTCAATCCTCTGGGTGAAGGTCTCGCCCGAAGGCAAGACGGTCGAGGTCCAGCCGCTGCGGCCCTCCAACGATGCGGCCTACGAGCGCGACGTCCACGCCTTCGCCGAGCAGCTTTCCTGGTATCCGGCAACCAAGGGCGGGGAGGCGGTGGAGGGATGGACGCAGATGATTTTCAGGCCGCAGCCATAGGGAAACCGTTAGCCAACGGCTCCTCTCTATGCCCACCATCCATACGTCTGCCTACATAGCTCCCAGCGCCACCGTCCTCGGCGACGTCACGCTCGAGGCCCAAAGCAGTGTCTGGTACCAGGCGGTGCTCCGGGGCGATCTGGCGCCGATCGTCATCGGCGCGCAATCCAACATCCAGGATGGCACCATTGTCCACGTGGACACCGGCATCCCCTGCACGGTCGGGAAGCGGGTGGGGGTGGGACACCGGGTGATCCTCCACGGCTGCGAGGTGGAGGACGACTCGTTGATCGGGATGGGAGCCGTAGTCCTCAACCGGGTGCGGATCGGGACGGGGAGCGTGGTCGCGGCCGGAGCGGTCATCCCAGAGGGCATGGTGGTCCCCCCCCACTCGCTCGTCATGGGCGTCCCTGGCCGGATCGTCCGCCAGGTGGATGCCGAGTTGAGCCAGCGGATCGCGGCGACCTGGGCGCACTATGTCGAGATGGCCCAGGCGCATCGGGAAGGTCGCTACCCGTTGGCACGGGCAGTGACGTGACGCTGGCAATGTGATTATTTTTGTGATGTGAGAAACGAGATTCGGCGTCGTGACGCCGATTTTACAAGGGATTGTGCGACGATGTGGGTTGGCCTAGCTTGACCCTCCGTTTCGATGGATCCCCCGTCCGTCGAAACAGGCTCGTTTGCACGCACGCAGGAATCCTTCACAAGCCGGGGCTGCCCATGAACTCGTCCACCCCACGGGACGCTGTCACGTTGTCGTCGAATGCCGTCACGGTTCTCGAGAGGCGCTACCTCATCAAGGACGATGCAGGGAAGCCGGTCGAGACCCCCAGCGATCTGTTCTGGCGCGTCGCGCGCACGATCGCCGAGCCCGACCGCCGATACGGCGCGTCGGCCGGGGCGGTAGAGGCGTTGGCGGAGGCGTTCTATGGGCTCATGGCCGACCGGCTGTTCATGCCGAACTCGCCCACGCTCATGAATGCGGGCCGGCCCCTGGGCCAGCTGTCCGCCTGCTTCGTGCTGCCGGTGGACGACGCCATCTCCAACGGCCGAAGCGGCATCTACGACACCCTCCGCTCCATGGCGCTCGTCCATCAGTCGGGCGGGGGCACCGGGTTCAGCTTCTCCCGGCTCCGGCCCAAGAACGACATCGTCCGCTCGACCATGGGGGTGGCGTCGGGTCCGGTCTCGTTCATGTCGCTCTACGACGCCTCGACCGACGTGGTCAAGCAGGGCGGCACCCGCCGGGGCGCGAACATGGGGATCCTCCGGGTGGACCATCCGGACATCCTCGAGTTCATCTCCTGCAAGGATGACATCACCAAGGTCACCAACTTCAACATCTCGGTGGCCGTCACCGACGCCTTCATGCGGGCGGTGGAGGCGGACAGCAGCTACGACCTCATCCACCCCAAGACCCAGCAGGTCGTGGGGCAGCTCGAGGCCCGGCAGGTCTGGAACAGGATTATCCACGGCGCGTGGAAGACGGGCGAGCCCGGCGTATTCTTCATCGACCGCGCCAACTACTACAACCCGGTCCCGAGCCTCGGCGCCTACGAGGCGACCAACCCCTGCGGAGAGCAGCCGCTCCTTCCGTACGACGTCTGCAACCTGGGGTCCATCAACCTCGGCGGGTGCGTCAAGAACGGCCAGATCGACTGGGACGGGCTCCGGCGGGTCGTGCATCTGGCGACCCATTTCCTCGAGAACGTGATTGACGCCAACCAGTACCCGCTGGCCGAGATCACCGACCTGGCGCAGCGGATCCGGCGGATCGGGCTCGGGGTGATGGGGCTCGCGGACCTCTTCGTCCGTCTCGGGGTGGCCTACGACTCGGAGGAGGGCGTCGCCCTCGGCCGCAAGCTCCAGCAGTTCGTGGACGAGGAGGCCAAGGTCGAGTCGGAGCGGTTGGGCACCCACCGGGGCGTCTTCCCCGAGTGGGAGCGGAGCATCTGGGGTCCGGACGCGAGCGCCGCCCGCGGGCCCAACGGCGAGCGGGTCCGCCCGATGCGCCGGCTCCGCAACTGCAACGTCACCACCGTGGCGCCTACGGGCACCATCTCGATCATCACCAGCTGCAGCTCGGGGATCGAGCCGCTGTTCGCCGTGGCGTTCATGCGGAACCAGGCCGGTGTCCTGATGCCCGACGTGAACGAGGACTTCGTCGCCATCGCGCAGCAGGAGGGCTGGTACTCGGAAGACCTGATGCGCCGGATCGCCGAGGCGGGTCACATCAACTTCCCGGAGGTTCCGGCCCGGTGGCAGCGGGTGTTCGTCACTGCGAACCACATCAAGCCCGAGTGGCACATCCGGATGCAGGCGGCGTTCCAGGAGTACAACGACTCCGCCATCTCCAAGACCTGCAACTTCGCCAACGACGCCACCGAGGCGTACGTCGAGGAGATCTATCGCCAGGCGTACCGGCTGGGCTGCAAGGGCGTCACGGTGTACCGGGACGGCAGCCGGGACGCGCAGGTGCTCTCCACCGGCGCCACGGCCAAGAAGGTGAAGGAAGCGGTGGGCGGCAGCGGGCGGGACGAGCCAGCCGTCCAGCGCGAGGCCGCGGACCTGCACGGCGAGATCGCCGAGCTCCGGGCGGAGAACGAGCGTCTGCGGAAGGCGGTGCACGAGCTGGAGGCGGAGAATCTCCAGCGCCGGCAGAAGCGCTCCCGGCCCGAGCTGCTCCGCGGCACCACCCGCCGGCTCGAGACGCCGCTCGGCACGCTCTACGTCACGATCACCGAGGACGACAGGGGTCAGGCGTTCGAGATCTTCATGAGCCTGGGCAAGGCGGGCGGCGCGCTCATGGCTGATGTCGAGGCGCTGGGGCGTCTGATCAGCCTGGCGCTCCGGTCAGGGATCCCGATGACCGAGATCTACCGGCAGATCCGCGGGATCAGCTCCGACCGCACGCTCGGCCTGGGGGCCAACAAGGTGCTCTCGGTGCCGGATGCGGTGGGCATCGCGATCGAGCGGTGGATGCAGGACAAGCAGGGTGTGCAGCAGGAGCTGTTGCCGGGCCTGGTCGAGCCGGGGCCGGAGGCGCCGGTGGTCCAGCAGGTCACGATGGGGGCCGAGCAGATGGCCTTCGGCGGGATGCAGGAGACGCTGTCCGGCGCGTGTCCCGACTGCGGCTCGCAGCTCGAGTTTGCCGAGGGGTGCATGAAGTGTCACGTGTGCGGCTTCAGCGAGTGCGGGTGATCGTGGTCGTCCGTAGATAGCTGGGTCGCCGACAGCGCCCGCTCGCCGATGGTGAGCGGGCGTTGTGGTGTTGGTGGCTCAGCCGAGCATCCGTAGCGTCTCCTCCCAGAGCTGTTCTGCATTGCCGGCGTCGAGAGCATACGGCGCCACCCCGCTCATCCCTCCGCTGCCCTCCGTGACCGGAATCGCCTCGTTGCAGTCCTCGAAGTAACGCCCCCCGACGCTCTCGAGCAGCGGCAACGTCGCCAGCAGCACCGATGTGGCGGCGCCCTGCTCCGGCGTCTTCCGCAGCTCCGGCGGCGTCTTCATTCCCCCGGTGTGGCGCTGGAGGTTGGTGGCGATAGCACCCGGGCCCGATCACTTCGGTCGCGGTAGAGCCAAACCCGAACGGTGTGGTGATGCGCGTCAAGCGACCGCGTGCTGGTCCGCCTTACGTTGGCCGCCGACCGCCTTCCGCACCGCCGGCGCCACGACGTCGCCCAGCAGCTCGATCGTCCGCATGACCGTGGCGTGCGCCATCGTGCCGAAGCCCGGGTAGAGCAGGAAACGCTGGTGCCGGAAGATCTCGTGCTGATAGAGGATCTTCTCGACCACCTGCTGCGGACTGCCGATCACCAGCGCACCCCGGGGGCCGCGCGTGGCGTCGTATTGCGCCCGGCTCGTCGGGGGCCAGCCGCGCTCGCGGCCGATCTTGTTCATGATCTGCTCGTAGCTGGGGTAGGCCTCCGCGGCGGCCCGCTCCCCGTCGTCGCCCACGATGCCGTGCGAATTGATGCTCACCTGAAGCGTCGCGGGATCGTGCCCGGCCGCCCGCCCCGCCTCGCGATAAAGCTCGAGCAGCGGCGCGAAACGCTCGGGGAAGCCGCCGATGATCGCGAGCGCCATCGGCAAGCCGAGGCGCCCGGCGCGGACCGCGGACTCGGGGTTGCCGCCGACGCCGACCCAGATCGGGAGCCTGGCCTGGAGCGGCCGCGGGTACACGCCCTGGCCCGTGAGGGTGGCGCGGTGCCGGCCGGACCACGTGATGTGCTCCGCGTCGCGCAGCTTCAGCAGCAGCTCGAGCTTCTCGGCGAAGAGCGCGTCGTAGTCGTCCAGGTTGTAGCCGAAGAGCGGGAATGACTCGATGAACGAGCCGCGCCCGGCGATGATCTCCGCCCGCCCCTCCGACAAGAGGTCGAGCGTGGCGAACTGCTGAAACACCCGCACCGGGTCGTCGGAGCTGAGAACGCTCACCGCGCTGCTGAGACGGATGCGGCGCGTCCGGGCCGCCAGCGCCGCGAGAACGACGGCCGGGGCGGAGATCGCGAAATCGGGGCGGTGGTGCTCGCCCACCGCGAACACGTCGAGGCCAACCTGGTCCGCCAGCTCCGCTTCCTCGACGAGGTTGCGCAGCCGGTCCCGCGCTGTGGTCGTAGCACGGGTCATCGGATCGGGTGTGGTTTCGGCGAAGGTGTATAGACCTATTTCCATGTCAGCTCTCCACTCCCCTCACACGCACCGCCGTCCCCCACGGATCCCGCACCACGCCTCCGTCCGGCGCCGGCTCGACGGTGACGCCGGTCCTCTCCAGGTTCGCGAGCGCCGCCCTGGCGTCGGCCACGGTCGGCAACCGGAGCTCCCACTCGAGCAGCCGGGCGTCGCCCTCCTTGGTAGGCGCGGCGCCCGCGGCCCAGGTGTTCGTGCCCAGGTGATGGTGGTAGCCGCCCGCCGACAGGAACAGCGCGCCGGGGTAGCTCCAGACGACCTTGTCGAAGCCGAGACCCGCATGGTAGAACCGGGCCGCCGCCTCGAGATCGCCGACGAACAGATGGACGTGTCCCATGACGGTGCCTGCCGGCATGCCTGACCATCGCTCGTCCCCCGCGGCCCGCACCAGGTCCTCGACGTTGAGCGGCTCGGTTGCCATGACGAGCTGCCGTCCCTCGTGCCGCCAGGTACTGCGCGGCCGGTCGGCGTATACCTCGATGCCGAGCCCGTCGGGGTCCGTCAGGTACACGGCCTCGCTCACCAGGTGGTCCGACATGCCGGCGTATTCACCGATCTCCGCCAGGTGCCGGACGAATCGGCCGAGCGCGGGGCGATCGGGAAGGAGGATGGCGAAATGGTAGAGGCCGAGCCTGCCGTGACGCGGCATCGGCACGGCGCCGGGGCGCTCGCGCAGCTCGACGAGTGTCTGGGCCCGTTCGGCCTGGGCACCGAGCCTGGCTGAGGCCGTGTCGCCCTCGAGCACCCGGAGCCCGAGCACCCGCTCGTACCAGGCGACCGACCGGGCCAGATCGGCGACCTGAAGCCGGACGGGACCCACCCGGGTCTTCCCCGGGAGGCGATGGCCGGCCGGGGCGATGCCGTAGTCGAGCGTGCTGGCGGACGGGGTCGTGGTCGGGGAGGTCGGCGTCATGGGCTGATTCTATCCAGTCGGGTTGTGGTGGTGCGATCGAGTGTGACAACACCTATATCCACCCAAAAGTTCCGCCCCGGCGGCACGACCCCGGTAAGGGGCGGCCGCCGGGGCGGGGGACGCTCACTGCGCCGCGCCCGATTCCAGCTCGTCCACGGACCCGGCGCCCAGCGTCAGGACCGCACGAGGGGTCGGGTGCGCCACCAGGAGCGCCCGCGCCGCCTCGACCTGTTCGTCCGCGCCCAGCCGCCGCTTGAGCGCGGCCTTGCTCCCGAACGCCGCGCGGATCATGGCGGCGCCGAGGTCCCGATCCACGGCCGCTGCGGCGGCGGTGAAGAGAGGGCCGGACACGTGGAGCCCGCTTCCCTGGAGCCGCTGGAACAGCATCGCGCGCATGCGCGGCGTCACCGTGGTCGTATCCCCGCTTACCTCCCCATTGCTCACCAGATGCGCGGCGATGGCAGCAAGCGCATCGTCGTAAGCCGGGAGATCCTGCCCCGCGGCCGCGCCGTACGCGCGCTCAGCGTCGGTGGCCGGGGCGGGGAGGACCACAGTATCGGGCACGATCCCCACGCCCGCGGGAAGCGGCCGCCCCGCGTCCGACCGGTAGTGCGTCGCGGACGGCAGGCTGCCGCGCTGGATCCACCGGCCGCTCGGGGCGTACCAGCGCGCTGTGGTGAACCGGAGCGCCGCGTCGTCGCTCAGCGGGTAGGTCCGCTGCACCACGCCCTTCCCGAACGTGGCGGTTCCGAGGACGACCGCGCGGTCGTGATCCTGCCAGGCGGCCGCGACTACCTCCGCGGCGCTCGCGGTGGCGCCGTCCACCAGCACGGCGAGCGGAAGGTCCGGCCAGCGCTGGGTCCGGCGCGCCCGGAAAACCTCCCGCTCTCGGCCCTCGGTCGCGACGGCGATCTGGCCGGGATCGAGGAAGAGCTCCGCCAGGCGGGTGCCTTCCTGCACGAGGCCGCCGGGGTTGCCTCGCAGATCGATCACCAGTCCGCGGAGGTCCTGGGCGGCGAGCGCGTCGATCTCCTGAGTCAGCTCGTCGGCCGCGCGGCCATTGATCGCGGTGACGGCCAGGTAGCCGATCCCATCGCCCAGCATCAGCCCGGGCCGCACGGCCGGCTCGCGCACGGGTGAGCGCTTGAGCGCGACCGCGAAGGCGGAGTCTCCACCGGGCCGCTCGACGACCAGACGCACCGTACTCCCGTCCGGTCCCCGAAGCGCGTCGCGCAGCCGCTCGACCGACCAGCCGTTGGTCGTGCTGTCGTTCACGGCGAGGAGCCGGTCGCCGGCGCCGATCCCCGCCCGCTGCGCCGGCGAGCCCGGCGCCGTTCGCGCCACCGAGAGCCAGCCACCGCGGGTCTCGACGTCGAGACCCACGCCGGGGACCAATCCGTCCAACCGGGCCTTGAAGCGGTCGTAACTGTCCCCCACGAGAAGCGCCGCCCAGGGGTCGTGAAGCGATTTTACGACACCCTCGGTCGCTTGGAGGTATAGATCGCCCTCGTTCAGGGTGTCCACCGCGTGTGCCCGAAGGAGCGTGAGCGCCTCCTCGAACACGCGGGCCTTGGCGTAGGCGGAGGCGCCGGGCGCGGCGGCCGGGGCCGGACGAATCATCCAGGCGCCGCTCGCCAGCCCGGCTCCGCCCGCGAATGCGAGCGCCACGATTCGGTTGCGGGTGAGGCGGAGCCGGGGGAAGCGGCGGCGCACTGAGCGACGAAACCGCAGATCGAACGAAGACATGGTGGATGCCGACCTCCTGACCCGCACGGAGCGACCGAACCCAGAAGAACGCGACTCGTCATCTAACTTAAGCAAAGTGCGCACCGTTTTCGCCGTCAAAAATACGACACCCGCTGTGAGGCGGATCACTGGTCGCCCGGGCCCGCCCGTCCCGGCTCGCGCGCCGTCGCCGCCCCGTAGCGGGTGGCCATGGGGACTCCTGGATGTGGGGTGGTGGCGCGGGGGCGAACGCTCAAGCTACCGAACCGCCGGGGGGATCGGAAGCCCAACGCGGGGGCGCCCTGGCGCGTATTCTCTCTCGAATCACCGCTGCGCATCCGCGTGGACTCGGAGGGACCGTGACCGAAGACATAACCGGGCATCAGACCCGTCTCCGCCTGCTCGACGCCGGCTTGGCCGTCTTCTCCGAAGTCGGGTACCACGGCGCCACCATTCGGGAAATCGCCGGCCGGGCGGGCACCAACATCGCGGCGATCAGCTATCATTTCGGCGGCAAGGACGGCCTGTACGCCGAAGTAGTACACTCGGCCTTCGCCGAGGCCGCGGGAGAGGCCCCGGCGGCGGCGAGCGGCCTCGATGCCCCGGACGAGCGGCTGCACCGCTTCGTGCGCGCGCTGGTGTGCGGCGCCAATGACGACACCCTCGATCTCCAGCGGGCGCGCCTGCTGGCCTGGGACACGCTCGAGCGGTCCAGCCGCGCGCTCACGCGGCCGTCGGGACACCAGGTGCCTTTCGTGGCCACGGCCAGCCGGGTCGTCGGCGACGTGCTGGGAGCGGACGCCGCCCGCGGCGAGCTCAGCATGCTGGGCATCTGGTTGGTTGGGCAGTGTCTCGCCTTCCAGCAGGTCCGCCATCTCCTGCCCGAGCGGGAAGCCCAGGCCATGATGGACCCGAAGGTACGGGACGCGATCGCCGAGGTGGTATACTGGCTCGCGCGTGCCGGCTTGGCGGCCTACCGGGGCGGTCCCGAGGCGGCTCTCGACGGGGCGCGACTCGCCGTCTGACGCGTTCATCTCACCAAGGATCATTCCTCATGCGGCTCCGCTGCATTGCACTCCTGGCCGCGACGCTGGGTACCGCCTCTGTCCTGGCCGCCCAGGGCCCCGGCGGTTACGGCCCTTCCGGCGGCTACGGACCGTCCGGTGGCGGCGGCCGGCGGGGCGGGGGCATGGGCGGCCGCGGGATGGGCAGCCAGTCATTCGACCTCCCGTCCCCCGAGGACATCGACGGTCCGCCCACGCCGGGTACCTTCAAGCAGCTCTTCGCGCTCACAAACCCCCAGGCCGACCAGTACAGCCACGGATGGGACAGCCTGATGGCCCAAAGCACGCCCCAGCGTGACAGCGCCCGGGTCGCCCGCCAGACGATGCGGTCCGCCTTCCAGGACCACGACCGGGATGCGGCCCAGCAGCAGGCCAAGGTGCTCGAGCGGTTGGGGAAGGACCTGCGCAAGCGGGACGAGGCGTTCGACAAGTCGCTGGGCTTCCTGACGAATGATCAGCGGAAGCAGTATGACAACTGGAAGAAGGAGCAGAAGAAGGCCCAGGAGGACGAGCGGCATCAGCGCTTCCGGGGGAACGGGGCCGACGGGTCACAGGGGTCGTCATGAGTCGCGCTGCCCCGCCGATCGCCATCCCGCTGCCACCGGTGGTGCTCCCGGCCCCGCCACCGGAGGCGCCGGCGAGCCGGGACGCTTCTCTCCCGCCGCGAGGCCGTGAGATCACGCAACGAATCAGTGTCTCGCCGCGTATGCCTGGTGTGCCCGATTCAGAGTTGGTAGCCCGCCTCGTCGAGGGCGACGAGGAGGCGTTCGGGCGCCTCGTCGCCGAGCACGGACCGGCGGCTCGGCGCCTCGCCCGGCTCGTGCTGCGGGACGCCAACGACGCGGATGACGCCGTACAGGACGGGCTCCTGGCGGCCTGGAGGTCGATCGGGCGGTTCGACCCGCAGCGGCCGTTCCGGCCATGGCTGATGCGGATCGTCCTGAATGCCGCACGCGACCTGCGCCGCCGCCGCACCGTGCGGCAGACCCAGGCCCTCGCCGGCGACGAGACCAGCCGCGATGCGCCGCCGGACCGCCAGGCGGGCCGCGCGTTGCTTCGGGCCCGGTTGGCGGAGGCGCTCGCGACCCTTCCGGAGCGGGCGCGCGTGGCTGTTACCCTGTTCGACGCCGAAGGCTATTCTCACGGTGAGATCGCAGAGCTGCTCGATGTCCCTGAGGGCACCGTCCGCTCCGATGTCTTTCACGCGCGGCGGAATCTGCGCGTATTGCTGGCGCCCTTTCTCGAGGAGGTGGGATGAAAGACTTTGACTCGTTCGATCATCGCCCGGATCCGGCCCTCGGCCGGCTTCTGCGCGAGCACATGGTGCAGGGCGATGACCACGAATTCGTCGTCCGCATGCAGGCGGCGGCGCGCCAGGCCGGGTTGGGCCGGCGCGCGACGCGGCCGTGGCGGACCCGCACCGATTGGAGCGTGCCCGACGGCTGGTTCCGTCCGGGCATCGCCGCCGCCGCCGCCGTGCTGCTCTGTGCGCTGGTGGGGGCGCAGGTGGTCGAGCATCGGTCCGCTCCGGCGTCGCTTGCCGAGGCCCTTCGGCCCGCGGAAGCACCGTCCGAGCTGTTCGCCGCCGATGCGCAGCTCGATCCCCAACTCCTGCTCTCGCCACTGCTGGAGGTGCAATGACCTCGCGGGGGCGCGCGACGCTGCTGCTAGTCGTCGTGTTCGTCGCGGGTGTGGGTGTAGGCGTGGCGGGGCTCAGGCTGCTCGGCCCACGGCGGGGCGGGCGGCCGACCACCGACCGGGCGGTCGAGATGCTGGGGCACCGCCTCAAGCTTCGGAATGCCCAGCGGGACAGCGTGCGGGCCGTGCTGGAGCGCCACCGGCCGGAGCTCGATTCGGTCTGGGGGGCGTTCCGCCCGCGGTTCGATTCGCTTCAGCACGTGATCGGGAAGGAAATCGAAGCCCAGCTCGATCCCGATCAGCGGGACAAGTTCGCCCAGCTCCGCCAGGAGTTCGAGCAGCGCCGCCGCGATCGTCCCCCTCCGCCACCGGTCCCATAGCAAGCCGGAGCTCAAGCTAGCGAATTGCGCTTGGCGGCTCCGCGGGCCCCGGCGATATTGGCCGGACGATGACCGGCACCCGCGAATCCCAGCCCCGGCCGCTGCCGCCCGCGCCCACAGCTCGCCGTCCCAAGGACGGCGAGTTGGACGCGTTGCTGGCTCCCGCCGTGCTGGGCCGGCTCGCGGGGTGAGCCTGCTCGACGCGGCGGCCCTCGCCCGGGCGCGCGACCTCGCGATGGCGGCGGCGCGCGCGCCGCGCGAGGTGATCCTCGCGCGCTTCCGCGCTCCCGACCTCGGCGTCGAGACGAAGGCCGACGGATCTCCCGTCACGGCCGCGGACCGGGCGGCCGAAGCGATCATCCGCCACCGGCTCCGGGCCTCCACTGAGCTCGGTCAGTTCGAAATCCTGGGCGAAGAGGGCGGAGCGGAGGCTGGCTCGGGAGGCTGCCGTTGGCTGGTGGATCCGATCGATGGCACCCGGGCCTTCGCCCGGGGCCTGCCCACCTTCGGGACGATCGTGGCGCTGGAGGAGCGGGCGTCGGGCCAGGGCCTCGTCGGCGTGATCCACTTGCCGGTGACGGACGAGACGCTCGCGGGAGCGAGCGGGCTCGGGGCGGAGCGCGAGGGACGGCCGCTCCGGGCCTCGGAGGCGGCGGACCTGCGGACCGCGATCGTCGCGATGCCCGACGTCGTCGATTTCCGCCGGGCCGGGATGGAGCGCGGCTGGGCGGCCGTCCATCGGGCCTGCGACCGCGTGCGGGGGTACACGGACTGCTGGGCTCACGCCCTCGTGATCGCCGGCGTGGTGGACGCGATGGTGGAGGCGGGCCTGAGCCCGTGGGACGTGCGCGCCACCGAAGTACTGATCGGCGAAGCCGGCGGAGCGTATCGGGCCCGACCGTCCCGCACGGAGGGTAAGGTGGACGTAATTTTCGGAAGCTCAGGCCTCGTGCCCCGACTCGAGGAGCTCGCCTTCGGATGAGTGGGCTGTTCCGGGGCCGCTGGGTCGCCACCGCGCTCGCGCTCGCCTGGGCCGCGGCCTCGCTTCGAATGGGTCGGTCGATACCGGCCGACAGCCTCGTCTTCTGGACGGCCGGGCGGGCGCTGCTTCACGGTGGCGATCCGTACACTGCGGTCGCCGGGCTCGGCACCGGGTATCCGCTCTTCTACCCGATCAGCGCCATCGTTCTGGTGGCGCCGCTCGCGTGGCTCCCGTGGCCGCTGTTCCACGTCGTGAGCATGGGGCTCTCCGGTTTCGCCTTCGGCTGGGCGGCGGAGCGGTACGGGCGGGGGCTCATGGCCGCCGCGCTGAGCGCTGGGTTCGCCGAGGCCATGGTGGAGGGCCAATGGTCACCGCTCCTGACGGCCGCGGCTGTGATTCCGACCCTCGGGTTCGTATGGGGCGCTAAGCCGTCAGTCGGAGCAGCGCTCTTTGCCGGATTCCCCTCGCGGCGCGCCCTGCTCGGTGCCGCGGTGTTGCTGGCGGTGGGCACTGTTCTCCGCCCAACTTGGCTTCCGGCATGGCTCGCGGCGCTCGAACAGAGCAACCATGTCGCGCCGGTGCTCCGGCCCGGCGGCCTCCTGCTCCTGCTCGCCCTCATCCGCTGGCGACGCCCCGAAGCGCGGGTCCTGGCTGCGCTCGCGTTGGTGCCGCAAACCACCGTGCTCTACGAGACCGTACCGTTGTTCCTGATCCCGGCTACGCCCCGGGAGGGCTACGCGCTTGCCCTGGCGTCCTACGTTGCGGCGTTCCTCCAGACCTGGGCTGTGCCGCCCGGTGCCGTGAGCCTGACCGCCTCGGTCGCGGCGCGTTGGCCGATCGTCGCGGTGCTGGTCTGGTTGCCGGCACTCGTCCTGGTCCTGCGGCGACCGAACTCGGCTGACGCGCACCTGGAAGCGACAACACCTTGAGAATCGCCTTGCTTCCTCTCCTCGGACTCGTTGCCTGCGCGGGACAGCCGGCGCCCCGCGCGCCATCGCCTGGTTCTCGTCAAATCGTCGTGGTCCGCACGCCCGGCTGGGACGCCACGACCGGATGGCTCCGGCGCTACGAGCGCACGCCCGACCGCCCGTGGGTGCCGGTGGGCGACTCGATCCTGGTAGTGGTTGGGCGCACCGGTCTCGCGTGGGGGATCGGCGTCCGAGTGGCGCCCGAGGCCGGCGAGCCGGTCAAGCGCGAGGGCGACGGCAAGTCCCCCGCGGGCGAGTTCCAGCTCGGCGCTGCGTTCGGATATGCCCCAGCGGACTCGGCGGACGGGCTACGGATCGCGTACGTCCAGGCTACTCCCACCCTCCAGTGCGTGGAGGACCCGGCCTCGGGCCACTACAACGAGCTGCGGTTCCGCCCGGCTGACGGACCCCCGCCGTGGGCCAGCGCGGAGGAGATGCGCCGCTCCGACGAGGCGTACCGCTGGGGTGTCGTCGTCGAGCACAACAGCGGGTGGCAACGAGTGGCAGGCGGAGGCTCCTGCATCTTTCTCCACGTCTGGAGCGGACCCGCGTCGCCGACGGCGGGCTGCACCGCCATGGACGTCGACCGGCTCGTGGAGGTCATGCGGTGGCTCGATGCGGCTCGGACTCCCGTGCTCGTACAGCTGCCGGACCCCGTCTACGCCCGGCTCAAGGCGGCCTGGGAGCTTCCCTGAGCCGCGGCTGGACGCTCCGGCCCCGGGGCGGCTACACTCCCCCAATGCGCCTCTGGCTTGCTTCCATGCTTCTCGCGGTCGGCCTGCTCACGCCGCCGTCCGGCCGTGCCCAGACTGCCGCCTCGCCGCCCCCGACCCCGGGGCGGTTGTCGGACGCGGGTGTGTACCGCGCGTCCGCGCTGGTTGACTCGGTCTACGTGGACCGCCTCAGCCCGGGGGCGTTCGTCGAGGGCGGCGATTTCGCGTCCTATCTCGTCGCCCGGCTCGGCGTCCGGCCTGTCCCCGACAACCTCGCGATCGACGTGGCGGTGGATACGGGGGCGGTCACGCTGAGCGGGCGGGTGCAGGACCTGCCCGAGGCGGTGCGGGCGCAGCTCGGCCCGGCCCTGATGTTCCTCGATCCGTCATCGGTGATCGCGGCGGACGTCTCGCTGCAACGAGCCCGGGTGGGCGTGGTGCGGTTCCACCTCCGCTCGCTGCTCATCAATGGGGCGGCGCTGCCCGAGGGTCTCCTCGTGCCGCTGATGGCGCAGGTGGGCGCGAACTACCCCGCGCTCACGTCCACCGGACGGGACCTCCTCGTCGCCATTCCGGAGGACGGAACGATGCGGCTGGCCGAGGGCGGAGTGCGGGTGGCGGTCAAGGCGCCGGCGGGCCGAGCGGGCACGCGCTGAAGCTTGCGAGGGCGTACCGGCGCCCTATCTTCGTGCGGGAGCCGCCCGGCAGCCGGGCGTAGGGAACACTCACTAAGGAGCGCGCATGTCGGACCAGCAGGGCGGGACGCTCAAGCCCGTCACTCCCGCGCGGGTCGCGGAGGAGCTGAAGCACCTGAGCGCCATGCTCAAGAACGGCGAGGTGGACGCCTCGGGATACGACCAGCGCTTCGCCCGGATGATCGGCGAGCTGCGGGATCGGCGCATCGAAGGCTCGCGCGCCGAGATTCTGACCGCACTCACCCCCCTCAAGGACGACGGCACCGTTTCTGTCGCCGACTGGGCCCGCCTGACCAAACAACTCGGCCTTGCTTGAACGGGCCCTCGGGGCCGGGGCGCCCGCCGTCTCCGCCATCGGATTCGGCGGGATGCACCTCTCGCTGCAGGACCGGCCCACCGAAGCCCAGGCCATCCGGGTCATCCACGCATCGCTCGACGCCGGCGTCACCCTCATCGACACTGCGAACGTTTACTGTCTGGACGAGAACGAGCTCGGCCACAACGAGCGGCTGGTCGCGCGGGCGCTTGCCACGTGGCCGGGTGCACGTGAGCGGGTCGTCGTTGCGACCAAGGGCGGGCTGACCCGCCCGGGCGGCCGCTGGGAGCGTGACGGGCGCCCTGCGTCGCTGGAGCGGGCTTGCGACGAGTCGCTCAAGGCGCTCGGCCTCGAGCGGATCGATCTGTACCAGCTCCACGCCCCCGATCCCGCCGTGCCGTTCGCCGAGAGCGTCGGGGCGCTGGCCGGGCTCGCGCGCCGGGGCAAGGTCCGCTGGGTCGGACTCTCCAACGTGTCCGTGAGCCAGATCCGCGAGGCCGAGGCGATCGTCCCGGTCGTGAGCGTGCAGAACCGGCTCAATCCCTTCTTTCGCGAAGCGATCGCCGAGGGTGTGGTCGAGTACTGCGGCCGCCACGGCATCGGCTTCCTGGCCTACAGTCCGACCGGCGGCGGCCGGCTCAACCGGAAGCTGCCGGAGCATGCCATGCTCCGGGCAATGGCGGCCGAGCTGGGATTTTCGCCGCACGCGTTGGTCCTGGCATGGGTGCTGGCCCAGGGGCCAAGCGTGATCGCGATCCCGAGTGCCCGGACGGTCGAGCACGCGGTGGACGCAGCGAGGGCGGGGGACGTCGAGCTGAGCCAGGCCGACCTGCGACGCATCTCGGAGGCGGAGTTTTCGAGAGCGTGAACGGCGGTGAACAGTGAACAGTAAACGGTGAACAGGAGACGCTGGCCTGGGGGGCGGAGCTCCCTGCTCCTGTTCACTGTTTACCGTTCACGCGTATAGTTTCTGGCTATGCCCTTCTTGTCTCGCCGGCAGACCCCCACCGCCTGGATCGGGCGCGTGGCCGTGGGCTCCTGCCATCCCGTCGTCGTCCAGTCGATGACCAACACCGACACCGCGGACGTGGTGGCCACCGTGCGCCAGGTGGCGGACCTTGCCCGGGCCGGCAGCGAGCTGGTGCGCGTTACCGTGAACAACGAGCAGTCGGCCGCGGCCGTCCCGGAGATCGTTGAAAGGCTCGACCGGATCGGCGTGAGCGTGCCGATCGTGGGGGACTTCCACTACAACGGCCACCTCCTGCTCACGCGGCATCCCGGGTGTGCCCGCGCGCTGGCCAAGTATCGCATCAACCCGGGCAACGTGGGCGGCAAGCGGGCGGACGAGAACTTCCGCGCGATCATCGAGGTCGCCCTCCGGCACGACAAGCCGGTGCGCATCGGTGTCAACTGGGGCTCGCTCGATCAGCTGCTCCTCACCGAGCTGATGGACGCCAACGCCGCGCTCGCCGAGCCCAGGGACGCCAGGGACGTGACCCTCGACGCCATCGTGGAGAGTGCGATCCGATCGGCGGCGCTCGCCGAGCGGATCGGGCAGCCCCACGATCGGATCATCATCAGCGCGAAGGTCTCGGGCGTTCAGGATCTGGTGGACGTTTACCGGATCCTCGCCGGGCGCTGCGACTACCCGCTGCATCTGGGTCTCACTGAGGCGGGGCTGGGGATGAAGGGCATCGTCTCGAGCACCGCGGGTCTCTCGGTTCTGCTCCAGGAAGGCATCGGCGACACCATCCGGGTATCGCTCACGCCCGAGCCTGGCGGCGACCGCACGCTCGAGGTGCAGGTGGCCCAACAGGTCCTCCAGTCACTCGGACTCCGGAGCTTCGCTCCCCAGGTGACGAGCTGCCCGGGGTGTGGGCGGACGACGAGCACGTTCTTCCAGCAGATGGCGCTCGACATCCAGGACTATCTGCGGGAGAAGATGCCGGTCTGGCGCGCCGAACGGCCGGGCGTCGAGGAGTTGCGCGTGGCCGTCATGGGCTGCGTGGTCAACGGCCCGGGTGAGTCCAAGCATGCCCATCTCGGGATCTCGCTCCCGGGCACGTTCGAGGAGCCGAAGGCGCCCGTGTACGTGGACGGCCGGCTCCTCGTGACGCTCAAGGGCGATAACATCGTGCCCGAGTTTCTCCAGATCCTCGACGAGTACGTCGCCTCCCGCTACGGCGCGGGAGAACCCGCCGCTCGCTGACCCCCCAGCTTCAGCCTCGCATCGCGGTCGCCACCACGCCCGGCACCTTCGCCCAGCTCGCGTGCTCTTCCAGGCGCGTGACCCGCGGCAGGAGTGCGGACGCGGAGCGATGGGTCGGGAACGTTGCCGGTTTCGGCACGATCGTGAGCGGGTGCCGGAGCACGGCCTTCTCGATGCCTTCCAGCATCGGCGTGTTGTGCACCCAGCCGGTGCCGCTCTGGATATCGGCCGGCTCGGCACCCGGATACGCGCCCCACGGCGGGCTGCAGTAGGCGAACACCCACCCGCTCCAGCTGTTTAGGGTGACCGCGCCGTAGCGCAGCCGGCCGATCGCGCGCTCGAGCGCGGCGGCCACCGCCGGATCCTTGAGCAGCTTTGGATGCACGACGACGTCTGCCGTGAGCGTGCCCCAGAGGCGCTGGTTGGCGAAGTCCACGCTACGCTCCAGGAACTCCACGGGGTCGGTACTCCCGACCTGGGTCTCCGACAGGATCGAGCAGAAGGGCTCGGTCCTGAACGCAGGCTCGGCCGGGTCGCCGGCGTCCAGGCCGGGATTGAGGGTCCACGGGAGCTGCCCCTCGCCTGCGGTGCCGATGGTCCTGAGCCCGTTCCGGCCCCGGGTGAGGTCGCGCCAGCGCTCCATCGCGCCGGGGTAGTAGGCGGAGCGCGGCGGAACTTCCGCCAGCGTCCGCTCTATCGCGGCAAGGAGCGCGCTCCGCCGATCCCAACCCTTCGGGGTCACCAGCATCTTGGCAGCGTTGCAGTTGAAGGAGGCGTTGCAGGTGACCGCGCCCGCGATGCTCTCCGCCTGGAACGCCAGCTCCTTGTCGCTGTAGGGCCCGGGGACGACGAGCACCGGCGACACGTTGCCGAGCTCGGCGGTGAAGGGCTTGGTCACCAGCGGCGCGTTGCGCGCCTTGCGCGCGTCGCGCTCCGGCCCCGGCGGCCCCCACACGATGCGATCGTAGGTGCGGTCCGACCCCGTCAGGTGAATCTCGTCGATTCCCGGGTGCCCGATGAGGTAGGCGCCCTCGTCACCCGCGCCGTAGGCGACCTGAAGAAATCCCCGCCGGATCGGCTCGGCGAACGCCGCCTCCATCAATGGCCCGAGGTAGGCGTTCACCGGGTTCATCTTGAGCAAGCAGGCCTTCGATTCGTTGAAGAGCTTGGTGATCACGTCCATCGCCGGAATCGAGGCGAGGTTGCCCGCGCCCAGCACGAGGACGGTGCGCCCGTCGTGGGGACGGCCGCGGTAGAACGCGGCGCGCGTCGCATGCATCGCCGCCTCGGTCACGCCCTCCAGCATGTGCACGTCCACAGTGATGCCGTTGTAGAGCACACCGTCTATCGGACCCGCCGGGAATACCCGCACCGCGACCCGTCCGTCCGCAGTTCGCCCCACGCGCCCGATCGGCGTGGTCCCCGTGCGGGAGAGCGCGCTGAGCGACTCGGCCACAAGGCGCAGGTGCCGGACCACGAAGAGGGGGCCCAGCGCCCATTCCTCGGCCTCCGCCGGGGTTCCGAGGATCCCCTTCGCGGTGGACGAGGCCCGGACAATCTCCTCGGCGAGCCCGAGGTAGCCGACCTGCATTGCGCGCGCGAGGCCGATCCGGTCCCGGAGAGGGAGCAGGGCCAGCCGGGCAGCGCCCTCTCGCAGGCGCGAGACCATCTCGTCCAGCTGTCGTTGCGTCGTGGGACGCTGTGGCTCGGGGCGTGCGGCACCCGCTGCGGGAGCGCTCGTCGGCGGGGAGATCGTCTGGGGGCACATGGTTGTTCTCCGTTCCTGGGGGCTGACCTGGCGGCATTGTGATCGCCCATGCTAGCGGACCGGCCTCAGCCCGCGGTCAGATGCTCCTCAGACCGGGGGCCGGACCGCTATACTCCACCCGTGCTCCTTCTTGCCCTCGGCCAGGGACTCGAGGCGACGCTGCGCGATCGCCCGCTGCTCGCCCTCCCGATTCTCTTCGGTGCCGGTCTCGCCACCAGTCTGACTCCATGCGTGTATCCGATGATCCCGATCACCGCGGGCATCCTGGGCGGCGCCGGAAGCGCCACGCGCTCCCGGCGCCGCACCGTCGCCCTCACCCTTACCTACGTTCTCGGCCTCGCGCTGGTCTACGCGGGCCTGGGCCTTCTGGCCGGTCTCACGGGCACCCTGTTCGGCAGCATAAGCTCGAATCCGTGGGCCTACTTCGCGATGGGCAATCTCCTGCTCGTCCTGGGCCTCGCCCTGCTGGACGTCTTCACGATCCGCGCGCCAGGCCGGGTCCTCGCCTGGGCGAGCCGGGTGGGTGGCGACTCCACGGCCGGAGTGTTTCTTCTCGGCGCCACGTCCGGGCTCGTGGCCGCGCCCTGCGGCGCGCCCGCCTTCGCCGCTGTCCTGACGTTCGTTGGCGCTACCAAGAGCGCCGCGCTCGGCTTTCTCTACCTGTTCGTCTTCTCCCTGGGGATGACGGCGTTGCTCGTGGCCATCGGCCTCTTTGCCGGACTGGCCGGCGCGCTTCCCCGGGCGGGTGCCTGGACGGCCTGGGTAAAGCGGGCCGGTGGGGTGCTGCTGCTGGCGATGGCCGAGTACTATTTCATCCAGATGGGAAGGGTATCATGATGAGTCTCCTGCGCCGGCCCGGCGCCCTGCTGGCTCTCGGGCTTGGGCTCGTGGTGCTCACTCCCCGCCCGGCGGCGGCGCAGATCGAGAGCGGCATAGCGGTCGGGGCGAGGGCACCGGTCGTCACCGTCAACGACCTCGACGGCAAGCCCGTGGACCTCGGCCGGTACGTGGGCAGGCAGCCGGTGGTGCTGGAGTGGTGGGCCACCTGGTGCGAGCTCTGCGAGGCGATGCTACCGCGCGTCAAAGCGGTGCACGCCACGTACGGCGACCGGGTGGCGTTCCTGGGCATCAACGTCACGGTGAACCAGACGCCGGCCCGGGTCAGAAAGTATCTGGAGACGCACCAGCCGCCCTTCCGCACGCTCTACGACGACCGGGGCACGAGCATCCGGGCCTA
>JBGPPG010000020.1:0-35734 GCA_041488455.1 Gemmatimonadota bacterium
CGAAGACCGACGCACTGGCCGACGACCAGGCCGAATTCGACGCCGGGTCCGACCGCGTCCGCTTTCGGCTGGGCACCGGAGCGAACGGCGCGACCGGTGGATTGCTGGCGCCGGGAGAGGGGACCACCGTCCGGTTCCGGGTCACCGTTGCCGCCGCTACCCCGCCAGGTACCACCATCACGAATCGCGCCGAGGTGGACTACACAACGCAGACCCTCGGTGCCACGGCGTCGGCGCCGAGCACGGTCTCCAGCACGACGGTGACGGTGTCGGACCTCACCATCACGAAGAGCCACGTCGGGAACTTCACCCAGGGCCAGCCGGGGAGCTACACGATCACGGTCGGAAACGCCGGAAACGCTGCGACCGCCGGGATTGTGACGGTGATCGACACGCTGCCGGCCGGTCTCGCCCCCGCGTCGGCCACGGGCACCGGTTGGGCGTGTGGCACGACGGGCCAGATCGTGACCTGTACCCGGTCGGACGCGCTCGCGCCGGCCGCCTCCTATCCCGCGATCACGCTCGGCGTCACCACCGCCGCGAACGCCGCCGCCAGTCTGACGAACCGCGCCCACGTGTCCGGCGGCGGGGAGGAGAATACCGCGAACGACGTGGCCACGGATCTCACGACGGTCAACGGCGCGCCGGACCTCGCGATCACGAAGTCGCACGCCGGCGGGTTCGCCATCGGGCAGAATGGATCGTTCACCATCGGCGTGACCAACGTGGGCTCGGTCGCGACGACGGGCGCCGCAACCGTCACCGACAACCTCCCGGCGGGCCTCTCGTTCGTATCGGGGACCGGCGCGGGCTGGGCCTGTTCCGCCGTCGCTCAGGCGGTGACCTGCGTGCACGCCGCGGTGCTGGCACCCGCCGCCGCGAGCCCCATCACGCTGACGGTTGCGGTCGCGCCTGCCGCGGCGCCCAGCGTCGTCAACAGCGCGAGCGTATCGACCCCGGGCGACGCCAATCCCGCCAACAACACCGCCACCGATTCGCCGGTCGCCGTGGGCGGGCCCGCCGACCTGGCACTCGCCATGACGCACGCCGGCAACTTCGTGGTCGGCCAGCCTGGTGTGTACACCATCACTGCAACAAACATCGGCGCCGCGGCGACCGTCGGCGTCATCACCGTCACCGACGTGTTGCCTGCCGGGCTCAGCTTCATCTCCGGTACCGGTACCGGCTGGGCCTGCTCGGCCGCGGGGCAGACTGTTACGTGCACCAGCGCCGGTGTGCTCGCGCCCGGCGCGGCGGGAGTGATCACGCTCACCGTCGGGGTGGCGGCGGGCGCGCTGCCGGCGGTGACCAACAGCGCCACGGTCACGACGTCCGGAGATCTCAACCCCGCCAACAACACCGCGACCGACCCGACTACCGTGGTGGCGGGCGTCATCGACCTCGGCGTGGTGGAGAGCCACAGCGGGAGCTTCACCGTCGGGAGCCAGGGAACGTACGCGATCACGGTGACCAGCCTCGGCACGCTCGCGACCAGCGGCCCGACGACGCTTACCAGCGCTCTGCCCGCCGGGCTCACATTCGTTGCGGGTTCCGGAACCGGCTGGGCCTGTTCAGCGGCGGGCCAGGTGGTGACCTGCACCCACGCTGGGCCACTGACGGCGGGGTTTAGCAGCCCGATCGCGCTCACGGTCGGCGTCGCACAGGCAGCGGTACCGGCGGTGACCAGCTCGGTGACCGTCGCGACCGCAGGCGACGCCAACGCCGCGAACAACAGCGCCAGCGACCCGACCACCGTCGTGGGACCGGTGGACCTCGCCATCGCCAAGCGCCACACCGGCACGTTCACGGTCGGCGCCAACGCCCTCTACACCCTGGAGGTCAGCAACGTCGGCCAGGGACCGACCACCGGTCCGATCACCGTGCGGGATACGCTGCCCAACGGTCTGTCGTTCGTGTCCGGCAGCGGCCCGGGCTGGAGTTGCGTTGCCGCCGGCAGGCTGGTCACCTGTACCAACCCGGGCCCGATCGCCGCAGGCGGCAGCTCGACCATCGCGCTCACCGTCGCGGTGGATTTCGCCGCCATGCCGAGCGTGACCAACAGCGCGTCCGTCGCCACGCCGGGTGACACAACGTCGGGAGGCAACAACGCCGTCACCGACACGCCCGCGACCGTCAACGGTCAGTTCGCCCTCTTCGCGGAGAAGACGGCATCCCGCGCCAACGCCGAGATCGGCGACGTCATCGATTACACCGTGCAGGTCCGGAGCGCGGGGGCCAGCCCCGTGCCGCTGGTGACGCTCCAGGACCGTCTCCCCCTCGGGTTCTCCTATCAGAAGGGCTCGGCGCGGATCGGCGGGGCGCCCGTGCCCGACCCGGCGGGCAGTCCCGGCCCGATGCTGACGTTTCCGGTCGGGCTTCTCGCCCCCGGGGCCACCGCGACGATCACCTATCGGGTGAAGATCGGAGCGGGCGCGCACTCGGGTGCGAACCAGAACCTCGCGGTGGCGTCGAGCGGTGCCGTAACCGCGGTCTCGAACGCCGCCGTGGCTACCGTGCGGATCGGCGGCGGGGTCTTCGACGATCGCGGCACGATCGTCGGCAAGGTCTTCGCGGAATGCGCGTGCGGAGTCGACGGCGTCCAGGGGCCGGGCGAGGTCGGCGTGCCCGGCATCCGGATCTACCTCGAGGACGGTACGTCCACCGTGACCGACGTCGAGGGGAAGTACGACTTCGAGGGCGTGAGTCCGAGACTCCACATCGTCAAGGTGGATCGCAGCACGCTTCCGGCGGGAGCCGTGCTGTTGCCGAACGGCTCCAGAGCCGCCGGCGACGGATACAGCCGGTTCGTCGATCTGACCAACGGGGAGCTTGCGAAGGCCGACTTCATCGAGGGGTCGCACGCCGATTCGGTCCGCACCGAGATCCTGCGGCGGCGCCGGCTGGGCGACGCAGTCGCGGCCGGTGGCTCGTACTCCGGGCCCTCAGCCTCCGACTCCGTGCGCACGGCCGTCGACTCCGGGCTGCCGGCAACGCCGCTCCTGCCCAGGGCTGAGACCGAAGGGGGATTCGGTGCGCCGGGGGCGTCATCGCGCGTGATCGAGGTGAGCGTGCCGCCGGGTCCGGTGCCGGCCGATGGGAACGCAGCGGTGCGGGTCCGGGTCCGCCTCCTCGACGCAGGCGGCAGCCCGGTCAAGGGGACGGACTTCGTCACGCTGGAGGCGAGCCTCGGCCGGTGGGCTGTTGCCGACCTCGATCGCGACGAGCCGGGGATCCAGACCCGTCTCGACGATGGCGTCGGCGAATTCAGCCTGATCGCTCCGCCTCAGCCGGGCCAGGGCGAGATCCGGGTGACTGCCGGCGGCGCGAGCGGCACGCAGCCGGTCACGTTCGCGCCCGCCGACCGCCCGCTCATGGCTGCCGGCCTGGTCGAGGCGCGGCTCGATCTCCGCTCGTTCTCTCCAAGTGCTCTGACTCCGGTGCGGCCGGAGGACGGATTCGAGCAGACGCTCAGCAGCGTCGCATTCGACCAGGGTGACCTGCATGGCGGCGTGAGGAGCGCGATGGTGCTCAAGGGCAAGGTGAAGGGGGACTACCTCCTGACGCTCGCCTATGACACCGAACAGGATCCCGAACGGACGCTGTTCCGCGACATACAGCCGAACCAGTTCTATCCAGTCTATGGCGATGCGTCGGTGAAGGACTTCGACGCGCAGACCTCGCAGCGCTTCTACGTGCGGGTCGATCGCAACCGGAGCTACCTGCTCTACGGCGACTTCACGACGGCGCGACCCGACGACGCGGTCCAGCTGAGCCGGTTCGATCGGAGTCTCACTGGAGCGGTCCAGCACGTCGAGGGCCGCCAGGGAGCGCTGGATGTCTTCGCCACCAAGGGACATGCGACGCAGGTCGTGGACGAGATTCCCGGGCTGGGCATCTCCGGCCCCTACACCCTGAGTCGCAGCGACGGCCTGGTGAACAGCGAGAAGGTCGAGATCGTGACCCGGGACCGGAACCAGCCGGACCTGATCCTGCGCAGCGTCCCGCAGGACCGTTTTACCGACTACGAGTTCGAGCCCTTCTCCGGGCGCATCCTGTTCCGGGCGCCGGTGCCGAGCATCGACGCCGATCTGAATCCCGTCTCGATCCGGGTCACCTACGAGGTCGAGGCCGGCGGCGACGCCTTCTGGACCTACGGCGCGAACGGGAAGTACCGGGTGGCGCAGCGCCTCCAGGTCGGCGGCACATTCGCTGAGGACGACAATCCGCTTGCCGGCCACCGGGTGTGGGGACTCAACTCGAGCTTTGAGCTTGGCGGCGGCAGCTCCCTCCTGGGCGAGTTCGGCCAGACGGAGAACAGCGGGATCACGGGAAGCGCGGAGCGGGCCGAATTCCGGCACCGCTCGCCGGGACTCGACCTGCGGGTGTACGGCGCGCGGAGCGATTCGGGCTTCGTGAACCCGTCGTCCACGCTGGGTGCGGGGCGGCTGGAGCTCGGTCTCCGCGGGACCGCCGCGATCGACCCGCGGACGCGTCTGATCGCCGAAGCGCTCCGCACCGAGGACCGGATTGCCGGCGGGCACCGCGAGGGCGCGGCCCTGAGCGTCGAGCGCCGGCTGAGCGACGTATTCAAGGCCGAGCTGGGATATCGCTATGGTCAGGAGACGGTGATCCCGGCGTCACCCCTCACGGCCGGCGCGACGCCGAATGAGACCAACGCCATCCGCGGCCGGGTGAGCGCCCAGATTCCCGGCGCGCGCGCCGCCGTGTTCGTCGAGTACGAGCAGGATGTGGTCGAGACGGATCAGCACCGCGGGGCGATCGGCGGCGAGCTGCGCCTGGCGCCGCGGGTGCGCCTGTACGGCCGGCATGAGTGGATCACGTCGCTCGCCGGTCCCTACGCGTTGAACGGCGTGCAGCATCTCCAGAACACTGTCATCGGGATCGATGCCGATTACTACCGGTCCAACCAGGTCTTCGGCGAGTATCGCGCGCGCGATGCGTTCACGGGCCGGGAAGCCGAGGCCGCGATGGGGCTGCGTAACCGGTGGGCCGTGGCACCGGGCTGGCTGGTCAACACCTCGGCGGAGCGGGTGAGCCCGCTCGCGGGATCGGATTCGGGGCGCGCGACCGCCGTCACCGGCGCGATCGAGTACACCGGAAGCCCGCTCTGGAAAGCCTCCGCCCGTCTCGAGTACCGGTCGAGCTTCAGCGGGGACAACTTCCTCGCCACGCTGGGCTACGCCCGCAAGATCGACCGCGACCTGACGCTGCTTGCCCGGTCGATGTGGAACGCCTTCGGCGATCAGTGGCGCGAGCACAGCGAAGTCGGGCTGGCTGTGCGCCAGACCGACACCGATCGGTGGAACGGTCTGGTCCGCTACGAGCATGTCTTCGAGCGGCTCGATGTTCTGGGAGCCGGTCAGTCCCGGCATGTCGCGAGCGTGATCGCCGGCGTGCTCAACTTCCAGCCGCGCCGCTCGCTCACGCTGTCCTGGCGGTACGCCGGGAAGCTCGCCAGCGACGAGATCGCCGGTCAGGTCACCAACTCGAACGCGCAGCTCATCATGGCACGCGGCATCGTGGACCTGTCCCCCCGCTGGGATGCCGGGCTCATCAGCAGCGTGCTCTTCAGCGACGGGCTGGCGAGCCGGCGGTACGGGCTCGGGGTGGAGGCGGGGCGGCGGCTGATCCGGAACCTCCGGCTCGCGGCGGGCTACAACTTCTTCGGCTTCAGCGACCGGGACCTGACGTCGTCGGGCTACACCAGCCAGGGTCCCTACATCGATCTCGGCTTCAAGTTCGACGAAACCGTGTTCGGTAGCGGAGGCCCGCGGTGAGGCGCCTCCTGGTCGGTGCACTCGTCGCGGCGATCGTCGCGAGCCAGGCCTGCGCGGGGCGGGCGGCGCCGGCAGGAACGCTCACGCCGGCGAGGGACCGGATCACGGATGAGGCGGTCGCCTCGGATCTCGCGCTGTTCGACGCCTGGGGCATGCGGCTCGAGGTCGCCCGATCGCACTCGGGGCTGGGCGCGGACTACGCCGGGGCCAGCGCCCGGGCCTGGCTCACCTGGGCGCGCGAGGAATACGAGGACAACGACCGGGGCCCCGTTGTCGAGCAGGCGTTCGCGCAGGCTCGGCAGTCGATCGAGCGGCTGGAGCAGGGCGACCTCGATCGCGAGCCCGGACCGGCCGAGCTGGTCGGTCCGTCGCGGGCGACTCACGCCGATCTGTGGGCCGTGGCCGACAGCGCCGCGCAGTCGCCGGGGCTGGCCGAGCGCGGTGGCGAGGTTGCGGAGCTCGAGGTCGAGCTGCTTCGGGCGAGCCATGAGGGCGGCCCCTCGGCGGCCTGCCGTGCGGCACCGCACCTCGCACGGGCCATCGAGCTTGCGGGCCGGCTTCGCGAGGCGGAGATGCAGGAGGCTCCGATTCCGCCCCGCCCCGAACCGGACACGACGATCGTCGCTCCGGAGCCCCCCTCGTCACCGCCCCAGCTCCCGGCGCTCACCGCGGCCGAGCTGGACAGCGTGCCGTCGAACGCGCACTTCGCGCTCAACTCCGCTGTCATCAGTCCGAAGAGCGCCGACGTATTGCGGCGGGTGGCGGAGGTGTTGCGGCGCCATCCCGACGTGAATCTGCGCGTCACCGCCCACACCGACCCCCGCGGCAGCGACGGCTACAACCTGGCGCTGGGGAACCGGCGCGCGGTGGCGATTCGGGACTTCCTGGTCTCGAAGGGTATCGCTGCCGAGCGGATCGCCACGGCGTCGGCCGGCAAGCGGGAGCTGCTGGGAGCGGGCTCGACGGCCCAGGGTCTGGCGCGCGAGCGGCGGGTCGAGCTGGAGTTCACGACGCTTGCGGGAGAGGTGCTGCGGCCGCAGCGGCAGGAGGGGGATCTGCAGGTGGAGAAGTAAGCGATACGTAAGGAAGGGCGGGGTGCCGCGGGCTCGAGTCGCGTGGCCGCGACGGGCATTCCACTACCGAGAACCCGCGCCACCCGCTTCGTGCCCCGCAAGCCGATCCCCGGACGGTCGGGATGGAGTTGGAGCACCCCCGCGCGGGTGGCAGACGGCAGCCACACCGGCCGAGAGTGCTCCATGGTTCTTGCCCCTGTCAGCGACTCAGTTCGTCGCGGGGTGAGAGGCCGACCGTTCCCAGTTGATGAACAGGAACCCGCCC
This sequence comes from Gemmatimonadota bacterium, assembly GCA_041488455.1. GTDB lineage: Bacteria > Gemmatimonadota > Gemmatimonadetes > Gemmatimonadales > GWC2-71-9 > DASQPE01. The sequence goes on from JBGPPG010000020.1 coordinate 7,137, forward strand.
GGCGCGTCGAACTTCGGTTCGCCGGGAGCAGGCGTGATCTGCAGCTGCAGCTCTTCGATCTTGTTCTTGGAGCAGTCCCAACAGTCCAGGGCGAAATCCTTGTCCCGCCGGGTGCGCGAGAGCAGCATCACGTGGACATACGCGTTGTCCGTCACGCGCTCGCCGTTCTTGTACAGGTGGGCGATGGACCACAACGCCACGGCGCTGTTAATCGTGGGAACGAGCGGCGTGTGTACGCCGGTGGCACCGTGGTAGTAGAGCCCACGGATCACACCGCCGAACTTCGGATGGTGCGGCACGTCCGTGGTTTGCACGCGGTCGAGAACGACCTTCCAGCGGGCGCCATCCTGCGTGGTGAACTCCGCGACGCCGTCGACCGAGTCCCGGATCGCGCCCTTATCCCACGCACTGAACGTGAACGTGCCCGAAATCGGCACCACATTATTCGAGTATGGCCCGTTCTGGCTCTGTGACTCCAGCGCCTCGTGCTCCTCACCGAATGACTTCAGGATCGGCCCTGCGCTGTCCGGGAACGGGAACGGCCCGGGCAGGATCTGGATGACGGGCCCCCCGCCGGTCACCAGGATCGGCTCAGCTGGCGCGGCCATGCCGTCGGGCTCGGCCATGGCTCCGTGTTCGCTCCTCGCCTGCCGCTCGGAGCCCGCCCCCCGCTGATAGCCGGACGAGCCCGTCGCGCCCGCGGCGCTGACCACCTTCAGATGGGTTTCCATGCCGAGCTTCTTGTGCGAGTCCTCGCCGACGGGGCAGTAGACTTCGTACATCCCCGGCTTGAGGGTGAGCGTCAGCGTGGCGCTCGCGCCGGGCTGGATCAGGGGGGTCTCCTGTTCGGTCCCGTGCCCTTCCACCTCCAAAGCATGCGGGATGCTCCCGCCGTTCGTCACGGTGAAGGTGACCTGCCCGGCCGGGACCGTCGTTTCCGACAGCTGGATCGTCCACTCGGACAATTTGGCGCTGACGGGGACGGGGTTGCCGCGGCGAGCCGGCATGGCCGCGCCGAGGGCGCCAACGAGCAGCAGCCCGGCAACGTTGCGGGTGATAACGATCAGTTTCTGTCTCATACACGCTCTTCCTCATGGTAGGGTGGCAGCAGTATCATCCGCGCTGGAGACTCCACCCCCCTGGCGCTTATTCCCTCGGGAATAGACTCGTCGCCTGCGAAGTCTTATCTCGATGGCTGCCCCGCGACACACTTGAGGACCGGCTTGGAGCCAACCGAGCTCGAACGATTCGAAGCCGTGGTGCTGCCCCACTTGAGCGCTGCCTACAGGCTGGCGCGTTACCTGACGCGGAACGACTACGACGCCGACGATGTTGTGCAGGAGGCTTTTCTGCGCGCCCTCAAGTATTTCGGCGGCTTCCGCGGGGAGGGGGCGAGCCAGAGCCGCGCATGGCTGCTCGCGATCGTCCGTAACATGGCCTATACCTGGCAGCGCCGGCATCGCGCGGATGCATCCACGACGGAGTTCGACGAGACGGTGCACAGCGAGGCGATCACCGACGACCACCCGGGATCAGTGCTCTCGAGAAGTGACTCGCGCGAAACGCTGGCGGCTGTGCTCGACGATCTACCACCCGAATTTCGAGAGGTGATCGTGTTGCGCGAGATCGAGGGGTTGTCGTACAAGGAGATCAGCGAAGTGGTGAACGTGCCCGTTGGCACGGTCATGTCGCGGCTCTCGCGCGCGCGCAAGCGCCTCCAGGAGGCGCTGATCGCCGGAGATAAGGAGCGTTGATGTGACCCACCGGGACGTGGAAGCGCAGGTCGATGCGTACCTCGACGGCGAGCTCGCCGCGATCGATGCGGTCGAACTCGAGGCACACCTCACCGGATGCGCGAGCTGCGGGCGGTTCCGCGATGACCGCCTCTCGCTGCGCGCGGCGATCGCCGCGCAGATCCCCCGGTTTCAGCCCCCGGAGCCCTTGCGGGGGCGCGTGCGCGCTGCGCTGCGCAAGGCCTCCGCACCGAGTCGCGCCCGCCGCCCGGCCCCGCCCTTGGCATGGCTGGCACTCGCCGCGTCGGTCGCCCTCGTCGCGGTCGGCAGCTGGCGGCTCGCGGTGGAGCACACCGCGTCGGAGATCCTGACGGACGAGGTGCTCGCGAGCCACGTGCGCTCGCTCATGCCCGGCCATCTCAGCGACGTGGTCTCGTCCGACCAGCACACCGTGAAACCGTGGTTCAACGGCAAGCTCGACTTCTCGCCGCCGGTGCACGATTTCGCCGGCCGCGGCTATCCGCTGCTCGGGGGGCGGCTCGATTATCTGAACGGGCGGCCGGTGGCGGCATTGGTGTATGGCCGGCGGCAGCACCTGATAAACGTATTCCTGTGGCCCGCGGCCGGGCCCGTGGGTGGCGGGGCGCCGCTGGTACGACAGGGCTACCACCTACTCCACTGGACGACGCCGGAGTACACCTACTGGGTCGCCTCGGATCTCGGGCTCTCGGAGCTGACCAACTTCGCGGGACTGCTCCAGCTCGGGGATTCGTCGGCCGCGGCGTCGGAGAAGAGGTGAAGCTGGCAGCCAGCGGCACCGGAGCGCGGCGGTGGAGTACCGGGTCGAGCAGCACGCCGCTACTTTGGGGGACCGGCTCACGGCGGTCCAAATGTTACCCAGAACGTTACCGGAGCCTGCCGTGTGAGGGGGCGGTGAGCCGGGTCGAGTGGTTGGAAGGCGGGCAGGTGCAGGACATCGGGGCCTGTAGCTCAGGTGGTTAGAGCGCACGCCTGATAAGCGTGAGGTCGGAGGTTCAACTCCTCCCAGGCCCATTTTTGTAGTTCCGTTCCCGCAACAACTTACCCCACCACCGCGTGGACGTGCTTTCGCTGTTTCGTCAACGCCTACGCGACGCCGCGTAGGCGTTTGTCTCGATCTTGAGCAGTTCTGCGGCGGTTTCTATCGATTTTGAGCGGTTCTGCGAAAGCGTCTACGCGCTGTCCCGCGTTCTAGTACACCGTCCGGCCCGAAATGTCCGACATCTCGGGGGCCAAGCTACGTTGGCCGCTCGCGGCTGTTGGTGGTCCGGGATGCCTATCCTCTCCCTTCAACCTGGCGTCTGGGTTTGATCTTAGCCCCGTACCGGCGCGAGGGTGCGTGCCAGCGTACGTCGCGACGGTCAAGGGCGGCCGATCGCACTACTAGTCGGCGTGTTGAAGACGTGCCTGCGCCCGATTAACTTTCTAGTGTCCCAGCAAGGAAGGCAACGTGACGAAATTCGTCACATACCTCGTGTGGACAGGCCGAAAAAACCCGTAAAGGGATAACCACAGCGCCCCCGGCCCATGGTGAAGCGGCATCAAAAAGCGGGCGAGTTCAGGATGTGGGTCTGGGCAAGGCAAGTCATGGGTACTTTCGTACGCAACATCAGGCTCCGGGCCGCATTCACCGGAGCCTGATTCGTTTTCAGAAACCTGATCTAGCGACCAACGATCGCAACTGGGCCGATCGATCTGTTACGTCGTAGTTTTCCGGCGCGCTTTCAAGTGGGCCACGACCAATGGTCCGGCCCCACGCTCTTCATCGCACCCAACCTTTGGGGGGGCGGTGAGGTCTGAAGACCCACTCTGGTTTCCCGCCCTCTCAGGGCCGTGCCGACACAACACGTCATGGCTGCTGCGGGATGGGCTTGCAGTGAAGTAAAACGGGCTCAGCGGAGCCCGTCGACCGAGGATCCCGGAACCTTCCCGTCGATGATGTCGCCCCCCAATTGAATCGCCTTCTCAACGGCTTCTTCACGCGTCGTTCCACTCCCGTTGCACGCCAGTGCCGAGTACCACCATTCGCGACCACGCTCCAGGACGCCTCGTTTCCCGATTGAGGCTCAGGGCTTCGCGTACCTGGACGGCAGCGCCTTGAACCGCGGGTGCTCCCGGATCGGGTCCCAAATCGGGTCCAGTTGCAGGGTGTGGACGCTGAGCCAGGAAGGCCGGGCCAGCAGCCGCTCGATCTCGTCCAGGGCGGCATCGGCGTCGTCGACCTGCGCGAGGATCCAAGCACGACGCTCGGCCACAATAGGGCCGGAAAATGCGTCCTCCCGGTACACCTCCGACTGCTGTAGCCAGCGGGCCTCGCGGAGCGCCTCGTCGCGGCGGCCTAGACCGGCCAGCGCCAGGCCACGGGCCACGTGCACGCGCCAGTCGTCCGGAAGTTCCCTCATCACGGCGTCCAGGAGCACCAGGCTCGAATCGAACGCCGCGCGCGCCGCCAGACGGTCGCCGCGCAGTTGGTGCGCCCAGGCGGCGTACAGCGACCTTGGCTGCAGGCTGGTCTGCGTCTTGAAGCTGCTTTCCGGCTCCGTCCTGACGACCCGGAGCAGGCTGTCGGCCTGCCGCTCGAGGTACAGGAGCAAGACAACTTGAGCGACTCTAGTCCCGCCCGGTCCCAGCTCCGCGTCGCTCGGCGTGCGGCTCAGGACCGCCCTCAGCGTGTCGAGCTGCCCCTGCCAGCGAACGTAGGCCCACCCCTTCGACACAGCGGCGAAATGAAGGTCGGGCGCGAGGCTCAAGGCCCGGTTGAACGTGCGCACCGCTTCAGGGTAGCGATGCATGGAAAGGTAGGTCTGGCCACCGATATCCATGAGTAGATCCGCGTCCCGCGGGCTGAGCTGCGTGGCCTTCTCGAACGCCACCAAGACCTCGTTCCAGTCCCCCAGACGGCGGTGCACCCCCCCGATCCACTTCCAGAGGTTGGCGTCGTTGGGCAGCACCTTGAGCGCGATCGCGAACTCGTCCAACGCGCGCCGGTAGTCGAGGCGGCCCCAGTAATGTACCAGACCCATGGCGACGTGCGCCTCCGCCAGGTCGGGTGCAAGCCGGAGCGCGGCCTCCGCTTCCGCGCGCTGGCGACTCGCCCGCGCCGGTGAGGGATCGTAGCGCCACCAGTACATCCGGCCATACGCTTCCGACAGTGCCGCGTGCGCCACCGCGAACCTCGGGTCGAGCGCCAGCGCCCGCTCGTAGAGCTGCTGGGCGATCTCGGTGTTCTGCCGGAGCTGACCCGGTCGATTCCAGTACTCGCGGCCCTGGAGGTAGAGCCGATAGGCCTCGGCGTTCGCCGTGGGGGCCTCGGCAAGCCCCTGCTGTTCGGTACGGCTGAGCGCCGCCCCCACTGCCGTCACGATCTGCTGCGCCACGTCGCTCTGAATCGCGAAGGCATCCTTCAGCGTGCGGTCGTACTGCTCCGTCCAGAGGGGGGCATCCGTGGCAGCGTTGATCAGCTGCACGTTCACCCGCAGCCGCCCGCCCACCACCTGCACGCTCCCCTCCACCACGCTCCCCACCCCCAGTTCGCTCGCGATCTGCCTCAATGGCGTCTTCGTGCCCTCGTAGCCCATCACCGAGGTCCGGCTGATCACCTTGAGCGCCGCCACTTTCGAGAGCTGGGTCAAGATCTCATCGTGCAGTCCCCCGACGAAGTAGGCCTGCGACCCTTCGGCGCTCAGGTTCTGGAACGGCAGGACCGCGATCGCCGTGGGCTGGTAGGCCAGCCTTGTGGGGACCGACGCCTCCCGCCCGGATCGCCGCACCAGGAGCGCGCCGCCGACCGTGACCATCACCATGATGGCGCCCAGGGCCAGCAGCCGGATTCCTGGGGAGCGGCGCGGGGCGGATCCGGTCGACGCCGAGTCCGGCCGGGTGAGCGCCTCGGCGAACAGCGCCGCCGTACTGAACCGGTCGGCGGGGGACCTGGCGAGGACCCGGAGCAGCGCCGCCTCCACCACCGGCGGCACCGTCTCGCGCAGGGTGGAGACCCGCGGCACCGGCTCCCGGAAGCGCTTGGCGACAATGGCCTGGGCTGAGGACCCGGTGTAGGGCGGCTCCCCCGCCAGCATCTCGTACAGCACGCAGCCCAGCGCATAGAGATCGCTCCGGCCGTCGAGGTCTCCCTCGCCCACCGCCTGCTCGGGGCTCATGTAGCTGGGGGTGCCGATCACGAGGCCGGTGTCGGTGAGCTTCTCGCCTCCAGCGGCGCTGATCGCCCGGGCGATGCCGAAGTCGGCCACCCGCGCATGTCCGCCCGAGAGCAGGATGTTCTCCGGCTTGATGTCGCGGTGAATCACCCGGTGGGCATGGGCATAGCCGAGGCCGTCGGCCACCTCGCGGGTGATCTGCAGGGCCCGGTCGAGAGGCAGCTGCTTCTCATGGGTCAGGTGGTCGCGGAGCGATTCGCCCTCGACGAACGGCATCACGTAGTAGAGGAAGTCGCCGGCCTGGCCGCTGTCCAGCAGGGGCAGGATGTTGGGATGATCCAGCTTGGCGGTAATGGTGATCTCACGCAGGAAGCGCTCGGGCCCCAGCGCCGCGGCGAGTTCGGGGCGAAGCACCTTGATGGCGACGGAGCGGTGGTGCTTCAGGTCCTCGGCGAGATAGACCGTGGCCATGCCGCCACGGCCAATCTCGCGCTGCACCGTGTACCGCCCGGTGAGCGCCCCCTGCAGGCGGGCGAGATCATCGGCCAAAGGGAGCTCCTCGGCGAAGTACCGGAATGTACCCGGGAAAGTCCGGCAAGATCCGGCATCTTTCGGATTGGAATCCGGCGGCGGGTGACACGACCTCGCAGGTAATCCTGCAAGTTGCCGGAAATGAGCGGGCTTCGGGGGCCCCCTCTGGATCAAGAGAGTTTCGCTTCGATCTTAAAGCAACAATGGAACCGGGCTCTTCGTAGACTGGATCGACCTGCGACTCGAAGGCGTGAGGTCCCATGTTGTCCGTTATGGTGTCCGTTGGAGACGGAAACGCCCGACATCGATGCCGCCGACTCCCGGCAGGTGGCTTTGGGCCGCCGGACCATGAATTGGTTATCAGTAAATGACTTGACTAGCTGGTCGGTACGGCAGAAAGTCGGAGTCGTAGGGCAGATCTGCGAGCCTGATAAGCGTGAGGTCGGAGGTTCAACTCCTCCAAGGCCCACTGCGATAACTTCTCACCCCGCGGGTACTTCGGTGCTCGCGGGGCGAGCATTGTTGTGACCACACGCTCCATATTGTCCGTTGGGTTCAGGCCTCGAACCGCTGCCGCGTCGCCAGCGCGCGCCGCCAACCCTCTGGCGGCCTGACGCGGATCTTGTCGAGCCTCATCGTGCGTCGCCGGGCCTTCCCGGCCACCAGTTCCACCGACCGGCCAACGCGAGCAGCGCGGGGCCGATCGCGACGCGCACCACCGTGGCGTCGATCGCCACGCTCGCCGCCAGGGCGAGACCCAGAATCTGCATGACCAGGAAGTCACCCAAGGCAAACGCCGTGAACACCGCCACCATCACTGCCGCCGCGCTGGTGATCACGGGACCCGTGCGGGCGAGCCCCTCCGCGATCGCCGCGTGCTCCTCCAGCCCCCCGCGGCGCGCCTCTGCCACGCCTGCGACCAGGAACACCTCGTAGTCCATGCTCAACCCGAAGACCGTGCAGAAGACGAGCGTCGGGATGCTGGTGAACACGGCGTCGAGCGGTGCCGCGAGACCGAAGAGGCCCACCCCGTGGCCGTCCTGGAACACGAGGACCACCACGCCGAACCCGGCGGCCACCGACAGCACGTTGAGCAGGACGGCCTTGAGCGGGATGAGCACCGACCGGAATCCCACGAACAAGGCCACGAACGTACCGCCGAGCACCAGGCCGACCACGCGCAGAAACCGGCGGCCGATCGCGTCGTCGTAGTCCGCCTGGAGGGCGGGCACCCCGCCGATGCGCAGGCGAGCGCCCGGGAGCCCCGTGACCGTGGCCGGATCGACGACGCGGAGCTCGCGGACCAAGCGGATCAGCGCGCGAGGATCGATCTCCTCGCGCGGCACCGCGTCGAACAGTACCGCGCGGCGGTCGGCGGCGAGGTACGACTGCCGTAACGCAGTCGGCAGCATGAAGAGGGCCAGCCGGGAGATCGGCCGCTCCTGGTCGAACGCAGAAAACGACAGCGTTCCGGCGATCCGCGGATCCCGGACCAGCCACTCGCGCAGTCGCTTCGCTGCGCTCCATCCCGCCGGGCTCAAGACGTTGGTCCCATCGGGAAGCTCGAGCACCACCCGCACCGTCTGGAGGACGGCGCCACGTCCCATTTGCTCGAGGTCCCGGAGCGCCACCACGGACTCGACGTGAGGCGGCAGCCAGTTGTCCCCGCGCGGGAGCCCCGCCCGCATGCGCGTGGCCTGCCACGCCAGGAGCCCAAGCGGAACTCCCGCCACCAGGAGCACGGCCAGCGGGTGGGCGGTCACCCACCGCCCCCAGGCCCGCCACCGGCCGCCCGTGGACGCAAGCGGCAGCCACAGGCGGCCCCCTTCGATACGGTGACCGAGCCAGGCGAGCAAGGCGGGAAGCAGGCTGACCGCAACCAGCATCGCGAGGCCGCTCGCCAAGAGCCCTCCTACCGCGACCGAGCGGAGCTCACTGACCGGCAGGGCGAGCAGCGGCGTGAAGCCCACGGCGACTGCCAACCCCGACAGCCGGATCGTGCGCCCGGCGGACCGCACCGTGACGGTGGCTGCCTCCATCGGGCGGCCCGTCGCCGCGAGCGCCTCCCGGAACCGGGTGACCGAGAGCAGGGCGTAGTCGATGCCCAGGCCCAGCCCGATCATCGAGACAAAGCTCTGGAGCAGGATCGAGAGCGGCCACCGCATGCTGAGCAGCCCGGCGACCCCCAGGGCGAGTGTGATCACGAGCGCGCCGCTCAGTACCGGGACGCCCGCAGCCACGAGCGTCCCGAGGGCTGCGACAAGGAGCACTAGGGCTAGGGGAATCGCACGCCGCTCCGCCGCCCGGGCGCTCGCGGCGCTCGCCTGCCGCAGGTCGGCGTTGAGGACCGTCTCCCCGGTCCAGCGCAGCTCGAGTGTAGGGAAGCGCACGGCCTCCTGCCTGGCGAAGCCGGCGGTCGCGGCGCGTAGGCCCGGCACGATCTCGTCGGGGTGCGCCGCCGCGGGGTCGAGCCCCACCAGCAGGAACGTCCCCGTGGATGCGCGCCCGACGAGCAACGTGTCGCTCGCGTCCTGGTAGCCGCGCGCCGCCGCGACGCCGGGCACGGCCGCAACCACGCTCGCGACGCTGTCGATCAGCTCCCGGCCGCTTGGCGTGGACGGCGATGGCGCGCCACGCACCACCAGCACCGCGTAGTGCGCGTACGGCGCGCGGAAGCGCGAGACCAGCTCCGCCTCGACGCGCGCCGATTCGCTTCCCTCCACGCGGGTGGCCGTCTCGAGCACCCGCTCGACCCGCAGTGCCTGCGGCGCGAGAAGGGCCAATGCCACGGCCCAGCAGGCGACGACCAGGCGGCGGTGCTGGACGAGGGGACTCAGGGTATCCACGCGCCCAGTTTCGGCTCGCGGCACCAAGGCGGGGTCAGGCACGCGGCAACTGGCCGAACGCGCGTGCTGGGTCCGTCCAAGCCACCAGAATAGAGCCCACAAGTGCGGCGAAGCAGATCGTCATCATTGTGAAGTGGACCCTCTTGCGTGGACCGCCTTGATTCGCCATCAGGTTCCTGGAACCTCCGGACCGCATAGATTCATTCTAACGTCACATCATTCTTCCCTGAAAGGGGAATGGGTTTGAAAGAGGTGCTCCTTGCAAGAACCCCCAGCGTCGCACGCCGCCGTCTCGGTTTACGTGTGCCCGGCCTGCAGGCGTCCGCTTCGGCTCCGGGAGTCGGTGCTGGCGTGTGAGAGCTGCCGCGTCGGCTATCCAATCGTCAGCGGCATCCCGGACTTCATCCTGGAAGATCCGGCACGCAGTGACGTCCCGTTACTCCGGTGGGCCAGCAGCCATTACGACCGAATAGCGCCTCTCTACGAGCGTATGCGCTATCCGTGGCGGCAACTGCTGCACGGCGGGCTCGCTGCTCCTTCGCTGGGCGACCTCGTGCGCATGGCCTCTGAGATTGCCAGGAAGGACGGCGCGCTGGTGCTGGATGTAGCCTGCGGGCCAGGAACGCTCGGCCGGCGCATCGCGTCCCCCGTACGAACCGTATACGGCATCGATATCAGCATGGGTATGTTGCGTCGGGGGAGGCACCTGGTACGGTCCGGCGGCATCCCCAACATTCACTTCGCCCGCGCTCAAGTCGAGCGAGTGCCCTTCGGCGATCGGTGTTTCGATGCAGCGATGTGTACGGCGGCATTGCACTTGTTCGCCGACCCAGCCTTGGCACTGTGCGAGATTGGACGGGTTCTCAAGCCGGGGGCACGGCTGGTCGTCCAGACGATGAGCGCCGAACGGCGCGGGATCTTTCGCTTCCAAAGGATTCGCGCAGCGGCTCACCGCCGCGGGGCGCACCTGTTCACGCTGGCACAGCTAGCGGAGTATCTCGAGCGCGCTGGCTTTGAGAACTTTCAACCCCAGGTGTTCGGGTCGATCATCTTGTTTCGAGCGCAGAAGGCGAGAGATGATAGACACTAGGCAGTAACTGATGGCTCATGGCATCGTGAAGGTCCGTTGCGGTCTTGGCGCTTGAGTCGTGATCGAAGGGGAACCGGTGATATGAATGCGACTCTGAAGATCTCTGACCGCCACTCTCCACCGGGGCCGCGCGGGCGGCGTATCCTCGGTGTCTTGCGTGAGCTGATGGCCGACCCTCTTGGGACGTTGCAGGAGGCAGCCCGTTACGGCGATGTAGTCGGCCTGCCGATCATGGGGCAGAAGATCTATCTGCTCAACCACCCGGACCACGTAAGGCATGTGCTGGTCGACAACGCCCGGAACTACCGTAAGGGTCCAGCGCTGAACGCCACCCGGCGCCTGACCGGCAACAGCGTCTTGGTAAGCGAAGGCGAACTCCACACCCGCCAGCGACGCCTGGCCTCGCCGGCCTTCCACCGCCGGCGCGTCGCCGCGTATACTGGCCGGATGGTTGAGATCGCCAAGCGTCACATTGCTGCTTGGAAACCCGGCGAGCGCCGCGATATCCATAGCGACATGATGACCCTCACTATGAAAGTAGTAGCCAGTTGCCTGTATGATGCCGACGTCGACAAGGAAGCCGAGTTGCTGGCCGCTGCGTTGAGTGCCTTTATCGACGATTTCTCGCCGATCGACATCACGCCGCTGGGAGGCTGGCTGGAGTTGCTGCCCACCGCTCGGCAGCGTCGGCGCAGGCGTAACGCTCGGACCTTGCACGAAGCCATCGACCGCATTGTCGCCAACGGCTATGCTCGTCAGGAGCCGCGCGAGGACTTGTTATCAATCCTTTTGAATGTGTCCCATGATGGGCACGATCTGGTGTCGGAACGCGAGATGCACGATCAGGTGATGACCATTTTCCTCGCCGGTCAGGAGACCACCGGATCCGCTTTGAGCTGGACGTTTTACTTGCTCTCCCAGCATCCGGAGGAGGAGGCACGGCTACACGCCGAGCTTGATCGGGTATTGTGCGGTCGGCAGCCCCGGCCCGAGGATATGGAGAATCTGAGCTTCACCTACATGGTTTTCGCCGAAGCGCTCCGCTTATACCCGCCGGCTTGGGCCATTGCGCGGCGCGCTCTGGCCCCAGACGAGATCGGCGCCTATACGATCCCACGGGGAGCGACCGTGGTGATGAGCCAGTACGTCATGCACCGTCACCCGGCCTACTGGGATGCGCCTGCAGAGTTCCGCCCAGAGCGCTTCCACGGCACCGCCATTGGCAGCCGCCGGCACTACACCTATTTCCCATTCGGGGGCGGCCCGCGTATGTGCTTAGGCGACCGGTTCGCTTGGACGGAGGGCGTTCTACTAATCGCCACCATCGCTCAGCGTTTTCGGCTGCGGCTGGCTCCTGACGCTAGGGTCGAGCCTAGCGCCCGCATGTCTATCCGTCTCAAGCACGGCCTGCCGATGATAGCTGAGGAGAGGTAATCGGGTACGAACCTCGCCCCGGCCAACCGAAGCACTTGAGTCGCCACGAATTGCCTTCTATGGCAAGCGTCGCCACATAGTCTGGGCCGAGGTCAAGTTCCTGCAGCGACCAGCGCGACGCCTCTCGGGGATCTCCTCTCGTTGCCAGAAGCGCAGCCGGCTCCCCGGATGCCAGCGACACGTCGAACTGATCCAGGGGCAACGACAGGCCCTCTCCCCTGGCCTTGAGGTAGGACTCCTTGCGGGTCCAGCATCTAAAAAAAGCCCGCCTCCGGGCGCTCGGAGGCAGTGCCAGAAGCGTGGCGGCCTCCAGCGGCGAGAAGAACGTCAGCGGGCCTTGATCGTCGCACAAACCGGGGCGGACGCGTTCCACGTCTATCCCGACCCGACGGGCGCGGGTGAAGGTAAACAGGGCCATTTCCTGGGAGTGGGAGAGGTTGAAGTGGATTGTCTCCTCGCCGGCCGCCTCCCGCAGGAAGGGCTTTCCGTGCACACCATAGGAGAAACGCAGATGAGCGGGCTTACGTCCCGTGTAGCGACTGAGCATGGTCCTGAGGATCCCGCGGCCGACGATGAACCGTGTCCGGTCTCGCTGGAACCAAAATCGATCGGCCCGTGCTTGCTCGTCCTCGGCCAGGATCCGCCGAAAATCCTCCTCTCGCCACGCCAGCAGGTCGAGGACGACGCGCCACACATGCACTTCGTCAGTCCCCAAAGCAAGGGAATGTGACTTACGGGACCCTGCAATGCCGGACCCCGTCATGCGTGAAGGCCCAGCGTAGTCATGGCGCCGGCCCGGCTCAGGTCTCGGCACAGAGCCTCCATCAGGAGCGCAGCGGCCGTGTGTAGGAAAAAGTGGCCGCCCGGGAACTCGCGAAGCGAGAAGTCGGCGGTCGTCTGCTCGCGCCAGGCCTCGAGATGCTCATGGCTGACGCGGGTGTCCTGCAACCCGGCGTACGCCGAGATCGGCGTGGTCAGAGGAGGCTCCGGGGAATACACGTAGGTCTCGTACGTCTCGAAGTCCGCTCGCAGGGCCGGGAGCAGGAGTTGCATCAGCTCGGGCTCGTCAAGCACCGCGCGCGGCGTGCCGTTCAGCCGATCGAGCTTCTCGAGGAACTCCGCGTCGGGCAGGGTGTGGATCGGCGAGCCCGGCAGCGGCCGGTGCGGCGCGCTGCAGCCGGACACCACCAGCAGCACCGGCGAGGGGCCACCGTGTCGCCGCAGGTGACGCACGAGCTCGAAACCCACGAGGGCTCCCAAGCTGTGACCAAAGAAGACGAACGGAGGCTGTAGGTATGGACGCAGCGCCTCGCCGAGGTCGTCGACCAGGGACGAGAGCCTCGTGTAGGGAGCCTCGCGAATCCGCGGCCCGCGCCCGGGCAGCTGGATTCCGCAGACCTCGACGGTGGGGGGGAAGGCTGTCGCCCAGCGGCGCAATACCGATGCGCCGCCGCCGGCGTACGGGAAGCAGAAGAGCCTGAGGGTGGCGAGTGAACTTGCGCCCCGACACTGAAGCCACTTCATGGTGAGGCGTCCAGGTGAACGAGCCCCCGCGTGCCGTCAACGACGATGAGCTCGCCGTCGCGGATCCGTCGGGTCGCGTCGTGCACGTTTACCACCGCCACGAGACCGTACTCCCGGGCCACGATAGCGACGTGGGAGAGCTGCCCGCCGAGCTCGAGCACCACGCCCGCCACGCGCGCGAAGATCGGGGTCCAGCCCGGGTCGGCGGTCCGGGTGACCAGGATGTCGTTCGGGCCGAGTCGGTACATCTCCTGCGGCTCGGCGACGATCCGCGCGATGCCGCGCACGCAGCCGCCGCTGGCCGCGATCCCCCGGAGCACGGGCCCCCACGCTGCCGCGGGCATGGTCGGCGCCAACGGTCGGCCGTCGCCTCGGATGACCTCCGGCGCTGCGACCGTGGACCAGAACTCGAACGCCTTGCGCCGTTCGGCCACGAGCCGGCGCAGGTTGAGCCCGGCGGCCTCCGGATTTCCGGCGGCGAGCACGCGCTCGAGATCGACGTGAGTCAGAAAGAAGATGTCCTCGGGGTGCTCGAGCCAGCCGCGCGCGGTCCAGCGCTTCCCGAAGAGCACGTGAATCTGGCGCAGCGGCCACGCCACCTTCATGTAATAGTACTTGCCGTTGTCGCGGAGCCGCGCGCCGTGCTGGGCGCTGGCGAGGACCCGTCGGAGCACGGCCCGCCGCACCGGATCGAGGCGAGCGCCTGCCCACGCCAGCGCCTCCTCGCGCCGCCGCCGCTGGCGGGCCATGCCCTCCCTTGGGTCGGCGCCGGCTCCCGTCCTGAGGTAACCGGCGACGATCTCGATGACCAGCTCCGGTGCATCGCCCCAGCGCGGATTGAGCCACTCGCCCTCGTTTGGACAGCGGTGACCGTGGCGCTCGAGAAAGCGGTCGAGCATCTCGATCACGGGCCCGGCGGCCGGCATGTCCCGGAGCCGGGCGAGCGCCGCCATGGGCTCGTTGTCGAGGATGATGCCAGCCAAGCCCAGCGCGGAGAGACGCTGCGCCATCTCCCAGAGCGCGGGCCCCATCTCGGCCGCGTAAACGTCCGGCAGGCCCCCCATCAGGTCCAGGGCCTGATCGCGTGCGCCGAGCCATCGCGCCATCAGCCACTCCAACAGCGTGAAGGCCGTGATGCCTACGCTGCTGGCTTCGGCCTGCAGGGAGATGGCCCGCGTGAAGCGCTCCACCCAGACCATGAACTCGGCCCACAGGGCGCGATCGTCGAGCCGCTCGAGGCTCTGCCGCCCGAACTCCGCGACCCACCGGTCGATCTCCGGGAAGAGCGCTTCGAGCGCGCGTCGGGTCTGGAGCTGGCTGACAGCCCTTCCCAGGAGAAACGGTACACCCTGCACGAAGCGCACGGGACGGAAGCCTCGCGCCCGGTCCCGGTCGATCGGGCGCTGGCTTCCGAGCACGGCGCTCACGAACGAATCGGGCAAGCCGAGTTCCTCGGCGAACAGGTTGGCGAGCGCCCCCTCGTTGTAGTACACACGGCCGTAGAAGCGACCGACCAGCCGCGTCTCGCGCATGAGCCGCGGGTCGAGGCCTCGCAGCGCGTAGCGGATGCTCCGGCCGATAATGACCGGAATCCCTGACCACATCAGCGGGCTCACCGGCTGCGGCCACACTTCTCCGAGGACGGCCCTCGTCCACAGATCGAACGGGCCTGGCGGTCGCTGATCCACCGAGGGCCAGTCGTCGTCGCCGGGTGCGACCGGCTCACCGGTCACCGGCGCCCCGGGGGCCGCCGGCAGTCCGCTCACGGGGCGGGACTGCAGGACGTACACCTTCTCCTGCGCGATGGCCCATTCGATGTCCTGCGGGCCATCGAAGTGCGCTTCGATGTCGCGCGCCAGGCGTGCCAGCTCGACAACCTGCTCCGCGCTGAGGACGGCGCGGCGTCGACGCTCGCGGTCGACCGGCGCCTCCGTCGTGCCGGAGGCCGCCGGCACGGTCATGATCTCCTTGTTCCCGACCTCCAGCCGGGTGACGCCGCTCGCCTTGTCGACGACGAGCGCATCCGGTGTCACGTGCCCCGCGACCACCGCGTCCCCCAACCCCCACGCGGCGTTGATGGCGATCTCGTTGGGGTCTCCGGTCACCGGGTTGACCGTGAAGAGGACGCCCGCGGCGTCGGCCGGCACCATCTGCTGCACGATGACCGCGAGTTCGATTCCCTCGGGGTTGCCGCCGCGTTGCACGCGATAGGCGAGCGCCAAGTCGGTCCAGGCGCTCTCCCAGCAGTGCTTCACGGCCTCCACCACCGCACCCTCACCGTGTACGTTGAGAAAGCTTCTGTGCTGACCGGCCGCGCTCGCCTCCGCGCGGTCCTCGAACGTCGCCGACGAGCGCACGGCCACCCGGAGGGGGTTCGCCGGGTTCGGCGGGCCCCCATCGGACAGCGGCCCGGCCTGTGCGAGTCGGGCGTACGCCGCGCGGATCTGGCGCGCAACGTCCGCAGGCATGGCGCCCGCCTCGATCAGGGCGCGGAGCGCCTCGAGGACGGAGGTCCATTCGCCCGGACCGCTCGCGCGGGCGCGTCGCTCCAGCTCGGCGATCTGCGTCGCGAGGCCGTTGGCCGCGATGAACGCGCGCCAGGCCGCGGTGGTGACGACGAAGCCGGGCGGCACCCGGAAGCCGGCCCGGAGCAATTCGGCCAGACGGGCTCCCTTGCCGCCGCTGGCGGGCTGCAGGCACGCCGGCGCATCCAGGAAACAAACGAAGTCGGTCGCGGACACGGTCACGTGTTTCTCTCGGGCCCCTGGCGCACGGTCTGCCGCCCGGCGGAGGGACTAAGACTTCGCTCAGCCGGGCGCGCGCCCCGGTCGGGCGGCGCGGCGAGAAAGCCGGATCGGACGAAATACGACAGGTACGTGTCGAGCAGTCGCGCGTCCACGGGCGGGCAGACGACCGACGTCGACGCGAGCGCCGCCACCGTGTGCCGGCAGTCGTAGCGGGGCATTCTCGATCGGGTGAATTCCCATCCACCGGCCACGCGGGCCTGGGCGGCGCGCTCGGCGAGAAGTGGAAGCAGGGGGTAGAGGGGGGACTCGGTGGGCCGCGGCGACCGATCGACCAGCCGGGCATGCCACGCGTCGAACGGCAGCCGCTCCAGCCGGTAGCCGAACGCCGTGATCCGGTCGACGACCTCGCTCCACCGCGCCGGACGGGGGTTGGCCAGGTGAAACACCTTGCCCTGCGACGCGCGCTGCCTCGAGATCTCGACGATCGCCCGGCTCGCGTAATCGACCGGCGTCATGTCGACGTCGGTGTCGAGCTCGGGCACCGCACCGAGCTGCAGGCATCCCTTGATCATCGCGCACATCAAATTGTCGGTCTCGCCCGCGCCGGTCTCCGCGCGTCCGGTGATCAGTCCCGGCCGGTAGATCGTTGCCGGAATCCCCCGCGTGCGCGCGAGCAGCACGAGCCTGTCCGCCACCCACTTGCTCTGCTCGTAGCCGCCGTAGAGCCCCGCGGCACTCGAGAGCGCGTCGTCCTCGCTGATGACCGGCACCTCGTCCGGCCCTGCCAAGGGGAACACGGCGAGACTCGACACGTAATGCACGGCCTTCGGTCGGCCGTGCGTGGCGAATCTGAGAACCTCCGTCGTTCCGTCGACGTTGGACCCCTTGAGCCGCGAGTACGGCAGGACGTAGCTGACGAGCGCCCCGCTGTGATAGACGGCATCGATGCAGGCGGCCAACCGCTCGAAGTCGTCGACCGGGAGTCCGAGCCGCGGACGCGAGAGATCGCCCGTGATCGGGACGACGCGGGACGCGACCTCCTCATTCCACAGCCCGTAGGACCGGAGAGTCTCCTCGAGCCTCTTGCGGGCGGCCTCGGTCGTCGTGGACCGCACCAGGCAATACACGTCGGCGCTCGTCCGCCGCAGGAGCTCGTGGAGCAGGTGCGCCCCGAGAAAGCCGGTCGCCCCCGTCAGCAGCATCGCGCGCGGCTCCCTCCACTCGGGCACCGCGCCGCCCGGCGCGATCTCCGGATCGAGCGCGACTTGGGCGGCGAGGTCGTCGGGGGTCATGGGGGCGAGGCCGACGGCGGGGCGGCCCTGAGCCGCATCGTCGATGACCTGGGCGAGTCGCCTCACGTCCGGTTCCTCGAAGAGGATGCTGAGGGGCAACTCCAGCGGATAGGCCTCGCGCAACGCATAGTAGAGCTGGATCGCGAGAAGCGAGTGGCCGCCGAGGTCGAAGAAATTGTCGTGGATGCCCACCCGCTCGACGCCGAGGACCTCCGCCCAGAGCGCCGCGACCGCTGTTTCCGTCGGGGTTCGCGGCGCCACGAAGCCGGGAGCGGACGGGTGCCGCTCGCGTGTCGGCCGGGGTCTGACCTTCGGAATCTGATCGAGGGGGATGCGCTCTCTGAACCAGCCGAGCGGCCGATCTCCGTCGGTCGCGATTGCGTTCAACAGCACTGTGAAGTGCTCGAGCACGCGCCGGGCGCTGGCGCCGTCCATCCGCCGGCCGTCGTGGACGAGCCGCATCGAGGGCTCTCCCGCCGCGAGCACGAGGAGGGTCAGGAGAAACCCCGTCCGCGCGCCGTCAAAGCGAGCCTCGTCCATCTCGACGCTGAGGCCGGAGGACTCGAAGACGGGCACCGCGACCGGATAGTTCTCGAACACCAACAGGCTCTCGTAGAGCGGCACGGCCCCGGGCAATCCGCTCCACTGGTGAACGAGGTTGCCGGGAGTGTACTCGTACTGCTGGAGGTCGAGGTTGTGGGCGTGGATGGCGGCGAGCCACGTCCAGAGCGACGGCTCGGGAGCCACGCGCACTCGCACCGGCAGCGTGTTGATGAAAAGCCCGACAGTCGATTCGACCCCGGCGAGGTCGGGGGGACGCCCGGACACGGTCGCTCCGAAGACGACATCGTCACGTCCGCTGTAGCGGCTCAGCAAGAGTGCCCACACGCCCTGGATGATGGTGTACAGGGTGAGCTGACGCTGCCGGGCCAGGGCTCGCAGGGCCGATACGGTCGCGGCCGGGAGGCGCTCCTCCTGCCGGCCGTATCTCTCCGCTTCGGTCGCGGCGTCGGACTGACCGGCGTCGGCGCCGAGCGGGGTGGGCCCTGTGAAACCGTCGAGCGCCGTCCGCCAGAAGGCCTCGGCCTTGGCCGAATCTTGACGCCTGAGCCACTTGATGTAGTCGGAGTAGGGCCGCGTGGCCGGCAGCTGCGGCTCCCGGCCGGCGCGGAACGCCTCATAGCAGGTGAGGAACTCCTGGATCAGGAGCGGTCCGCACCAGCCGTCCATCAGAATGTGATGATGCGTCCAAACGAGTTGCCAGCTCTGGGGAGCTATCTGGAAGAGGGCCAAGCGCGCCAGCGGCGGCAGGGAGGGGTCGAAACCGCGCTGGCGGGTGTGGTGCAGATAGGTCTCGAGCTGACGTGCCTGCACGGCCGGCGCCAGCCTGCTCCAGTCCTCCCCTTCGATCGGCAGTGTCACTCGCTGCCGGACCACCTGGAGCGGTTCGTCGAGATCCTTCCAGACGAAGCCGGTCCTCAAGACCGGGTGCCGATCGACCATGGCCTGCCAGGCGCGCTCGAACGCCGATCGATTCAGGTTGCCCTTCAAGCGGCAGATGAGCTGCTCGATGTGGATCCCGGAGTCCGGACGTCCCAACGTCTCAAAGAGGATGCCCTGCTGGGAGGGGGACAACCGATAGATGTTCTCGACGTTCTTGGGCTTCATTGAGGCGTCCCGTCGTGCGGCTCGAGCCCGGCGACAATGGCGTCCAGCTCTTCCTGCGTCAGTTCTACGTCAGGAAAATCGGATGGCGTGTACCCGCCGGTCTCCGGCGCCACGCAGTGGGCGATGATGGCCTGAAGCGCCGCCAGGAATGCCCGCCCGAGGGCCGCGATGGTCTCCCGCCGGTGCAGGCCCTCGCCGTACGTCAAGGCGACGCCCAGCCGACCGTCGACGGCGGTCGCGTTGATGTCGAGGAGGTACCGGCGCGGAGCGCTCGGGCTGTGCAAGGGGCCAGAGGACTCAGTCAACGGCGCGAACGCGGCGCCCGCGCGGAAGAGCTGAGCGACTTGGCCCAAATAGGTGAAGCTCACCTCGGCCCGGGGCAGGCGCCGGAGCTTCTGGCCGACCTCGGCGTCGCCGTCGAGATATTTGAGGACTCCGTAGCCGGTCCCCCGACTCGGGACTCGACGGAGGTGCTCCTTGACCGTTCTCAGGGCCTCCCCCGGATCGCTCGACGGTCCCGCGTGCAGCAGCACGGGGAAGAGATTGGTGAACCACCCCACCGTGCGCGAGAGATCCACATTGTCGAAGAGATCCTCCCGGCCGTGTCCCTCGAGGTCGACCAGGAGCGTCTCCGATCCCGTCCATGAGGCGAACGCCTGCCGCAAGGCCGCCAGCAGCGCGTCGTTGATGTGGGTGTTGTAGGCGCGCGGGACCTCTTGCAGGAGGCTCTGGGTCTCTTCCGGAGACAGCCACAACCACATGGTCCGGGCCGAGGCCGCCGTGTTGGCGTCCAGCCCTTCCGGATAGTCGACCGGTAAGGGGGAGACCGAGTCCCACGGTTGAGCGAGCCAGTAGCCGACCTCGTCTCGGACCGCCGCCGATCGCGCGTGGTTCTCGAGCTGCTCGGCCCAATAGCGGAATGACGTCGTCTTGGGAGGAAGCTGGATCGTGTGGTCCTGGCTCGCCTGCTCGTACCCCGCGTAGAGATCTTCCAGCAGGATTCGCCATGACACTGCGTCGACCGCCAGGTGATGGACGACGATCAGCAAGCGTCCCGGCTGGTCTGCGCCGAGATCGAAGAGCACGGCCCGGATTAGTGGGCCCTTGAACAGATCCAGGCTCGCCTGCGTCCGGGCGGCTGTCGCCTCGACGGCCGCCCCCTGCTCGGGCGCAGGCAAGGCGGCCAGGTCCACGCTCGACAGGATACTGGCGTCGTCCGGATCGTCGATGCGCTGCTGCCACCCCGACTCGGTGCGCCGGAAGCGCAGACGGAGCGCATCGTGGTGGACGACCAGGTGCCGGAGGGCGACTTCCAGGACGGAAGGCTCTAGACGATCGCGGACCTCGAGCAAGACGGCCTGGTTATGGTGATGCGGATCGGGGCCCGGACTCTCGAGGAACCAGTGCTGGATGGGGGTGAGGGGCACGGGGCCGGTGATCAGCTCCTGCTCGGCCCGAACCGGCGGCGCCGTGTTCGCTGCGGCCGCCAGCTCCGCGATCGTCTGGCACTGGAAGAGCTGCTTGGGCGTGAAGCGCAGCCCCTCGGCGGCCGCCCGGGCGATGGCCTGAAGCCCCATGATGGAATCGCCGCCCAGCTCGAAGAAGTTGTCGTGGATTCCGACCCGCTCGAGCCCGAGCACGCCGCACCAGATTCGCGCCAGCGTCTCCTCGACCGGCGTTCGCGGAGCGACGAACGTCCGCTCGAGCGCGACGCGGTCCGCAGTGGGGGCGGGCAGCGCCTGCCGATTGAGCTTGCCGTTCGCCGTCAACGGCAGCGACTCCAGGGGCACGAACACCGAGGGCACCATGTAACTGGCCAGCTTCAGCTTGAGGAAGCTCCGAAGCTCGTTGACAGGCGGGGGCTGACCGGCGTGCGGGACGACGTAGGCCACGAGCCGGCGGGTCTGCGTGGAGCGATCCTCCGCGCCGCGCCCAGCGTCCGTGGCGATGACCACGCTTTCGCGCACGGCCGGGTGCTTGTTGAGCGCAGCCTCGACCTCGCCGAGCTCGATGCGGAACCCCCGGATCTTCACCTGGTCGTCGACGCGGCCGAGAAACTCGATGGTCCCGTCCGGTCGGTAGCGCGCGAGATCTCCCGTCTTGTAGAGGCGCGCGTGCTGCCCAGGTGAGAATGGATCGCCGAGGAAGGCTTCCGCCGTCCGGTCCGGGTCGTTCAGGTATCCGCGGCCGACACCGATTCCCCCGACGTAGAGCTCGCCGACGACCCCGACCGGCACCGGCTGGTGCCGGCGATTGAGGACATAGAGCCGCATGTTCTGGATCGGGCGCCCGATCGGCATGTGCGTCTGGCCCGCGGGCGGCGGCTGGAGGACGGCGTAGTGCGCGACGTCGTCGGAGCACTCCGTCGGACCGTAGGCGTTCATCAGCGGGATGCCGGGGTAGAGGGCGAGCCAGTCCCGGCACAGCTCGGGTGGCAACGCCTCGCCTGTCGGAATGAGCCATCGGAGCGCGGTGAGTGGGGGACGATCGGCGGCTCGTTGTCCGACGTCCTCCAGCATGGCGCGCAGCAGCGACGGCACCATCTCGAGGATCGAGACGCCGTCGCGGTCGCACGCTTCCAGGAGCAGCCGGGGATCGTGGGCCACGTCGTCGTCATAGATGTGGGTCCGGCCACCGACGAGCAGCGGCGCAAGGAACTGCCACACCGAGATGTCAAAGCACTGCGAGGCGGTCTGCGCGACCGTGTCCGCCGCCGTCAGCTTCAGCGCGTTGATCTTGCCGTACAGATGGTTCAACATCCCCTTACGCTCGACCATCGCGCCTTTTGGCACGCCCGTCGATCCGGAGGTGTAGATGACGTACGCGAGATCGTCGGGGCCGCCTCGCCGGGCGACGTTCTCGTCGTCCTGCTCCTCCTCGATGAGAGTCCGGATCACCTCGGATCTCGTCCGAAGCTCCGTCTTCTCGAGCGCCAGCCTCAGCCCGGGAGCGAGCTCGTCGGTCGTCAGGACCAGCGATGCGCCGCTCTGTTGCAACACCTGCGCGATCCGCTCCCCAGGATGCACGGGATCGAGGGGCAGGTACGCGCCGCCGGCCTTGAACACCGCGAGGATCGCGGTCAGCAGATCTACGTCGCGCGGGGCGAGCAGGGCCACGAGGACGTCCGGCCCGACGCCGCGTGCCGCGAGGCCGCGTGCCACTCGGTTGGCCCGCCGGTTCACCGCGCCGTAGGACATCTGCTTGCCATCGGCGACGACGGCCACTGCTTCGGGCGCCCGCTCCGCATGGGCCTCGAAGACTTCGTGGACGGGCGCCGTTGGGAAGCTGGCTCGAGTCTCGTTCCACTCCACGAGGAGCCGGTGCCGCTCTGCGCCCGTCAAGAGCGGCAGCTCCAGGAGCGGCCGCTCCGGGTCGGCGACGATGCCCTCCAGTAGGCACTGGAAGTGGTCCGCCATCCGGGCGATGGTCGCGCCGTCGAAGAGATCAGTGTTGTAATTCCAGTGCGCCGACAGCACGCCGCCCGCCTCGACCATGGTCAGGTTCAGATCAAACATCGCGGTGCGCTGCTTGAGGGAGAACGAGTCCAGATCGAGCCCGCCCAGATTCATCCGCGCGCCCGTCTTGCCCATAAAGAACTCGGAGATGCCCTGCTGCTCGAGGTGGCGTGGCTGCAGCATGATGAACATGACCTGGAAGAGCGCCGAGCGGCTGGCGTCCCGGGATGGCTGAAGGCGCTCGACCAGGAGCGGATACGGCATGTCCTCGTGCTCGAGGGCCCCTAGGACCCGCTCGCGCACCTGTGCGAGGAACGTCTTGAAGGTGGGGTTGCCGGAAAGGTCGCAGCGCAGCACGACCGGATTCACGAAGTAGCCGACGATCTGCTCGAACTCGGCGCGGCTGCGCCCTGTCGCGAGCGTACCGAGCAGGATGTCCTCCTGATCCGTGTATCGATACAGGAGGACCTGAAACGCGGCGACGAGGATCATGTTGAGCGTCGCCCCGGACACCATGGCGAGCCGCCGGAGCTCGCCGGCGAGCCGCGCGTCCACGGTGAAGTCCAGCACGTCGCCGTCATAGGTCTGGACGGCCGGTCGCGGCCGATCGGTGGGCAGGTTGAGCGCCGGCAGCTCGCCGGCCAGCTGCTGGCGCCAGTACGACCAGAGCCGCTCGCCCTCGCCGCCGGCCATCATCGCGCCCTGCCACTCGGCGAAGTCGGCATATTGGAAGTCGAGCGGCGGCAAGCCAACGGGCGCGCCGATCTGGGAGGCAGCGTAAACTCGGCCGAGCTCGTCGATGAGGCCGACGAGGGACCAGAAATCGATGGCGATGTGGTGCACGACGAACAGCAGAATGTGCTCGCCGGGCGAGAGCGCCACGACGTGCGCGCGCATCATCGGACCCCGCTCGAGGTCGAAGGGCCGGTGCGCCTGCGCCGACAGCAACGCGTCGACCGCGGCCCGATCCCACGACGAAGCGTCAGTTACGGTGAACTCGACCGTGGCGTGCTCGTCGATTCGCTGGACCGGCCGGCCGTCGTGCGTGGTCACCGTCGTCCGGAGGACAGGGTGGTGGTCGAGCAGCGCCTGGAACGCGGCCCTCAGGCTTGCTAGATCGACCGGCGAGCGGATGTAGGCAGGAAACACTACGTTGTACGCGGCGCTCTCCGGCGCCAGCTGGTTGAGGAACCACATCGACCGCTGGCCGTATGAGAGCGGGTACTCACCCAGACCCCGCTCCACTCGCGGCAGGCGCCCCGCTGCCGTCGTCTCCCTCGTGAGCTGATCGGCGAGCTGTGCCGCCAGCTGAGCGATGCTCGGACCCTGGAGAAACCGTACCATCGGCACGGCGACACCCAGCTCGACCTCGACGCGGGTCTTCACCTCGACGGCCATCAACGAATCGAGCCCGAGACTGTCGAGCGGCTGCTGCACGTCCAGGTTCGTGACCGCGAGCGCCAGCACGCGGGCCACCTGTTCGGAGAGATACGCCTCCACCAGGCGCCGCCGCTGGTTGGGCTCGACGGCCAGGAGCGCTTCGCGCGTCAGCCCCCGGCGCTCCCTAGGTCCGTCCGCTTGCCGCGAGGCCTCCGACTCTTCACGTGCCAGGCGCGAGAAGAGCGACGATTCGCCTTGCGCCGGAGCGTACTGACGATACTGGCGCCAGTCGACCGACAGGACCGCGGCTTGCGTCGCACCCTGCTGGACCAGGCGTTCCAGCGCCTCCAGCGCCCTCGCCGGCGGCAGGCTCTGAATGCCCTGCAGCGCCAGCCGCCGTATCAGCCGCCGCCCGCCGGCCGCGGTCGCGAACCCGAGCTCGGCCCACGCGCCCCAGTTCACGGACAGGGCGGGGCGACCGTGCGCGCGCCGGTAATGGGCGAGCGCGTCGAGGAACGCGTTGGCGGCGGCGTAATTGCCCTGCCCCGGCGGGCCCAGCAGCGATCCGGCCGAAGAGAACAGGATGAAGAAATCCAGGGGGGCGTCGGCGAGCAGGCGATGGAGCGCCCACGCCCCGAGCATCTTCGGGCGCACGACCGCCGAAAGCGTATCCGCGTCGAGTTCGAGGGTCAGCCGGTCCTCCACCACGCCGGCCAGGTGCACGACGCCCCGGATCGGCGGCCATCCTTCGCGCGAGAACTTCTTCCAGAAGGTGCGGAGCTGCGTCTCGTCCGCCACGTCGACGGATGCGAGGTGCACGCTCGCCCCGAGGGCTTCGAGCTCGCGAACGGCTGCGATTTTCCGGCCGAGCGGGCTCGCCGCGTCCACGCCGGTCCATTGCGGACGCGGGGGAAGCTTGGTGCGGCCCATCAGGATCAGCCGACGGGCTCCTTGCTCCACCGCCCAGCGGGCCACCTCGAGGCCGAGCGCGCCCAGTCCGCCACTGATCAGGTAGCTGCCGTCCGCGCGCCACCGCTCCGACCGGACGGGAGCAGGGGAGCGCGGCCGCCGGCGCATGCGCGCCACGTACCGCTGGCCATGGCGGAACGCGAGCTGGTCCTCGTTGTCGCCGCTCCTGAGTTCCTCCCAGAGCGACGCCGACGCGTCCGCCACGGAGCCGTCCGGGTCCAGATCGACGAGGCGCGTCTTTAGCGCTGGATGCTCTCGGGCGATGACTCGACCGAACCCCCAGAGTGGTGCCTGGGCGACTTCGAGCGAGCGGGGCTCCCTCTCTACGGGCTGTGCGCCTCGCGTCACGAGCCATAGGCAGGGTGGCTCGCTCGGCGCCGAGCCGCTCAGCTCCTGCACCAGGTGGAGGATGGTGAGCGCTCCCGGCGCCTGCGCCGCCTCGAGAGCGGCCGCGGACGTCGCGTCGCTCGTGCGCGTGTCGAGACTCCAGAGATGCACGACGCCGCGCACGTTGGCGCGTGCGTGGGAGCCCGGCGCGACCGCCAGGAGCTGCGCCATGTCGCTATGGCACCCGGGGCGGATCTGGAAATGTCCGGCATCGATGCGCCGGAAGTCGGGGCCCGGCGACACGACGATCGCGTGCCCGCCGTGGGACTCGACCTTTCGGCCGAGCTCCCGCCCGATGCCGGTGCCGTCGGCAAAGACGAGCCACGTGCCTGGCCGCTCCCGCACGCTGGAGGCGGCCGACAAAGGCCGGTCGACGTCGGGCGCTCGCGCGAGGAAGACGGCCTGCTCGGACACCACGACGCCCTCGTCCGCGCGCGGAACAACCTCCACCTCAGTGAATCCCGCCTCCGCGAGCAGGGCGCGCCATCGTTCGGCGGGCAACAGCGGGTAGGACGGCCGCAGCTCCGCGTCGGCGAATCTCCACCAACCCTCCGTCAACCCGAAAACCAGGTCCGCCCAGCGCTGCGGCCGCGTGCCCTCCAGGACGACAAGAAGCCCTCCCGGCGCGAGCAGCGCCCGCACGTGCGCAAGCGTCTGTCGGAGACTCGCGGTGGCATGGAGCACGTTCGCGGCGAGCACGATGTCGAACTGGTGGGTCGCGAACCCTTGCTCGCCGGGCTCTATCTCGATGTCGAGTGGCCGGGAGCGGACGAAGGGATACGCACGGAACTTCTGCCCGGCGTTCGCCACGAAGAGGTTGGACACGTCGGTGTGGACGTATTCCGTCCGGTCCGCGCGGAGGCACCGCAGCACGTACGCCGTCGTTCCTCCCGTTCCGGCACCGATCTCCAGGATTCGTGCCGTTCGATCCGCCGGTGCATCCGCCAGCGCCGTCGCAATGGCCTCCTGGATCAGCCCGTTGTAAACACGGGACAACGGGGAGTCCTGGTACAGCGCCTCGACCGTGGCCAGCGACCCTTCCGGGAAGAGCAACTGGAGGGGATCGAGGTCGCCCCGCAAGACGTCCGCCAGCCGCGGGCCACAGAGCCCGATCAACGTGAGCTCGGGCTCACACGCCGGATAGCGCTGCAGCAGGCGCGCGAGCGTTGCCCGCGGATCGCCCCACTCCGGCGCCCGCCGGACCTCCCATGCGGAGTCGACTGCACGGACGAGGCCGTCCTCTTCGAGGATCGCGAGCAAGCGACCCACGAGCTGGCGATGCGCGGGGGCCGCGCCCAGGCGGGCCGCCGCGAGCTCGAGCGAGAATCTCTCACCCGGCTGCCACTGCCATCCGAGCTGGCGGAAGGCGCCAAGGATGAAGTCCCGGCTCACGCGATCGAGCTCCGGCACCAGCTCCTGGTAGAGCTGAATCCCGTGCTCAGCGCTCAACTGCGCCACTCGGGACCTGACCCGCTCGCAGATCTGCCGGAGGGGCGGAATGTAGCTCGGAGTCTGGCGGGGCAACCCTTGGTCCAGACGCGACAGCGGCTGCCAGTGGAGCTCGTACAGCGAGTCGAGGGGATCGTTGGCGGCGAGCCCGGGCCCCGTGCCGCTCGCTCGCTCGTACCGGCACTCCAGAAGCTCGACGGCGAGGTTGCCGGCCTCGTCGTAGAGGCGGATGTCGGCCTCCACGGAATCGGCGGACGGATTCCGAACCCGCGCGTGGCTCCACCGGAGGCGACCGACCTTGTCGCCGGCTCGGATCCGGCCAGCCCGCCTCAGGTGGTAAAGGGCCGTGGCACGATCTCCCGCCGCCTCGAGCGGTAGCGCGGCCGACACGACCTGCAGGCCGGCCTCGAGAAGGGCCGGATGGAGCCGGTAGCCATCGACGCTGAGCTTCAAGTCCTGGGCAGCCCTCAGCGCGCCAAGCGCTTCCCCGTCGCTTCGCCACAGGCGCTCAAGCCCCTGAAACAATGGTCCGTACTGATACCCTCGCTCCCGAAGGTCCAGATAGAACTGCTCGACGCCGAGTTCCTGCGCGCACCGGCGCTGTACGGCCTCGAGTGAAGCCGCCTCCGGCCCGTCGGCGGTCGCACCGCCCGGCTCGACCCGAAGCTTGCCGCAGGCGCGCAAGGTCCAAGCGTCGCACGGACCGGGCGAAGCGCGGGTGCCGGTGTAGATGCGGAACGAAGCGTCTCCGTCGGCAGCGCGGGAGATTATGAGCTGGACCGGCTGCGGATCCGTCTCGGGCAGAGCCACCGGCTCGCGGAACTCCATCTCGCGCAGCGTGTACGTCCCCGGACCGAAGGCCTCGACCCCGGCCTCGAGGGCCATCTCCACGTACGCGGCGGCCGGAAGCACGCTCGCACCCCGGGTCCGATGGTCGTCCAGATACGGCAGCGCCCGCCGGTCGATCTCGCTCTCCCAGAGATGACTACCCGACGGGTACGCCAGCATCGAGTGGTGCCCGCCGAGCGGCGAGTGGCCCGCGCGGGCCGGGCTGCGGGGGCGTCGCCGCCCGTTCTCGTCCCCAGCGTCCGATGCTGTGAGCCAGTGCCGCTCTCCCTTGAAGGGATAGGTCGGCAGTGCAATCCGGCGGTGCTCGTGATCCCGGTGGAAGCCCTCCCAGTCGACGTCGAGGCCCTTCACGTACATTGTGGCCACACTGGTCAGGAGGACGTGCCAGTCATCTTGCTGTCGCTTCAGCGACGGCAACCACGTGCCGCCGGGCTGCAGAGCGCGGGCCATCCCCAGCAGGACCGGATGGGGACCGATCTCCACGAACACCTCGCACCCGTGCTTGCCGAGCGTCTGCACGCCATCGGCGAACTGTACGGCCTGGCGGATGTGCGTTCGCCAGTAAGCGGCGTCGAGGACCTCCCCGGGCTTCCGGAGCTGGCCGGTCACGTTCGACACGAGGGGCACGCGCAGCGGTTCGAATTTCACTTGACGCGCGGCGTCCTCGAACGCGTCGAGCAGCGGCTCCATCAGCGGCGAGTGGAAGGCGTGGCTTGCGGTCATCAACTGTACGGTGAGGCCGTGGGACTGCACGCCCCGCAGCACGGTGTGCACCGCCTCGGCCTCGCCGGCGATCACGGTGTTCTCGGGACCATTGACGGCGGCGATCGACACGCGGTCCTGAAACGGGAGGAGCGCGTCGGCGACGCTGGACGGCGGCCCGAAAACGACCGCCATGACGCCCAGTCCGGGCAATGCCTGCATGAGCCGGCCGCGTGCCGCGACGAGTCTGAGCCCGTCCTCCACCCCGAACACGCCCGCCGCGCAGGCGGCCGCGTACTCGCCGACACTGTGGCCCATCACCACGCTCGGCTCGATCCCCCACGCCCGC
>JBGPPG010000021.1:0-35674 GCA_041488455.1 Gemmatimonadota bacterium
CCCGACTATACGGCGGCGGCCGACCTGCTGCGCTCGGCAGTGAGCTACGCGAATCCGCAGGGCAAGGTCTATCCGGCGGCGAACTACCTCCTCGGGCTCGCGACCTTGCTGCAGGTCCCGCAGGTAGACCCGCAGGCCGAAAAGCAGAAGTCCTGTGAGCTGGCCAAGCAGGAGAGCGGTCTTCTCGACGAGGCTGAGAAGTCGCTCACGGCCGGCCAGAGCGCCAACCCCGAGGTGGCTACCCGCAACCTCGGCATCATCGCGAAGTACAAGCCGCGCGTCGCCTCGATGATGAAAGCGTACTGCAAGTAGGGGACTTCCTGCCCGCTGGCGGGGTACCTATATTGACCCCGCCGTCGGAGGGGCTGTAGCTCAGCTTGGTTAGAGTGCCGCACTGTCACTGCGGAGGTCGCGGGTTCGAGCCCCGTCAGCCCCGCTAGGGAGCCGTTAGCGAATAGCCGTTAGCCGTTAGCCTTTAGCGACGAGCTAACGGCCAAAGGCTAACGGCTTTCAGCTTCCATGTCCGCCTCCTATCATACTCCCGTCCTCCTCGCGCCCCTGCTCTCCGCCGTCGGCCGTCCGGCGCGGGCGGTGGACGCCACGCTGGGCGATGGGGGCCACGCGGAGGCGCTGCTCGCTGCGGGCGCAAAGGTCCTGGGGATCGACCGCGACCCCGACGCGATTGCGACCGCGCGCCGGCGTCTCGGCGACGCCGGCATCGAGTACCTCGAGGCGGCCTACGCCTCCGACGAGGCGCTCGCGGCCGTCGCCGCGTTCCGGCCGGATCTCATCCTTCTCGATCTGGGCGTTTCTTCTCGACAGCTCGACGAGGACGCCCGCGGCTTCAGCTTCCGTCCCGGCGCGCCGCTGGACATGCGCATGGGGACGGCCGGCGCCCCGGCGTCGGACTTTCTCAACCGGGCCGATGAGCCTACGCTGGCCCGGGTCTTTCGCGACTGGGCCGACGAGCCGAGGGCCCGCGCACTGGCCGTGCAGGTCGTGCGCAGGCGGGCCCGCCAGCCGTTCGCCACCAGCGACGATCTGGTGAACGCGATCCGGGCGGTGCTCGGACCCCGCTCCGGGCCCGCGGACTTCGCGCGCATCTTTCAGGCGGTCAGGATCGCCGTGAACGACGAGCTCGAGGGGCTCGAGCGCGCCCTGCCGGAGTTCCGGTCGGCGCTCGTGCCAGGCGGCCGTCTGGCCGTGATCAGCTATCATTCTGGCGAGGATCGCGTGGTGAAGCACGCGTTCCAGGCCTGGACCCGGCGCTGCGTCTGCCCGCCGCGCCAGCCTGTCTGCACCTGCCGTGGCCGCGCGCTCGGCCGGGCCGAGCCGAGAAAGCCAGTTCCGGCCGACGCGGCGGAGGTCGCGGCAAACCCGCGCGCGAGGAGCGCTAAGCTGCGGATCTTCCGGGTGAGCGATGAAGGTTAAGGGGCGCCACTGGCTGTTGCTCTGGCTGCTCCTCTTTCTGCTCGTTGCCACGGTGGTTGTGGCCCGGCAGACCGCCGCGTTCAGGGTGGCGCGGCGGGTGGGTGAGCTCCGGGAGCAGCGCACCGCGCTGGAGGCGCGCCGCGCCGACCTGGAGCGGCGCATCCGTGAGGCGTCGGGCCGCCAGGTCCTGGTACCGAAGGCCGAGCGCGATCTCGGCCTTCATCTCCCGGCCGACAAGGAATTCATTCTTTTCGCCGTGCCCTCGGGCCCGGCCGACCGCAGCAAGCGCTGAATGGCCAAGCCCGCTGCCCGCATCGCCGCGATCCAGTTCTGCTTCGCCGTCGGCATCACGGCGGTCATGGCCCGCGCCGCGCAGCTCCAGCTCTTCCAGGGCGCCCGTTGGTCCAAGGAGGCGGAGGCGCAGCGCACTGAGCGCGCGGTGCTGCCCGCCCGGCGCGGCACGCTGTACGATCGGAACGGGGTTCCTCTCGCGGTCACGCAGGAGTTCTATCACGTCGGCGTCGCGCCGAACGAGCTGGCCGACCGCCGCACCGCCGTGCGCCTGTTGGCGGCCCAGCTGGCGATCCCCGCCGCCGACGTCGAGCGCGACCTGGCCCGGAAGAAATGGGCCTACTGGCACGGTCCCTACACCGCCACACAAGTACAGCCGCTGCGCGCGGTGAAGGGCGTTCACCTGGACGGCGAGTTCCTGCGGTTCTACCCGGCCCGCGATCTGGCCCGGCCCATCATCGGGGGGCTCTCCCCCGAGACGGCCGTCGGCGTCTCGGGGCTGGAGCTGTCGCTCGATTCCGCGCTCACCGGCGAGCCCGGCGAGGCGGTTCTGCTCAAGGACCGGGCGGGGCGCCGTTACGACTCTCCGTCCCGGCTCGTCCGCGAGCCGGTAGCCGGCAACGACGTGTGGCTCACGCTCGACGCGGGTCTTCAGGAGATCGCCGAGCGAGGGCTGGACGATGCGCTGAACGAGATGAAGGCCGAGGGCGGCGACATCGTGTTCCTCGACCCCGCGACCGGGGAGCTGCTGGCGCTCGCATCGAAGCAGGCCGGCGGGGCGAACAGGGCCTCGACCTTCACCGACCCCTTCGAGCCCGGCTCGACCGCCAAGCTCTTCACGGCCGCCGCGCTCCTCGTCTACCGGCGCGTGGACAGCACCGATGCCGTGAGCGGCGAAAATGGCGAGTGGCTCATGCCGGTGAACGAGCGCGGCAAGACCCGCCGGATCACCGACGCGCACAAGCACCCGGGCATGCTGACGCTCGCACAGGCGATCCAGGTGTCGAGCAACATCGCCATGTCGAAGTTCGCGCAGCGGCTCTCGCCGGCGGAGCAGTACGGCGTGCTGCGAGACTTCGGCTTCGGCAGCCCCACGGGGGTGGAGTTTCCTTCGGAGTCGCGCGGGCGGCTCGCGCGGCCGGACCAGTGGCAGCCGATGTACACCCGCGCGAGCGTCGCGATGGGGTACGAGTTCGGCGTGACGCCGGTGCAGCTCGCCGCCGCGTACAGCGCCATCGCGAACGACGGCGTGCTGCTCGCCCCCACGCTCGTGCGCGACGTCCGCAGGCCCGACGGCACCCTGGTGTACCGCCACCAGCCGGAGCCCGTCCGGCGGGCAATCAGTCCCGAGCTCGCCGGACGGCTCCGCACCTTCCTCGCCGGCGTCGTCGGTGAAGGCGGGACCGGCGAGCGGGCGCAGCTCGCGAACTACTCGCTGCTCGGCAAGACCGGCACCGCCGTCCGCTTCGAGCACGGCCGGTACGTGCACGGGGAGTACACCGCGTCTTTCGCCGCGCTGTTCCCGGCCGACCATCCCCAGCTGGTGGTCATTGTGAAGATCGACAGCCCGAGGGGCAACTACTACGGCGGCCTGACCGCGGCCCCGGTCACCAAGAGCATGCTGCAACAGGCACTCGCGTCGCACCGTGTGGCGATCGATCGCTCGCGCCTGGCGGCGCCGGACACGGCGGAGGTGGCATTGGCTCCGCGGCAAGAGCCGGTGCCCGGTACGCCGGCGATCGTGGTGCCGTGGCCGCCCCGCGCGCCGGAGCAGGCCCCTGCCGCGCTTCCGGTGCCCGATGTTGCGGGGACGCCCGTGCGCGAGGCCGCTCTCGCGCTGCACCGGCGCGGCTTCCATGTGGATCTCCGCGGCACCGGGCGGGTCGAGCGCACCGCGCCGGGTCCGGGCGACGTGGCCCTGCCCGGCGCCACCATCACCGTGTGGACCCGCGACCCGTGGTGAACCCGGGGTGGGTGGAGCTGCTCGACGAGCTGCGACGGGCGGGGCTCCTCGTGTCCGCCTCCGAGGGGTCGCCCGCCGTCAGCGGGCTCACGAGCGACAGCCGCGCCGTGGGGCCCGGGCAGGTGTACGTGGCCGTGCGCGGCTCGCAGACCGACGGACACCGCTTCGTCGCCGACGCCGTACGCCGGGGCGCGGTGGCGGTCGTGGTCGAGGCGCCAGTTGACGGACTGGGAGTGGCTCAGGCCGTCGTCCGGGACGGACGCCGCGCGGCGGTAGCGCTCGGCAGCGCGTGGCATGGGCATCCGGCGCGTCGGCTCCGCATCGTGGGTGTTACCGGGACGAACGGAAAGACCACCACGACGGCCCTCGTCCGCCACCTGCTCAACGCTGGCGGTACCGCGGGCAGCATCGGAACGATCGGCGCGCTCGCCGGCGACGGGGCGGGGATCTCCTCCACGGCGGGATCGCTCACGACGCCCGGTCCGATCGATCTCCAGGCGACGCTCGCCGCGCTCGCGGCACGCGGCGTCAGCGATGTCGTGATGGAAGCGTCGTCCCACAGCCTGGATCAGGGGCGGCTCGACGGACTCACCCTCGCCGCGGGCGTGTTCACCAACCTCACCCGCGACCACCTCGACTACCACGGCACCATGGAGGCGTACCTCGCCGCCAAGCTCAAGCTGAGCACGCTGCTCGGGACGATGGGGGTGGAGATCGTGAATCTTGATGATGCCGCATGGCGCGCGCTGCCGGCCAATGGGCGCCGGGTGACGTTCGGCCTCCACGCCGCGGCGGAAGTTCGGGCCGCGGAAGTTGCGCTCGACGCGCGCGGCAGCCGGTTCACGCTCACCGGCCGGTTCGGGGTCGCCCCGACGTCGCTGCCCCTCCTCGGCGACTTCAACGTGGCCAACGCGCTCGCAGCCGCGGCCACCGCGCTCGCGCTGGGGGTGCCGCTCGCCGAAGTGGCGGCGCGGCTCGAAGGAGTGCCACAGGTGCCCGGCCGGATGGAAAAGCTGGCTGAGCAACCCTGCGTCGTGCTCCGCGACTACGCGCACACTCCCGATGCGCTTGAGCGGGCGCTCGCCGCTCTCCGTCCGCTCACACGGGGCAGGCTGCTGGTCGTATTCGGGTGTGGAGGCGACCGGGACCGCGGTAAGCGGCCGATCATGGGGCGCATCGCCGCCGAGGGCGCCGACCTGGCGCTCGTCACGTCGGACAATCCGCGGACCGAGGATCCCGACGCCATCATTGACGACGTCGAGCGCGGCATAGGCGGCGCGCCGCACCTCCGGGTCACCGATCGGCGTGTGGCCATCAAGCGCGCCCTCGACGAGGCCGGACCGGACGACACGATCCTCCTCGCCGGCAAGGGCCACGAGACGTACCAGGTGGTGGGGACGGAGAAGCAGCCGTTCGACGAGAAGGAGATCGTGCGGGACATCGTGAGAGGTGAGAGGTGAGAGTGAGAAGTGAGAGGTGGTGAAGAGTGAGGCGGAGGCTCGCGCCGCGCTCGGGCTCCCGAGGGCCGACCGCGCCCCGCTGGCGTTCTCCGAAATCTCCACCGACACCCGCACGCTCCGCCCCGGCGCGCTGTTCGTGGCCCTCAAGGGCGACCGGTTCGACGGGCACGATCATCTCGCCGCTGCCGCCGCCGCGGGCGCGATCGCGGCGGTCGTCCGGCGCGGCACTGCGCCGGTTGGCGGAATGGTCCTGCTCGAGGTGGACGACCCGCTCCGCGCCTACGGCTACCTCGCGCGCGCCCGGCGGCGCACGGTTCCGGGACCGGTCATCGCGATCACCGGCACCAACGGCAAGACCAGCACGAAGGAAATGCTCGCGGCCGTGCTCCGGACCCGCTGGCGCACGCACGCGACCCGGGCCAACCTGAACAACCTGATCGGCGTCCCCGCCACCATTCTGGAAGCCCCGGACGACACCGAAGCGCTCGTCGTGGAAGCGGGCGCGAACCTGCCGGGGGAAATCGCTCGCTATCGCGAGATCATCGAGCCCTCGTCCGCGGTCGTCACCAACGCGGTCGCGGGTCATCTGGAGGGCTTTGGGTCGCTCGCGGGCGTCCTGGCCGAAAAGCTGTCGCTGGTGCGGGATGTCGAGCTGGCCGTCGTCGGTACGCGGCCGCCGGAGCTCGCATCCGGTGCCCGCCGGCTGGCGCGCCGCGTGGTCACCGCGGGTCTCGACGGCGCCGACCGCGTGCCGGACGCGGTGACGCTGGATGAGCTGGGCCGCGCGACGGTCGCGGTGGACGGCCGGCGCTTCTCGTTGCCATACCCCGGGCGGCACCTGGCCGAGAACGCGATGCTGGCCTGGACGGTGGCGCGGGAGCTGGGACTCGACCTTGCGGCCGCGGCAGCCGCCATCGAACGCTTCGTTTTGCCCGGCGGGCGCAGCGAGCTGCGCCGGGAAGGCGGGCTCACCATCCTCAACGACTCCTACAACGCCAACCCCGACTCATTCCGCGCCGCGATCGCGACGGCTCGTGAGCTCCGGCGCGGGCGACGCCTCGTCTTCGTGGCCGGCACGATGCGCGAGCTTGGGCCCGACGCCGGCCGGCTCCATGCCGAGGTGGCTCGCGAGCTGGTGGAGTTGGGGCCGGACCTGCTGGCCGCGGTGGGGGACTTCGGTCCCGCCCTGGCGGCGTACGCCGCGCAGCTGGGTGAGCGCCTGATCACCGCTCCCGATGCGCCGGCGGTCGGTCCGCTGGTGGCCGAGCGGTTGCGGGGGGACGAGGTCGTGGTCTTGAAGGCATCCCGCGGCGTGGCGCTCGAACGTATACTTCCGCTGCTTCTCGCCCGCGCGCACTGACCCCGACGAGGCTCGATGTTCTATCACTTGCTCGCGCCCCTCGGCAAGCACTTCATCATCTTCAATCTGTTCAACTACATCTCGTTCCGGGCCGCCGGGGCGACGGTCACGGCGCTGCTTCTGGCGTTCTTGCTCGGCCCGCCGATCATCGGGCGGCTCCGGGCCCGCAAGATCGGTCAGGTGATCCGGGCGGAAGGCCCGGCGAGCCATCAGGGCAAGCGCGGCACACCCACGATGGGCGGGCTGATCATCCTGCTCGCCACCATCCTGCCGACGCTGCTCTGGGCCCCGCTTACCAACCGGTTCGTCGTGGTCGCGATGATCTCGACGCTCTGGATGGGCTGCATCGGATTTGTGGACGACTACCTCAAGATCGTGCAGGGCAAGTCGCGCGGGCTGGTCGCCAAGTACAAGCTGGTGGGACAGTGCTCGTTCGGGTTGCTGCTGGGACTCTATCTCTATTTCTGGCCCCTGGTGCCCGCCGAGACGATTCCCGCCACGGCCACCACGCTGCCCTTCTTCAAGTACCTGGTCGTGAACTTCGCGCCGTGGCTCTTCATGGTGTTCGTGACCGTGGTGATCACCGGGACGAGCAACGCGGTGAACCTCACCGACGGGCTTGACGGGCTGGCCACTGGGCTCGCGGGTATCGCCGCGTTCGGCTTCGCCGTCTTCGCCTATCTCTACGGCCGGGTGGACACGACCACGTACCTCAACCTCTTTTATCTCCCCGGCGCCGGGGAGCTCACCGTCTTTTGCGCGGCGCTCATGGGAGCGACCATCGGATTTCTGTGGTTCAACGCCCACCCGGCGCAGGTCTTCATGGGGGATACCGGCAGTCTCGCGATCGGTGGCGCGCTGGGCACCGTGGCCATCCTGCTCAAGGCGGAGTTTCTGCTGCTCCTGATCGGCGGCGTGTTCGTGGCGGAGGCGGTGTCGGTCTTGATCCAGACCGGAACCTACAAGTGGCAGAAGCGCACGCGCGGGCGTGAGTACGCTGATGCGCATCGGGTGTTCCGGATGGCGCCGCTGCATCACCACTTCGAGAAGCTCGGCTGGGCCGAGACCACGGTCGTGACGCGCTTCTACATCCTCGGCCTCTTTTGCGCGCTGGTGGCGCTCTCGACGCTCAAGGTGCGCTGATGATCCGGGAGTGGCGTGCAGGCGGACGCGAGGTCGCGGTGGTGGGGCTGGGGAAGAGCGGGGTCGCCGCGACACTGCTGCTTCGCGCGCGTGACGTCGCCGTGTACGCGTCGGACGCCGGCAGCGGTCCCGGGCTCGAGGCGCAGGCGAGGGCGCTGCGTGCAGCCGGCGCCGCCGTGGACGTGGGCCGGCACGATCTCGAGCGCATCCGCCGGTCCGTCGCCGTGGTGGTCTCGCCGGGGGTCCCGCCCGACGCGGCGCCGCTCGCGGTGGTGGCGGCCGCCGCCCTGCCGGTCGTGGCGGAGGTGGATCTCGGCTTCACCGAGCTTACCCGCGCTCGCTGCATCGGCATCACCGGCACCAACGGCAAGACAACGACTACGTCGCTCGTGGCTCACCTCCTGGTGTCGGCGGCGGTCCGGGCGGAGGCAGCGGGCAACATCGGGCGTCCGTTGTGCGACGTTGCGCGCCAGGGCAACGAGCCGGACTGGGTCGCCCTCGAGCTCTCGTCCTTCCAGCTCCACGACGCGCCCCACGTCGACCCGGCGATCGGGATGCTCACGAACCTGGCACCCAACCATCTCGATCGGTATCGGTCGCTGGAGGAGTACTATGCCGACAAGGCGCTGCTCTTCCGTCACGCCGATGCTCAGTCGGTCTGGGTGACGAACGCGGACGACCCGGCGGTGCGCGAGATGGTGGCGGCCGTGCCGGGTCGGCACCTGCGGTTCTCGATCCGCGAGCGTGCCGACGGCTGGTACGATCGGGCCGGCCGGCGGCTCATGCTGGGCGATCGTCCGCTGCTGCCGCGGGACGAGCTTCCGCTCCTCGGCGATCACAACGTGGCCAACGCCCTCGCCGCGGCGCTCGCCGCGCGCGAGGCCGGAGCCGACCCGGCCCGGCTCCCGCCCGGCCTCCGGACCTTTCGCGCGATCCCCCACCGCGTGGAGCCGGTTCGCGAGGTGGGCGGCGTCCTCTGGATCAACGATTCCAAGTCCACCAACGTCACTTCGACCGAGGTTGCGGTGGCGG
Organism: Gemmatimonadota bacterium; assembly: GCA_041488455.1. Taxonomy (GTDB): domain Bacteria; phylum Gemmatimonadota; class Gemmatimonadetes; order Gemmatimonadales; family GWC2-71-9; genus DASQPE01. The sequence continues at coordinate 8,681 of JBGPPG010000021.1, forward strand.
CGCTGGACCGGCCGTTCGTGCTCCTGCTGGGGGGACGGCACAAGGGGGCGCCCTACACGTCGCTGATCCCGCTGCTCCGGGAGCGATGCCGCGCGGTTGTCGCCTACGGCGAGGCGGAGCCCATCGTCGTGGCTGACCTCGCGGCGTCCGTGCCGGTCGAGCGAGCGGGCCGCGACTTCGGAGCCGTGCTCGCTACCGCGCGCCGGCTTGCCCGGACCGGGGACGCCGTGCTGCTGTCGCCTGCGTGCTCCAGCTACGACATGTTCACCAACTACGAGGAGCGGGGCGACCGCTTCCGCGCGGGCGTGGAGGCCATGTGACCACCGCGGAGCACCCGATACGCCATCCCGGCGACATCCGTTGGGAGACCCGCCTCCTCGGCGTCGTCACGCTGGTGCTGCTGGTTTTCGGAATCGCCGCGACGTACGGCGCCTCCAGCCTGGTGACCGTGAACGGCAAGGCCGCGGGCATCGGGTTCGCCTGGCGCCAGCTCACCGGTGCGGTCGTGGGGGGCGTTCTGCTCCTGATACTCGCGCGCATCGACTACAGCCGCTGGCGCCAGTGGGCCTGGCCGCTGCTCGGCGTCACCGTGGTGCTGCTGCTGGTTCCGCTGCTGCCGTTCACCCACGCGATCGCCCCGACCATCAATGGTGCCCGGCGCTGGGTGGACGCCGGCCCGATCAACTTCCAGCCGTCCGAGCTCGCCCGCCTCGCGGTGGTGATCTGGTGCGCCATGCTGGCGTCGAAGAAGGGCGAGCAAGTGCGCGAGTTCAAGAAGGGTGTGCTGCCGTTCATGGTCGTTCTCGGGCTCGTGGCGGTGCTGATCGGGCTCGAGCCCAACCTCTCCATGGCGACGCTGGTGGCACTGCTGGGCGGAATCGTGCTCTTCGCGTCCGGGGCCAAGATCGGGCACTTTCTCATCCTCGGGGCGGTGGGCGTGATTCTCGTGTTCCACCGCATCGCCGACGCCCAGTACCGGCTCGCACGGGTGCACACCTTTCTCAACCCGGGGCAGGGTAACCTGGAAGGCGGCTTCCAGATCCACCAGTCGCTGGTCGGGATCGGGTCCGGCCGCCTCTTCGGCGTCGGGTTCGGCCAGGGACAGCAGAAGCTCGGCTACCTCCCGTACGCGTACTCGGACTTTCTCTTCAGCACCATCGGCGAAGAATGGGGACTTCTGGGCGTCTGCCTGGTCGTGGCGCTCTTCGCCCTGTTCTGCTGGCTCGGCTTCCGGATTGCGAAGACCGCCGCCGATCCCTTCGGCCAGTACCTCGCCGTGGGGCTGACGGCGACGGTGGGGCTTACGGCCTTCATGCACATGGCGGTCTCCCTCGGCCTCATGCCCACGACGGGGCTCACGCTGCCCTTCATGTCCTATGGCCGGTCGAGCCAGGTGATCTCGCTGGCGGGCACCGGCATCCTCATCAGCATCGGACGGCTGCGATGGCGACCGGCGGCCGTGACTGCAGTTAGAAGTGAGACGTAGGAAGTGAGAAGCAGGGGGAAGGGGGGGGTGAGGCGGGTCCTCATCGCCGGCGGAGGCACCGGCGGCCACCTCATGCCGGCGCTCGCCGTCGCGCAGGCGCTCCGGGAGCTGGATCCGGAGGTCGAGCCCGTGCTCGTCGGGGCCTCGAGGGGGGTCGAGGCCCAGGTGCTGCCCACGCGGGACTTCCGCTACCACCTGCTTCCGGTCGAGCCGCTGTACCGCCGCCAGTGGTGGAAGAACCTGCGGTGGCCCTGGGTCGCAGTCCGGCTGTGGTGGGATTTGCGGCGCCTCTACGCGGAGGAGCAGCCGGTCGCGGTGCTGGGGACCGGCGGCTACGCGGCGGGGCCCGTCGTCTATTGGGGAGCGCGAGCGGGCCTGCCCACCGCCGTGCAGGAACAGAATGCCTACCCCGGCCTTGCCACCCGGCTCCTCGCCCGGACGGCTCGGCACGTCTACCTCGGCCTCCCGGAAGCTCGTCCGTTGCTCCGGATCGGGCCCCGCACTGAGGTCTTCGAGACCGGTAACCCAATCGCGCCGCCGACCCCCGAGCGCCGGGACGCCGCTCGGGCGAGATTCCAGATCGGCGAGGCCGACCGGGTAGTCTTGGTGACGGGCGGCAGTCAGGGTGCGCTCGCGCTCAACCGGGCGGTGGCCGCGTGGCTCAACTCCGGGACCGGGCTCGAGGGCGTGGTGCTGTGGGTGACCGGGCGCGGCACGCACGCCGAATTCGTCTTCTACCACCGGCCGCCCCGGGTGCTGGTAGTCGACTTCCTCGACCCGATGGCGGATGGATACGCCGTCGCCGACCTGGTCGTCTCCCGCGCGGGGATGATCACCGTCGCCGAGCTCTGCGCGTGGGGCCTGCCCAGCATCCTGGTGCCGCTGCCGACCGCGGCGGCGGACCACCAGACTCAGAACGCGCGGGTACTGAGTGACGCGGGGGCGGCGCTCCTTTTACCCGAGGCCGAGCTCACGGGCGAGCGTCTGGGGGCGGAGGTCCACCGGCTGATGAGCGAGACTCAAACCCGCCGGGCCATGGCGGACGTCGCGCGCGGCCGCGGCCGCCCCAACGCCTCGCGGGAGATAGCGTCCAAACTTTTGACGCTCTTCGGTTGAGCGTCGGGCTGTTGCAAAGTACGGCATGATTTTACATTAGCTCATTCACAATGGCATTGTTCGATTCCGCGGATCGACGCCCGGTCCACTTCATGGGGATAGGCGGCGCCGGGATGAGCGGGCTGGCGCTGATCGCCTGCCGCCGCGGGGTAACGGTCACGGGCTGTGACGCCGACCCGGCAGGCGCCCATGATCTGATCGCGCTCGGCGTCCCGGTCGCCGCCGGCCACTCGCCTGCGCACGTCGAGGGCGCCCGAGCCGTCGTTCACACCGCGGCGGTCAGGCCGGACCATCCGGAGCTGCTCCGGGCTCGCGCCGCCGGTCTTGCAGTGGTGCCCCGCAAGGTGGCTTTGGCCGAACTGGTCGCCGGCCGGACCGTGGTGGCGGTGAGCGGCACGCATGGCAAGACCACGACGACGGTGATGGCCACCGAGGCGCTCGCGGCCGCGGGGTGCGATCCTACAGGGATCGCGGGTGGCCGGGTCAGCTCGTGGGGCGGCAACGCGCGCATCGCGGGGGATACCCTGTTCGTCGTCGAGGCCGACGAATACGACCAGGCGTTCCTCACGCTCCATCCCACGGTGGCGCTGGTGAACAACGTCGAGCCCGACCACCTGGAGTGCTACGGCTCAGTGGCGGCGCTCGAGGACGCCTTCGTCGAGTTCGCCTCACGCGCCGACCTGGTGCTGGTGGGCGCCGACGACCCGGGCGCGCTTCGGGTGGCCGGCCGGGTCGGAGCCAGGTCCCGGAGCTTCGGCCTTGCGGACCACGCCGATATCCGCATCACCGACGTGGTGCAGGCGCCGGGCGAGACCCGGGCGCGGGTGGCCCTCCCCGGTGCTGGAGTAGTCACCGTCCGGCTCCAGGTACCCGGGCTCCACAACCTCCGCAACGCGGTGGGAGCGCTGGCCGCCGCGGTGCACATCGAGCCTGGGGGCTTGGAGCCCGCGCTGGCGGCGCTTCACGGGTTCGGCGGCGTTGGCCGGCGGTTCGAGCGGCTGGGTCAGTTCGGCGGCGTGGAAATCGTAGACGACTACGCCCACCACCCTTCCGAGCTGGTCGCGACTCTCGCGGCGGCGCGGCAGGCGTTCCCGGGCCGACGGCTCGTGGCGGTCTTTCAGCCGCACCTCTTCTCCCGCACCGCGGCGCACGGCGTCGCCATGGGCGAGGCGCTCGCCAAGGCCGACATCGTAGTGGTGACCGAGGTGTACGCCGCGCGGGAGGAGCCGATCCCGGGCGTGAGCGGTCGCCAGGTGGCCCAGGCCGCCGAGCGCGCGGGGGGGACCGCGATCTTCGAGGGGGACCGCGCCGCGTTGGGGCGCCGGGTTCTCGCACTGCTCAAGCCGGGTGACGTCGTGCTCACGCTTGGGGCGGGGGACATCACTCGGGTGGGCCCGGAGCTGGTCCGGTGGCTCCAGGCCGCCTGAAGGCCGGCTGGAAGATCCTCGCGGCGGTGGCCCTGGCAGCCGCCGTCTGGCTCGGCGGCCCGGTTCTGCTTCGGCAGCTGGACTTCTTCCGGGTGCGGCGGATCGAGATCTCTGGTGCGCGGTACCTGGCGCCCAAGACGGTCACCGACGCGCTTGGACTTCGGCGGAAGGCCAGCGTGTTCGACCCGGAGGGCCCGCTCGAGCGCCGAGTGCGCGCGCTGGGCGGGGTCCAGCAGGTCGAGGTGGGGCGCCGGCTCCCGGGCACGCTCACCGTGACCGTGCGGGAAACCGAGCCGGTCGCGCTCATCCAGCGGAAGGGCACCCTGACACCGGTGGACGATCGGGGCCGCGTCCTGCCCTACGATCCGGCGCAAACGGTGCCTGACCTGCCGATCGCGGCTACCGCGGACTCCGGCCTCACCCGCGTGCTCGCCACCGTGCGAGACGCCGATCCAGCCCTCTTCGCGCGGATCGTGAGCGCGGCCCGGGTGCAGGACGATGTCGTAGTCGAGCTCGACGGACAGCGCTTCTGGTTTACGGCCAACGCAACCACGGAGGACATACGAGCGGTGACGGCGGTCGCGCAGGATCTCGCCCGGCAACAGCGCTCCTATCGGGAGTTGGACGGGCGGTTCTCGGGTCAGGTGATCGTGCGGTGGGCGGGCGCGTGAGCGCGCAGCCCCAGCGCCTGGTCGCTGGGCTCGATCTCGGGTCCACCAAGGTCGTCGCGATTATCGGCGAGGTGTCCGGGGAGGGCCGCGACGCCGGGGCCAAGATCCTGGGGCTTGGGGTCGAGCGGACCAACGGCATCCGCCGCGGGGTGGTGCGGGATATGGAGGAGACCACTCGCGCCATCGACAAGGCCATGCGGGACGCCCAACGTATGGCCGGCGTCGAGGTGGGCACGCTGTACTGCGGGATCGCCGGCGAGCACGTTGCCGGGCGCAGCTCGCACGGGATGGTCTCGGTCACCGGCGAGGAGATCCGCACCGGCGACGTCGCCCGGGTGAACGACATGGCCAGCAACGTCTCCTTCGGCCGGGACCACGAGCTGCTGCATGCCATCCCGCTCGACTACATCATCGACCAGCAGGGCGGGATCAACGAGCCGATCGGGATGACCGGCTCCCGGCTCGAGGCGGAGGTCTACCTGGTGACCGTGCTGTCGAGCGTGCTCCAGAACCTGCGGAAGTGTGTCGAGCGGGCGGGTTACCACGTGGGCGAGTTCGTGCTGGAGCCGCTGGCGGCGTCACTCGCGGTGCTCACGCCCGACGAAGTGGAGCTCGGCTGCGCCCTGGTCGAGCTGGGTGGTGCCTCGACCAACGTCGCCGTCTTCCACAGCGGGAAGATCCGGCACACCGGATCGCTGCTCTGCGCGGGCGGGCACGTGACCGCCGACATCATGCACGGCTTCCAGGTGACCCAGCAGGAGGGCGAGCGGCTCCGGGAGCGGCACGGCGCGGCGTTCGAGCCCCTGGTGCCCGAGACCGACCTGGTCGAGCTGCCCTCGACCCCCGCGCAGGGCGGGCGGACGGCGCAGCGCTACATGCTCGCCCACATCATGCGCATGCGCTTCCAGGAGATCCTCGAGTTCGCGCTGGACGAAATCAGCCGGGCGGGGTATCACCAGCGGCTTCCCGCCGGCGTTATCTTGACCGGAGGCGGCGCGTTGACGCCCGGCATCGTCGAGCTCGCGCGCGACGTGTTCGCGATGCCGGCCCGGGTGGGCATTCCGGGCCAACGGCTCCGCGGCCTCGCCGACAGTGTCGAATCTCCAAGAATGGCGGTAGCGGCAGGCTTGGGCTTGTACGGCGCCCGGCAGGTGGCCCTGGGGAGCGGGTTCGGCTCCGGGGGACGCCGGTCGCCGGCGGTGGAGAAGGTGCTCGGCCCGGTGAAGCGTTGGCTCCAGGACTTTTTCTGAGTCGAACCGAGGGAACACGCCATGATCTTTGAGCTGGAAGAGAGCGGCGTCCCGCAGAACGCCAAGATGAAGGTGGCCGGCGTCGGCGGCGGCGGCGGCAATGCCGTCAACCGCATGATTGACGAGCGGCTCCTGGGCGTAGAGTTCATCTCGGTCAACACGGACGCCCAGGCGCTTCGGATGTCCAAGTCCGACATCAAGATCCAGATCGGCCGCAAGCTGACTCGGGGTCTCGGGGCGGGGGCCAGGCCGGAGATCGGCCGGCAGGCCGTCGAGGAGAACAAGGACGAGGTGGCCCAGGCCGTGCAAGGGGCCGACATGGTCTTTGTCACCTGCGGTATGGGCGGCGGGACCGGGACAGGGGCGGCTCCGATCGTAGCCCAGCTCGCCCGCGAAGCGGGGGCGCTCACCGTCGGGATCGTGACCAAGCCGTTCCTGTTCGAGGGACGCCGCCGGATGCGGCAGGCAGAGACCGGCATCGCCGAGATGCGCAAGAACGTGGACACCATGATCGTGGTGCCGAACGAGCGGTTGCTCGCGGTGGTGGGCAAGGGTATTCCGTTCCAGGATGCGCTCAAGAAGGCCGACGAGGTGCTCCTCCACGCCACCCAGGGCATCGCGAGCCTTATCACGTCCACGGGCATCATCAACGTGGACTTCGCCGACGTCCGGACCGTGATGCAGAACGGCGGCGCCGCCCTCATGGGGACCGGCATCGGGCGGGGCGACAACCGGGCGCTGGAGGCCGCGCAACAGGCGATCTCGAGCCCCCTGCTCGACAACGTCTCCATCACGGGCGCCTTGGGCGTCCTGATCAACATCATTGGCGGCGAGGACCTGACGCTGGGCGAAACGACGCAGATCAACGACATCATCCACGACGCCGTGGGCGACGACGCCGAGATCATCTTCGGTGCCGGCACCGACCCCGCCATGCAGGGCGAGGTCCGGGTCACCGTCATTGCGACCGGCTTCGATCGCGCGGTTACCGGGGAGACACCGGCGGCCGGTGGCCGGGGGACGCGGGCCGGTGTGCTCGACTTCCCCAAGCGGCCGCAGCCGCAGGCGCCGGCCATGCAGCCCAAGGCCCCACCCAAGCCGGCTCAGCCGCCGGCGGCGGACGTCCCCGATATGGAGATCCCTACCTTCATCCGCAGGCAGATGGACTGATGGGCCGGCTCCGGATCGCGATCGCTGTTCTCGTTCTCGTGGGTGCGGCGATCGCGGCTCGGAGCCACCGTTGGCCGTGGCGCCGGTTCGAGGCGCGGACGGCGCTGGCCGCCCCGCCCGTTTCCCGTCTCTCGTTCAAGCCCGCGACGATCGAGATCCTCGACACGCTCCGCCGGGGAGAAACCCTCGGCGCGATGTTCCATCGCCAGGGCGTGATGGACCTCAACCTCTCCCGGGTGGACCCGGCCCGCTCGCTCGATCCCCGCCGTCTCCGCGCCGGGCTCGTGATTGCGTTCCGCCGCGCCGCCCCCGATTCAGCACCGACCGCAGTGCGGGTGCGGACCAGCCCCGAGCAACTGATCACCTTCACCCGGGCTGCCACCGGGTGGACGGTAGGGACGGAAGCGATCTCCTGGCAGGTCGAGCCCGTCCGGATCGAGGGCGGCATCGACAATTCGCTGTACGAGGCGCTCGACGGGGTCAGCGACGACGCGATCAGCGCCGGTGACCGCGTGCGGCTCGGGTGGGACCTCGCCGACGTGTTCGCGTGGGAGGTGGATTTCACCCGCGACATCCAGCCGGGCGACCATTTCGCGGTCGTCTTCGAGCGGCTCACGTCGCCCGAGGGCCAGGTGCGCTTCGGGCGCATCCTGGCGAGCGACCTTACGATCAGCGGGAAGCGGCTCACGGCCGTGCGGTTCGATTCCGCGGGTGCCTCGAGCTTCTACGATCTGGAAGGCGGCTCGCTCCGGCGCGCGTTCCTCCGCGCCCCGGTCGAGTTCCGCCGGATCTCCTCCGCGTTCGCCCGCGCCCGGTTCCACCCCGTTCTGGGCATGTGGCGCAAGCACGAGGGCACCGACTACGCCGCAGCACCCGGCACGCCCGTCATGGCGGCAGGCGACGGCGTGGTGCTCCGGGCCGGCCCGAGCGGGGGATACGGCAACCTGATCGAGCTTCGTCACCGGAACGGGATCACGACCCGGTACGGTCATCTCCGCGGCTTCGCCCACGGCATCCACGCCGGCGGCCGGGTGACGCAGGGAGAGGTGATCGGATACGTCGGGTCGACCGGCCTCGCCACCGGTCCGCACCTGCACTACGAGTTCCGGGTGAACCGCGTGGCGCAGGACTCCCGGCGGGTCGCGCTGGCCCACGGCACACCGCTTCCGGCCGCGCTCAGGCCGGCGTTCGAGCGGCAGCGGGATAGTTTGCTGGCGTTGTTGAGGCCGGTAGTGGTAGCCGTTAGCCGTTAGCCGTTAGCCGTTAGCCGTTGGCTTGATCCGACGATCGGCGGGCTCTCCTCTCCGAAAGAGGGGGGCCCTCTTACTTTTGGGAGCTACAGCTAACAGCCAATGGCTTCCTTTTTCCCCTCCATCGACCTGCGCCACGGTCGCGTCGTTCGCCTGAGTCAGGGCGACGCGCGCCGGGAGACGGTCTATGGTGACGACCCGCTGGCCATCGCCGGAGGGTTCGCGCGCGAGGGGGCGCGCTGGCTGCACCTCGTGGATCTCGATCGCGCCTTCGGCGAGGGAGACAACGCCGGCTTGATCGGCCGCGTCGTCGCCGGGTTGGGCGACCGGCTGCGGGTGCAGGTGGGGGGCGGATTCCGCACGCTCGAGGCGATCAGGAGCATGCTGGATGCGGGAGCAGCAAGGGTCGTGATCGGCACGGCTGCGGTGCGTAGTCCCGAGCTGGTTCCGGCCGTCGTGGAACGGGCTGGGGCCGAGCGGCTCGCGGTCGGCCTCGACGCGCGGGCCGGCGTCGTCGTCATCCGCGGTTGGCGCGAGGAGACGGGTGAACGGGTCGAGGAGGTGGCGCAGCGGGTGATCTCACAGGGGATCCGGACGCTGGTGTACACCGACGTGGCCCGCGACGGCATGCTGGAAGGGCCGGATGTCGCGGGGGCGGCGGCGCTCCAGTCGCTGGGTGCGGACGTCATCGCGAGCGGCGGTGTCGCCTCGCTCGACGACCTGCGCCGAGTCAGCGACGCCGGGCTCGCGGGAGCGATCGTGGGCCGCGCGATCTACGAAGGACGGTTTACGGTGCGGGAGGCGCTTGGGGTCATGAAAGGTGAACAGTGAACATGCGCCTCGCCCTCGTCATTCTGCTCGGGCTCGCGCTCGCCGCCTTCACCTACCTCTATCTCGAGCGCCTCGGGCGCCGGGGCGCGGTGCCGCTGGTCTGTCGGGCGGTCGCGTGGAGCGCCCTGGGTCTCCTGCTGCTCAATCTGAGCTGCCCGGTCGCCGCGCCCCCGCGGCGGCCGTTGGTGCTGCTGGACGGCTCGATCAGCCAGACCGCCGCCGGCGGGCGCTGGCGCGAGGCCCACGACTCGGCCGCGCGGTGGGGCGACGTACGACTCTTCGGCGACGAGCGGAGCGGTGCAGACACCTCGCCCGACCGGGGGCGGTCCCTTCTCGCGCGGGCCCTCCTGGCGGCATCCGCGGCCGACCGGCCGGTGATCGTCGTGACGGACGGCGAGCTCGAGGACGCGCGGGAGGTGCCACCGGATCTGCTCGCGCGCACGAGCGTCCGGGTGTTTGCCCGCACCCCGCAGCCGGACGTCGCCATCACCGGCGTGAAGGGTCCCGCGCGGATCACCAGCGGCGATTCCCTCGTGCTCGAGGCCGACGTCCGGACGGTCGGCGCGCCCGCGGCCGACAGCGCGGTCGTGGCCCTGGAGGACGGAACCCGCCGCCTCGCGCGGCGCACGGTTCGGCTCGGCGCAGCTCGCGCCGGTCGGGTGCGGCTGGCCGCCGCGTCCGCGGGGCTGGCGCCGGGCGATCACGTGCTTCAGGTCGTGCTCGTGGACCAGCACGATGCGGAGCCCAGGACCGACCGCCGCCTGCATATCCTCAGCATCGTCCCGACGCCGGGCGTCGTGGTCCTCGCGGGCCCGACCGATTGGGATACCCGATTTCTCTATCGGGCGCTCAAGGACGTGGCCCAGCTCCCCGTTCGCGGATACGCCCGGATCGAGGCTGACCGCTGGCGATCGCTTCAGGACCTGGCCGTCGTCGGAGCGGCACAGGTCCGCCAGGCCGCGCGCCGGGCCGACGTGGTCGTCCTCAAGGGGAACGTTGGCGGGATCGCGGACGGAGGACAGGCGCGCGGGGTGTGGCGCTGGCCCAGCGGGGAGACCGCCGACGGGACCCCCACGCCGGGCGACTGGTACCTCATGTCGGCCGGAGCGTCCCCCGTGACTGAAGCGTTCGCCGGGTTCCCGGTCGACTCGTTCCCGCCGGCTCTGCAGCTTGTCGAGCTGCGCAACCCCCCGGCGGACTGGATCGCGCTGTCTGCCCAGGATGGCCGGCGCGGTCCGCAGTGGCCGGCTGTCATGGGCCGGGACCTCGGTCGCACTCGTGAAGTGACCGTCCTCGCCGACGGGCTCTGGCGCTGGGCGTTTCGAGGAGGCTCGAGTGAGCAGAGCTATCGGGCGTGGGTCGCCGCGACGTTGAGCTGGCTGCTCGCCGGAGTGGATTCCGCCCAAGGCGTCGCGCGGCCGGTCCGGGGTGTGGTGCCGAGCGGCCGCCCGCTCGTGTTCGAATGGATCGGGCCGGGCGCCGCTCGGCCGGTGCCGGTGCAGTGGATCGGGGGACGCGCCGGGACAGACACTCTCCGGTTCGATGGAGCGGGGCACGCCGCGGTGTGGCTGCCACCGGGGGAGTATCGCTACCGGCTTTCGCCGAACGGCGCCGGGACGGTGGCGGTGGAGCAGTACTCCGACGAGCTGCTCCCGCGCCCGGTGTCCGTGACGTCGCACGAGGCGCGCGCGGCGCTGACCTCGACGACACGCTCGGCCCGGGAGTGGCCGTGGCTGTTTGCGCTCGCGGTGGTGGGGCTCGCGGGGGAATGGGTAGCCAGGCGGAGGCTGGGGCTGAGATAGACAGCGGGACCAGTAAACAATGAACAGTGAACGGTGAACCGGGGGCTCCGTGCGAGGCGGCCCCCGGTTACTGTTTACTGTTCACCGTTCACGGGGTTTCATGGCTTCGCGGCTCGACGACAAGAAGGGCTCTCTCTGGTCCCGGCTCAAGCGCCTCGCGTTCACCGACGTGAACGCGATCATCCGGGGCCTCAACGCGGATGATCTCGAGGCGCTGGAACAGCTGCTCATCGAGGCCGACTTCGGTGTCCCCGCCACCGTCGAGCTCACCTCCGCGCTCGAGGAAGAGGTGCGGAAGGGAGCGCTCAAGACCGAAGCCGATCTCAGGCGCGCGCTCAAGGTGCGCATCACGAGCATGCTCGCCGCCCCCGGAGACCCGGGTGCCATCGCGCGCGCCGAAGGCGACGGCCCCACCGTCGTTCTCATGGTCGGCGTGAACGGCACCGGCAAGACGACGACCACGGCCAAGCTCGCGCGGCGCCTCGAGCGCGAGGGCCGGAAGGTGCTGCTCGCGGCCGCCGACACCTATCGCGCCGGCGCCGTTGCGCAGCTCCAGGTCTGGGCCGAGCGGCTCGGCCTCCCGTGCGTGTCGGGGGTCGCGGGGGGAGATCCCGCGGCTGTGGCGTTCGACGCGATCGACGCGGCCCGGTCGCGCGGCCTCGACACCGTCATCGTCGATACGGCCGGTCGGCTCCACACCCAGGAAGGCCTGATGGAGGAGCTGCGCAAGGTGGCCCGGGTCGTCGGCCGCCGGGTGCCGGGGGCGCCGCACGAGACGCTGCTCGTCCTCGACGGCACGGTCGGGCAGAACGCCATCCAGCAGGGACGCCTCTTCGGCGAGGCGGTATCACCCACGGGCATCGTGATCACCAAGCTCGACGGGAGCGCGCGAGGCGGCGCCGTGGTGGCCCTCCGCCGCGAGCTCGCGCTGCCCATCCGCTTCGTGGGCCTCGGCGAGTCGCTCGACGACCTGGTGCCGTTCGATCCCGAGCGGTTCGCCGCCGGCCTCGTCGGCGAGGCCGCCTAGGGCCGGCCTCATGCCTCCGGCGCCCGCGCGTCCGATCGGCCTCAATACGCCGGTGCAGTTCCTCAAGGGCATCGGCGAGCGGCGGGCGGAGGTCCTCGCCCGCCTCGGCATCCGCACCGCGCAGGACCTTCTCTGGCATCTCCCCCACCGCTACGTAGACGCGTCCTCCCTCGCTCCGCTCGCGAGCGCGCGGGTGGGGATGGAGGTGGCGGGCGTCGGCCGGGTGATGAGCAAGGGGATCGTTCCCACCCGCAAGGGTCTTCGGATTTTCCACGCGGTTCTCCGCGACGCGAGCGGCGTGCTCGAGTGCGTGTGGCCCGGCCAACCGTTCCTCGATCGGACCATAGAAGTGGGACAGACCCTGCTGGTGTCGGGGCCCGTGCGCTTCTACCACGGCCGCCAGATGGCGCCGCGGGAGTACCTCATTCTCGCGGATGCCGATGGCGACGCCGACCCGCTTGGCGGCGGGAAGGTGCTCCCCGTCTACCCCGCGACCGAGGGCCTGAGCCACAAGGTGATTCGCGGCCTGGTGGACCGGCACCTGGACCAGCTGGTCGCCGCGTCGCCCGACATCATCCCGGAGGCGGTGCGCAGCGCGGCCGGTCTCCCGCGCCTGGCGGACGCCCTGAGGATGGTGCACCGGCCTCAGACCGTCGCCGAGGCGGAGCAGGGCCGGCGCCGCCTGGCGTTCGACGAGCTGCTGGATCTCCAGCTCATGCTGGTGCGGGCACGGACCATCGCGAAGCGGGCGCGGAGCGGTGTCGCTTTCGAGATCAAGCGCGACTTCACGACGCGGCTCCGGGAGAGCCTCCCCTGGGCGCTCACCGCGGATCAGCAGCGCGCGGTCCGGGAGATCACGTCGGACATGACCGCTCCCGACCGGATGCACCGTCTCCTCATGGGGGACGTGGGTACCGGCAAGACGGTCGTCGCGCTGTTCGCGATGCTGCTCGCGATCGAGAACGACTACCAGGCCGCGCTGATGGCGCCGACCGAGCTGCTGGCCGAGCAGCACGCGGCGACGCTGGCGCAGCTGGTCGAGCCGCTGGGACTCCGGCCCGAGCTGCTGGTCGGGCGGCTTACTGCGGGCGACAAGGCCGCGGTCCGGCGGCGGCTCGCCGAGGGCCACGCCCGGCTGGCGATCGGGACCCACGCGCTGCTGGAGGAGAGCACCGCGTTCCGCCGCCTGGGTCTCGTCGTGATCGACGAGCAGCACCGGTTCGGCGTCGAGCAACGCGCCGCCCTGATCGGCAAGGGGGCGGCTCCCGACGTGCTCCTGCTCACGGCTACGCCGATCCCGCGCTCACTCGCCCTTACGCTCTACGGCGACCTCGACGTCTCCACGATCCGCGAGAAGCCGCCGGGGCGGGGCGCGGTGCGCACCGCGGTACGCACCGCGAGCCAGCGGGAGAAGGTGCTTTCCTTCGTCGAGGGCGAGTGCCGGGCCGGACGCCAGGCCTACATCGTGCTTCCGGTGATCGAGGAGTCGGAGCGGGCGGACCTCCGGGCCGCCACTACGATGGCGGCAGCGCTCGCGGCCCGCTGGCCGTCGCTCGCGGTGGGCCTCGTCCATGGCAGGCTCAAGGGCGACGAGCGGGACGCGGTGATGCGGCGGTTCCGGGCGGGCGAGATCCACGTTCTGGTGGCCACCACGGTGATCGAGGTCGGGATCGACGTGCCCAACGCGACGCTCATGGTGATCGAGCACCCGGAGCGCTTCGGACTGGCGCAGCTGCACCAGCTGCGGGGCCGCGTCGGACGGGGGGCAGGAGAGAGCTTCTGTATTCTCATGGCCGATGGCCGGGTGCCCGAGCGCCTGAAGGCGTTCGCCGCGACGGATGACGGATTCCGGATCGCCGAGCTGGATCTCAGGGAACGGGGGATGGGCGACCTGATCGGCGCGCGCCAGTCGGGCGGGGTCGAGGTGCGCCACGCCCGCCTTCCCGATGACGAGGAGCTGCTCGCGCGGGCTCGGGAGCTGGCAGGCGAGCTCCTGGGCCGCGACCCCGCGCTCCAGCGGGCCGAGAACCGGGCGCTCCGCGATCGCGCGCTGGCGCGCTATCCGAGGGCGGTGGAGCTGTTCCGGGTGGGGTGAGCGGGAGGCCCGCTACTCGTACCGCAGGGCCTCGATCGGATCGAGGCTGGCCGCGCGCCGGGCGGGCCAGAGACCAAAGATGATCCCCACGCCCGCGCTGAAGCCGAACGCGAGCGCGATCGACCCGAGCGAGACCAGTGTGTTCCAGTGCAGCAGGTAGCTCGCCGCCTGGGCGACGCCGGCACCGAGCAGGATACCGAGCGTCCCGCCGAGGGTGCAGAGGACCAGCGCCTCGATGAGGAACTGGAGCAGGATGTTCCGCCGGCTCGCGCCGAGGGCCATGCGGACACCGATCTCCCGGGTGCGCTCGGTGACCGAGACCAGCATGATGTTCATGATACCGATCCCGCCCACCAGCAGACTCACCGCCGCGATGCCCGCCAGCAGGTACGTGAAGACCTCGGTCGCCTGCTGCTGGGTGCTGAGGATGTCCTGCTGGTTGCGGATCTGGAAGTCGTTGTCGCCGCCGGGCCGGATCTTGTGCTGGCGCCGGAGCACGCGCTCGATGTCCACCATGCCGCGCTCGAGCGGGACGCCCGGCATGATCTGCACCGTGATCGAGCGCAGCCGGTCGGTACCGAAGACCCGATAGCGCGCGGTCTGGAGCGGGATCAGCACCTGCTCGTCCACATTCGCGAACGAGCCCGCCGACCCTTTTTCCGCCAGGACGCCGATCACCTCGAAGCCGAGGCCCGCGATCTGGATCTCCTGCCCGATGATGGCCGCCTGGTTCACTCCCAGCAGATCCGGCGCGGACGCGCCGACGACGGTGTAGCGCTGCCGCGAGGCGTCGTCGCCGGCGGAGAACATCCGGCCGTACTTGATGGGCGAGTTCTGCACCGCGGGATACTCGGTCGTGGTGCCGTCGACCGTCACGTTGGCGTTCCGGCTGCCCAGCTTCACCTGGAGCGACTGCTGCATCTCCGGCACCACGGCCGTGAAGAGGCGACCGTCCCGCTGGAGCGCCTCGGCGTCGTCGAGGGTCAAGCTCACCCGGTTGGCGCTGGCGACGCCGCCCTGGAAGCTCTGGCCCGGAAAGACCCGCAGGAGATTGGTCCCCAGCGCGTTGATGCTCGCCTCGACGGCCTTCTGCGCGCCGCTCCCGAGCGCCACCATCGCGATCAGCGCGCCGACGCCGATGATGATGCCGAGCGCCGTGAGCCCCGCCCGAAGCATGTTGGCCCGGATCGACTGGAGCGCGGAGGCGATCGTCTCGGTAAGCTGCATGCTACCTCGGCGCCGCGGCGCCACCGGTCGCGGCGCCCGGCTTCTGCTGCACGCCCGGCAGGCCGCCGCCGGTCATGTTCGTGATCCGCTGCTTGAACTGCTGCTGCGACTGCACCAGGCTCGCGCTGGGCAGGATGTACACCGAATCGCCGGCCCGAAGGCCGTCGAGAACCTCGCTGTAGTCCAGGTCGGTGAGCCCGGTCCGCACCCACACCGGAACCGGCTGGTTGTTCCGCTGCACGAAGACGATGTAGCGCCCGCCGGTGACACCTGCGCCGCTGCCGCCGCCGGCGCCGCCGCCGCGGCGTCCGCGGCCTCCTGAGGCCCCCGAGCCCTGGCTCCTCGGCGTCGCGGTCGCGCTGTCGACCTCGCTGCGGCCGGGTGCCCCGGCACTGTCCGCCCGCCCGTCGGGTGGGCGCTGCTGCTGCTGTTGCTGTTGCAGCGTCGTCTGCACCGCCTGCGCGTCCAGTCCCAGCACCTGTGCCGCCGATGCGACGTCGCGCATCGTCCGCAGCGCCGCGTTGGCGACGGCCAGGACCCCGGCTCGCTGCCCCACGTGGATCTCCACGTCGGCATTCATCCCGGGCCGCAGGAGTCCGTTCCGGTTGTCGATCCGAACCCGCACGGGGAACATGGTGACGTTTTGCTGCACCGTATCCTTCGGCTCGATCTTGAGCACCGCGCCGGTGAAGGGGCGGTTGGGAAACGCCTGCACCGTGACCGTCGCCGTCTGGCTCGGCTGGATCTTGCCGATGTCGGTTTCGTCCACCGGCGTGGAGACCTGGACCAGGGTGAGGTCCGCCATCTTGAGCAGCGTAGTGCCTCCGCCCACGTTCGACGTAGCAGACGCGATGACCTGCCCCCGGGCCACGTCGATCTCGATGATCGTGCCCGTGATCGGCGCCCGGACGTTCGCGTCCTCGAGGCTGATCCGCTCGTTGTCCATGACCACTTGCGCCGAGACCAGTGCCGCCTTGGCGTTGGCGTAGGCCAGGACGTCCTGGTCGTGCTCCTGGACCGTGATCGCCTGGGCCGCGAGCAGGCTGTCCGACCGCCCCTTCTGGACGTTCGCGTTGTTGAGCTGGACCTTGGCCGCGGCGACATTCGCCTCGGCCTGGGACACGGAGTTCCGTGAAAGGCGGGGGTCGATCTGCATCAGGAGTGCTCCCTGCTTCACCACCTGTCCGGTCTCCACCTTGATGGCGAGCACCTCGCCCGAGGCGCGGGTCTTCACCTCGACCGTGGTGTCGGCCTGCACCGTGCCCGTCGCGTGGGCGGAGACGACGATGTCCCGGTTCTCGACCGGAAGGGTCTCGTAGACCGGCGCGGGCGCGGCCTTCTTGCAGGCCCCCATCGCCAGGAGGGCCGCCGCCGCGAGCGCGGCCCTCACAGCGGGCGCCCCACGATCGCTTCGAGCTGCGCCTTCGCTCGGAGGTAATCGAAGCGGGCGTTGAGGGCATCCACCCGGGCCTGGTCGAGCGCGGCCTGCGCCGTGAGCAGATCCACGATGGTGGCGACACCGAGCTGGTAGCGCTCCCGTACGACCCGGAGGTTCTCGTCGCCCGCGGCCACGCTGGTCTGGGTGATCGCGATGCTGGTCGAAGCCGCGTCGAGCTGGGCGAGATAGGTGGTGATGCCGGCGTCCACCGCCCGCGCGTCGTCCGACGCGGTGGCGTCCGCCAGGTCCGCGCTGCTTTCCTGCGAGACGATCTCGGCCTCGCGGGCAAAGCCGTTGAACAGATTCCAGCTGAGCCTGAGACTGAGCTGGCTGTTGTTGCTGAATCCGGTGCCGGTGCCCCGGGTCCCGCTGTACCCGGTCGAGGCACCGAAGGACAGCGTCGGCCAGTACGCGGCGCGGGCGGCGGCTACCGCGGCCCGCGCGGCCCGCGCGCTCGCGAGCGCGCTCTGCACCCTCGGTGAGCGCTCGAGTGCCTCGGTGCGGAGCGTCGTTGTATCGGTCATCGGCGGCTGGTAGAAGCTCGAGTCATCGGCTGCGGCCACTCGGCCGGTGCGGCCGATCAGGCGGGCCAGGCCCGCTTCGGCGGCGGCCAGGTCGCTTTGCGCGGTGGCCAGATTGAGCTGGGCCGAGCCCAGGTTGACCCGGGAGGTCAGCGTGTCGGCGCGGGTGGCGCTGCCGGCCCGGAGCCTGGCGATGGCCGCGCGCAACTGCTCCTCCGCTTCGCGGACACTCGCGAGGCGGACGTCCACCAGCTGCGCGCTGGATAGCGCGGAGAAGAACTGGTCGGTCGTCGTGAGGCGCAGCTGGTACCGCGCATCCACCAGCCCGGCCTCGGCCGCCCGGGACGAGGCGTTCGCCGCGCGCAGGTTTGCGCGGCGCCGGAACCCGGTGAACAGGTCCCAGCTGGCTGACAGCGTGGCCCCGGCGCTGCTGGTCCAGTTGGAGCCCACGATCTGGTTCGTAGTGGGATCGACCCGGGCCCCGGCTCCGCTGTAGGATTCGTTCCCGCTGCCCGAGAGACTGAGCGACGGCAGGTAGGCCCCCTTCGCGCTGCGGACGTTGGCGCCGGACGTGCGGACCTGGCCCTCCGCCTGCACCACGCCCGGTTGCACCTGCTCGGCCAGCCGCAGGGCCTCGGCGAGTGTCACGCTCGGCCGCTGGGCCCGGGCGGCGGGCGCGAGCAGCACTGCGCTGAGACCCGCCCCGGCCATCGCGCTACGAAGCCGCATCGGCGGCAGGCTGCCGGGGCGGATGGAGAGGGGCTGTGGTTACGGCCATGGATCGACCTCGAATCAAGCGGTTGAATCGTAAGGTTACGCCTGGCAACGCTTACGCGCGACCCCGGCACGGCGTTGAAACCGCTGTTTGACGCCTCCCGGGGAACGGCGATAGACTCCACGCCGCCCGTGCACGCCAACCTCGAGCCCGCACGCCATGCCACCGGTCCGGATTGCCGATTTCCACCAGCACGTAAACGAGCGCGTCACCGTGCAGGGCTGGGTCATGACTACCCGGTCCAGCGGGAAGATCGCGTTTCTGGTGCTGCGGGACGGATCCGGGTACCTCCAGTGCGTCGTGTCGAAGAAAGAGGTTCCCGAGGCGGTCTGGCAAGGCTTCCAGACGCTGGCCCAGGAAACCAGCGTGGCGATCGAGGGCGTCGTCCGCGCCGAGCCGCGGTCGCCGGGAGGATACGAGCTGGGCGTGAGCGATCTGCGGGTGCTCGGTCCGTCGGTGGACTTCCCGATCGGGCCGAAGGAGCATGGCACGCAGTTCCTGTTCGAGCACCGCCATCTCTGGCTCCGGAGCCGCCGCCAGGTCGCCGTCGCCAAGGTGCGCCACGAGGTGGAGCAGGCGATCCGCGACTTCTTCTACGATCGCGGGTTCACCCTGGTGGACACGCCGATTCTCACCGGTGCGATCGGCGAGGAGGCGGGGAACCTCTTCGCCACCGACTACTTCGACCTCGGGAAGGCGTATCTCGCCCAGACCGGCCAGCTCTACGTGGAAGCGGCTGCGGCGGCCCTGGGCAAGGTCTACTGCTTCGGTCCCACGTTCCGGGCGGAGAAATCGAAGACCCGCCGGCACCTCACCGAGTTCTGGATGGTCGAGCCGGAAGTGGCCTTTGCCGACTCCAGCGAGAACATGCGACTCCAGGAGGAGTTCGTCTCGTATCTCGTGTCGCGCGCGCTGGATCGGCGGAAGGAAGAGCTGAAAGATCTGGAGCGCGACACGGCGCTGCTCGAGCGGGTGGTGCCGCCGTTCCCCCGCGTCTCATACACCGAAGCCGTCACCAAGGTCAACGCGTCGGGCTCGAACATGACGTGGGGGAGTGATCTCGGCGGCGACGACGAGACCCTCCTGGCCAAGGAGTACGACCGGCCGGTGTTCGTCTACAACTACCCCAAGCAGGTCAAGGCGTTCTACATGAAGGAGAACCCGGACGACCCGCGGACGGTGCTGAACGACGACTGCCTGGCGCCCGAGGGCTACGGCGAGATCATCGGCGGCTCGCAGCGCGAGGACGACCACGACCGGCTGCTCGCGCGGATCCTGGCCCAGGGGCTCGACCCGAAGGCGTACCAGTGGTACCTCGATCTGCGGAAGTACGGTACGTTCGTCCACTCCGGCTTCGGGCTCGGCGTCGAGCGCACCGTGGCGTGGATCTGCGGCATCCCCCACATCCGGGAGGCGATCGCGTTCCCCCGGCAGATTCATCGTCTGTATCCCTGATCGGGGGGCGGCGCGCCCACTTCCTTCTGAGGCGCGCGGCCCGTATCGTTCGTCCTACTCATCCCCAACAACAGGGCCGAAGTGGCCGACCTGCGCGACCGTCTCGAAGCCGAGCTGCGGGGCCGCTACACGATCGAGCGCGAGCTCGGGCGCGGCGGCATGGCCACGGTCTTGCTCGCGCGGGACCTCCGGCACGACCGACCCGTCGCGCTCAAGGTCCTGCACCCCGAGCTCGCGGCCACGCTCGGTCCCGAGCGCTTTCTCCGCGAGATCCGGCTCGCCGCGCGGCTCCAGCATCCCCACATCCTCACAGTCCTCGATTCCGGCGACGCGGCGGGCCAGCTCTGGTTCACCATGCCGTACGTCGAGGGCGAGACGCTGCGGGACCGCCTGCGCCGTGAGGGTCAGCTCCCCCTGGACGATGCGCTCCGGATCGCGCAGGAAACCGCCGACGCGCTCGACTACGCCCACCAGCACGGCGTGATCCACCGCGACATCAAGCCGGAGAACATCCTGCTTGCCGGGCGGCACGCACTCGTGGCCGACTTCGGGATCGCGCGGGCGTTGGGGGCCGCCGGGGCGCCGGGCGCCGGGGCTACGACGCGGGAGCAGCGGCTCACCGAGACCGGCATGAGCGTCGGCACGCCGGCCTACATGAGCCCGGAGCAGGCGAGCGGCGATCGCGAGGTGGACGCTCGCAGTGACATCTACTCGCTGGGCTGCGTGCTCTACGAGATGCTGGCGGGCGAGCCGCCGTTCACCGGCCCCACCGCGCAGGCGATCCTGCTCCGCAAGTTCACCGAGAATCCGCGGCTGCTGCGCGCGATCCGCGATACGGTGCCGGAGCCGATCGAGCAGGCGGTAGCCCGCGCGCTGGCCCGCTCGCCGGCCGACCGGTTTCCCTCGGCCGCCGACTTCCGCCGCGTGCTGGAGCCCGCGCAGACCGCGTCGGTCGTCGCGACTCCGACAGCGACCCCCACGCTCGTGTCGGGCGCCACCGTGGCGCCCGGACGGCGCGGCCTCCGGTACCCGGTGACGTTGGCGCTGCTGGGCGGGTTCGCGATCGGGCTTGGGGTGCTCTTTGCTTGGCGGCGCGGCCACCAGGCTGAAGCCGAGGCCGTGGCGGCGGGGGCTGCGGGAGCGAAACTGGTCGCGGTGCTGCCCTTCGAGAATCTGGGCGGCGCGGACGACGAGTACTTCAGCGACGGCATCACCGACGAGATCCGGGGCAAGCTCTCGAGCCTGCCCGGGCTTCAGGTCACGGCGCGGAGCAGCTCGGCCGAGTACAAGAAGAGCCGCAAGAAGCCGCAGGACGTCGGGCGGGAGCTGGGCGTGGACTACTTGTTGACCGGCACGGTTCGCTGGGAGAAAGGGCAGAGCGGGGGCAGCCGGGTTCGCGTCAGTCCCGAGCTGATCCAGGTCTCGACCGGCGCCACCAAGTGGCAGCAGCCGTTCGACGCGGCCCTGACCGATGTCTTCCAGGTCCAGGCCGACATCGCCGGCCGAGTGGCCCAGGCTCTGGACGTGGCCCTCGGCGCCGACGCCCAGCAGCGGCTGGCGGAGCGGCCGACCAGGAACCTCGCGGCCTACGACGCGTATTTGAAAGGCGAAGCCGCGCTCGCGACCGGGAACAGCCCGGTCACCTTGCGCCAGGCCATGGGGTACCACGAGCAGGCCGTAGCGCTCGATTCCACCTTCGCCGCCGCGTGGGCCGGTCTGTCGGAGGCGAGCTCGCTCCTGTTCGCCATCGGAACGCCTTCACCCGCCATCGCCGATCGGGCTCGAACCGCGGCGGAGCGCGCGCTGGCCCTGGCTCCCGACCGTCCGGAAGCCTACACCGCGCTCGGCGACTACTATCGTCGGGTGCCGTCGGCGGCCAACCGCGCCATTGAGCACTACGCCAAGGGGATGAAGATCGCTCCGGCCAACGCGGACCTGCTGCGGGGGCTCGGGCTCGCCGAGATGGCGTTGGGCCAGTGGGATCAGGCAGTCCAGCATTTCCGGCGGGGGCAGAGTCTGGACCCGCGCTCGGGGTCGATCGCGTCGGTGCTGGCGCAGGCGCTGTTCTGGCAGCGGCAATATCCTGAGGCGATCTCGGCCTACGATCGAACCATTGAGCTGCGGCCGTCGGATCAGGGGGCGGTGGAGGGGAAGGCGATGGTGTACCTCGCCCAGGGCGACCTCGCGCGCGCCCGGGAAGTGCTCAAGACGCCGCCGAAGGACATCGAGCTGACGAGCTTCATCGCCTACGTGAGCACCTTCTGGGATCTGTACTGGGCCATCGATCCCGACCAGCAGGCGCTCCTGCGCCGACTCACGCCTCGCCCGTTCGACGACGACGTCGGGGCCTGGGGACTCGCGCTCGCCGGCGCCTGGGAGGTCGCGGGAGATCTCAAGCGGGCGCGGGCGTACGCCGACTCGGCGCGGGTGGCGTTGGAACAGCAGCTCAAAGCCGCTCCGGAGGATGCCCAGCGCCACGTGCTTCTTGGCGTGACGCTGGCCTACCTAGGGCGCCGAGCCGACGCCCTTCGCGAGGGCGAGTATGGCGTTTCGCTGCTGCCGGTCTCGAAGGACGGGCAGAGCGGGCCATACATGCAGCACCAGCTTGCCCGGATCTACATCCTGCTCGGTGAGCCGGAGAAGGCGCTCGACCAGCTCGAGCCGCTGCTCAAGATCCCGTACTATCTCTCGCCCGGATGGCTCAGGATCGATCCGACGTTCGCGCCGCTCAGGGGGAATCCGAGGTTTGAGAAGCTGGTGAGAGGTGAGAAGTGAAGGTAAGAGGTGAGAGGTAAGAAGTGAGAGGTGAGAGGGGGCGCCGGCGAATCACGGAGCCCCCTTCTCACTTCTCACTTCCCCCTTCTCACTGTCTTTCGTCTCCTCCCAGAGGCCATCCAGCGCTTCCAAGCCGGCTTCATGCATGGCGATCCCGCGCGCCGCGGCCAGCGCCTCCACCGCCTCGAACCGCTCCCGGAACTTCCGGTTCGCCCGGTCGAGCGCCGCGCCCGGCTGCACACCCGCCTTCCGCGCCAGGTTCACGACAGCGAAGAGCAGATCCCCGATCTCGTCGGTGAGCGCGTCCCGCGCGCCCGCTTCGTTCGCCGCTGCGTCGGCCAGCTCCTGCTCGACTTCCACCAGCTCCTCCCGCACCTTCTGGACCGGCCCCCGCGCGTCGGGCCAGTCGAATCCCACCGACGCCGCGCGCTCCTGAAGCCGGTAGGCGCGCAGCAGGTCGGGTAGGGTGCTCGGGAGACGCCCAAGCACGCCGCCCTCGCGCTCGCGCCGCTTCAGCCGCTCCCACGGCTCGGGCGGGCCGAGGTCGAAGAGATGCGGGTGGCGCCGCTTCATCTTCCGCTCCATCGTATCCGCCACGTCATTCGGGGAGAACTCGCGATTCTCCTCCGCGAGCACCAGCTGCCACGCGAGGTGGAGCAGGAAGTCGCCGAGCTCGTCGCGGATGCGTTCGGGGTCGGCCTCGCCCAGCGCGTGGTCCAGCTCGAGCACCTCTTCGACCAGGTACGGGCGGAGGGTCTCGCGGGTCTGCACCCGATCCCACGCGCAACGCACGCGGAGGTCCCGGACCAGGGCAAGCGCTCGCCCAAGCGCAGAGTTGTCTTGCATTTAGACCTCGAGACGGGTTAGGATTTCCCGCCGTGACCACGACCGCCAACAGCGAGACGGCCCGGGCTTGGGTCGACGTGGACCTGAGCGCCCTGACCGCGAACGCGAGGACGGTGAGCGCGATCTCCGGCGGCCGCCTGCTGCCGATGGTCAAAGCTAACGGTTACGGGCTGGGGGCGGTCCCCGTGTCGCGCGCGCTCGAGACGCTTGCGCCCTGGGGCTACGGCGTCGCCACGATCGAAGAAGGCGCGGAGCTTCGGCGGGCCGGCATTGCGAGGCCCGTCCTGCTCTGCACCCCGCTTTTACCGGAGTGGATAGATCGCTGCCTCGAGTTCGACCTGCGCCCGTCCGTCGGCGACCTCCCCGCGCTCGAAGCCTGGACGTCGCGTACCACCCACCCGTTCCACATCGAGATCGACACCGGCATGGCGCGCTCGGGGTTCCGCTACGATGACGCCGCGCTGCGGGAGGCCGTGGGTCAGCGACTGGGGCGAGCGGAAGGATGGGAGGGGGCGTTCACCCACTTCCATTCGCCGGAGAGCGACTGGGTCGCGACCGAGCTCCAGTGGGCCCGGTTCCAGGAGGTCCTGGCCGCGCTCCCGCGCCGGCCGGCGCTGGTCCACGCCGCCAATAGCGCCGCGGCTCTCAGCGGCACCCGCTACACCGCTGACCTGGTCCGGCCTGGCATCTTCCTCTACGGCAGCGGCACTGGCGGCCCAACGCCCCTGCCCGTCGCTGCGTTCCGGGCCCGCGTCGTCGGGCTCCGCCGCGTGCGCGAGGGGGATACGGTGAGCTACGGGGCGAGCTGGCGGGCGGATGCCCCGACCCGGATTGCCACGGTCGCGGCGGGCTACGCCGACGGCTTTCCCCGCGCTACCGGGCGGGCCCGGGCGGTGGAGCTGGGCGGCCGGGTCGTGCCCGTTGTGGGGCGGGTCGCGATGGACATGATCATGGTGGCGATCGACGACGACCACCGGGTGGAGCTGGGCGATACGGCGACGCTGTGGGGCGGCGCCGTGTCGCTCGACCAGCAAGCCGAGTGGGCCGGCACGATCGCCTACGAGCTGCTCACCGCCCTCGCGCCCCGCCTCCCGCGCTGCTACCGCCCCTGATGCGCCGCGCGGCAATCATCGTCCTCGACGGTCTCGGGATCGGCCCGGCACCGGACGCCGACCGCTACGGCGACGCCGGGAGCGACACGCTGGGCAATCTCGCGCGGGCCGTCGGCGGGCTCGAGCTGCCGAACCTCGAGCACCTGGGACTCGGGTGTTGTGCCGAGCTCGCGGGAGTTCGCCGGGTCGCCGAGCCCGAGGCAGCCTACGGCGTCGCCGAGCCGGCGAGCGCCGGCAAGGACAGCACCACCGGCCACTGGGAGCTGTGCGGCGTGGTGCTGGCACAGCCGTTCCCCACGTACCCTGCCGGATTCCCCGCTGCGATAGTGGACGAGTTCGCCCGCCGGACCGGCCGGGGCGTGCTCGGCAACAAGCCTGCCTCGGGCACCGCGATTCTGGACGAGCTGGGGGAGGCTCATCGCCGTACCGGCGACTGGATCGTCTACACGTCGGCCGACAGCGTCTTCCAGGTGGCGGCGCACGAGGAGACCGTGCCGCCGGAGGAGCTGTATCGGGCGTGCGCGGTCGCGCGGGAGCTGCTCCAGCCTCCGCACGGAGTCTCCCGGGTCATTGCGCGGCCGTTCACCGGGCAGCCTGGGGCGTGGACCCGCACCGCCGGACGGAAGGATCTGAGCCTCCCGCCTCCCGGTGTGACGCTGCTCGACCGCCTGGAAGAGGCGCATGTGCCGAGGGTCGGGGTGGGGAAGGTGGACGATCTGTTCGCCGGCCGGAACATCACGAGCATTCACGCGGCCGCCAACAGCGACGCCTACGCCCTGATCGAAGGGGCGCTCCTCTCGATGCGGCGCGGTCTCCTCCTGGCGAACGTCATCGAATTCGATCAGACCTGGGGTCACCGCAACGACGTGCGCGGCTTCCAACGCGGGCTCGGCGAGCTGGACCGGGCCCTGCCCAGATTGCTCGCTCCGATGCAGGACGAGGACCTCGTTATCTTTACCGCCGATCACGGCAACGATCCGACCACCGCGTCCACCGATCATTCGCGCGAGGTCGTGCCGCTCCTGGCTGTCGGGCCTCGGGTGCGGGCGGTCCCGCTCGGGCGCCGTCGCTCCTTCGCCGACGTGGGGCAGACGGTCGCGGCGTTTCTCGGTGTGGCGCCGCTCGCGGCCGGCGTCTCGTTTCTTGATGAGGTATGGTGTGACTGATTCGCTGGTGGCGGCCGCCCGGGCCGCCCAGGCACACGCGTATGCCCCCTACTCCGGCTACCGGGTCGGGGCCGCGCTCGAGGCCGACGACGGGAACATCTACGCCGGCTGCAACGTCGAGAACGCATCGTACGGCCTCGCGCTCTGCGCCGAGCGCGCGGCGGTGGCGGCGGCGATTGCAGGCGGTGCCCGCCGGTTCCGCCGAGCCGTGGTCGTCTCCGACTCGGACCCGCCGGCGGCGCCCTGCGGCGCCTGCCGCCAGGTGCTCGCCGAGTTCGGCGACTTCGAGGTGACCGCGGTCGGACCCGGGCGCACGCTGCACTGGACGGTGGCCGAGCTGCTTCCCGCGGCGTTCTCCCGGGCCCAGCTGGCATGAAGGCCCGCTCAGGTCGCCTGCTCGTGGCGACGCTGGCCCTCGCGGCCGCCGCGGCCGCGTGCTCGGAGCAGCTCACGCAGCCGGGCCAGTGCCCCGAGCTCTGTCCCGGCGGCACCCCCCAGAGTCAAGAAGAGATCCTCACGGCGCTGCCCAGCCAGGACAGCACGTTCACCGGTTACACCCAGCAATCGAGCGGGTCGGTCATGCTCGTCGGGAGCGGGATTCCCACACTGGCCGACACGAGCTTCGGCGTCATCAAGTTCGCCGCCCGCTCCGACTCGATCACGTTCCGCGACACGCTCCGGGCTTACACCATCGACTCGGTCCGGCTCACGCTGCTTTCCGTGGCACGGGACACGGCCGCCCGCAATGTCAAGGTCCAACTCTACCGCCTGCCGTCGAATCTGGACACGACCACCCTCTCCTACGCGGGCGTGCAGCCGTCCTTTGTTCCGGCGAACCTCATCACCCAGGCGGTGCTGCCCGACACGGCGCTCGCGGATACGCTCCGCCTGACGTTGAGCGGCAGCGCCCTCACCAACCTCACGCTCCAGCCGGCCGACGCCGGCGTGCTGGCGATCGGCGTGGCGATCACGGGCAACATCCCGACCGGCGGGCGCGTCGGCAACCGGCTCAGCATCCTGCCGCCGGATTTCATCACGTTCGTGACACCAATCGCCACACCGACACAGGCCCAGGGCATCGACGTCGTGGCGACCTTCGCCGGCTACGTGAGCCGGCAGACGCCAGTCCTCGATCCGACCTTTTTGACCGTGGGTGGGGTCCCCTCCTCTCGCGTGCTGCTCCGGTTTCCGTGGCCGGCACGGCTCCGCGACTCGGTGACGATCGTACGGGCGACCCTCGAGCTGGTCCCGGTTCAGCCGGTCGCGGGGCTGCCGAACGATCCGGGGACCCTCAACGTGCGGGGCCTGGCCACCGATTTCGGCGCCAAGTCGCCGGTCGAGCCCCTGTCCCTCGGCATCCTGCCGCTCGCGGCCAACGTCACCGACACCGTTCGGGTCGAGGTCGCCCGGGTCCTTCAGTTCTGGCAGATCGGGCTGCTCCGTCCGCCGGCCGTGTTCCTCTCCGTGTCGCCCGAGGTGGAGACGTTCACCCGGGCGGTCTTCGGCTCGACCCGCTCGGGCTCGCCGCCCCGGATCCGGCTGAACTATCTGCCG
>JBGPPG010000022.1:0-35375 GCA_041488455.1 Gemmatimonadota bacterium
CGACGTTGCGCTCCAGCTCCTTGAACAGCCGGTCGCGCAGCTGGCGGCTGGTGACATACTTGCCGTCGCGCCCCGCGAACGGGCCGTTGTTCACGATGAAGTCGGCGGAGATCGTGGGCTCTTCCACCGCGATGCCCGCCAGCCGCTCCGGGTGCTCCACCGCGGTGAAGGTCTTCCCGATCTCGATCGTCTCGAAGCCCGAGAGCGCGACGATATCGCCGGCCGGCACTTCGTCCACCTCGATCCGGTGGAGCCCGTCGAAGGTGTAGAGCCGGGTCACCCGGTTACGCTCGAACGGCTCGTCCGTCACCATGCCCGGCTCGCCCAGCGGGAGCAGTGCCACCTCGTCGCCGACCTTCACCCGCCCCCGCTCGATGCGGCCGATCGCGATCCGCCCGATGAAGGTCGAGAAGTCGAGCGTGGAGACCAGCATCTGGAACGGACCGGCCGGATCTCCCTTGGGCTCGGGGACGTGGTCCAGGATGGCCTGGAACAGGGGCTGGAGATCGGTGCCCGGCTGGGCCAGGTCCATGGTGGCCGTGCCGGCCCGGCTCGACGTATAGAGGAAAGGTGCGTCCAGCTGATCGTGGGTGGCCTCCAGATCGATGAAGAGGCCGAGGACCTCGTCATGCACCCGGAGCGGCTCGGCGTCGGACCGGTCGATCTTGTTGATGGCGACGATCGGCTTGAGGCCCAACGCGAGCGCCTTCCGGGTCACGAACCGGGTCTGCGGCATCGGGCCTTCAGCGGCATCCACCAGAATCAGCACCCCGTCCACCATGCGGAGGATGCGCTCGACTTCGCCGCCGAAATCGGCGTGGCCCGGCGTGTCCACGATGTTGATCTTGGTGCCGTGCCAATTGACGGCGGTGTTCTTGGCGAGGATCGTGATCCCGCGCTCGCGCTCCAGCGGGTTGGAGTCCATCACCCGCTCCTCCACCTGCTGGTTGGCGCGGAACGCGCCGGCCTGGCGGAGCATCTTGTCGACCAGCGTCGTCTTGCCGTGGTCGACGTGGGCGATGATGGCGAGATTCCGAATCACGACGTCTGGCTTCCGGGCCTGGGACCAAAAAAACGAACAGAGCCCGGTCGACCGGGCCACCGCGGGGCATATATAGACGGCCCCGCTCCGAGCCGCAAGACGGCAGTGAGAAGTGAGAGGTAAGGGGTGAGAAGGCCCGGCCCTCCACCCCCCGCTGCGTCTCCCTTTCTCACTTCTTACTTCTCACTTCTCACTGGGTTCGGGGTTGGGCTGGGTGGGGTCAGTGCGGATGGGGATGGGTGTGGTCGTGGGCAGGGGCGGCGGCCGGCTCCGCACACCCGTCCTGCACCTCGAGCTGGATCGTGACGTGGCCGATACCCATCCCGGCCATCTGCGAGCGGATCCCCTCGAGCACCCCCGGATGCGCGCCGAGGTCGGGCACCACGGCGTGCCCGCTCATGGCCACCATCCCGCTGGTGACGGTCCAGACGTGGAGATCGTGGACGGCGGTCACTCCCCCGACGCCGAGCATGCGCCGGTGCACCTCCTCCATCGAGACGGTCTCGGGCACGCCTTCGAGCAGGATGTCGGTGCTCTCCCGGACGAGCCGCCAGGCGCCGGCCAGGATCAGGAGGGAGATGACGATCGAGATGATCGGGTCCGCCATGACCCAACCGGTGAAGGCGATGATCGCCGCCGCGGCGATCGCGCCCACGGAGCCGAGGACGTCCCCCAGGATGTGAAGGTAGGCGCCGCGCGTGTTCAGGTTGTGTCCGTGGGCTCCGTGCAGGATGCCCAGGCTCACCAGATTGGCCACCAGGCCGGCCACCGCCACGGCCAGGAACAGCCCCGTCCGGATCGCATGCGGCTCGTGCAGGCGGTGCATCGCCTCGACCACCACCCACCCGGCGATTCCGAACAAAGCAGCGCCGTTCACCAGGGCGGCCAGGATCTCGTAGCGCTGGTACCCGTAGGTCTTTGCGTCGTCGGCGGGGCGGCGTGCGATCCAGGCGGTGAGAAGCGAGAGCGAGAGTGCGCCTACGTCGGTGAGCATGTGGCCGGCGTCGGCGAGCAGGGCCAGCGACCCTGCTACCCAGCCGCCGACCGCCTCGACCATCATGAACGCTGCGGTGAGGCCGAGCACCCACCAGAGGCGTCGTTGGGCGGACGAACGGGCCGGCTGGTGGGCGGCGCCGAACTGGCGGCAATCGCGGTCGGCGGCTCGACGAGCAGAAAGCGAAGCGCTGCTGGTCATAGCTGAAACCTAGCGTCCCGGAGCGGTCACTGGCCAACCCCCGGGGCCCGCCCCTCCGTCCTCACCCGCACCGCCTCCCCGTGCCCGAAGAGCCCCTCGGCCTCCGCCAGCGCGCGGATCGGACCGGCGTCAGCCGCCAGGCGTTCCGGGCTGTAGCGGATGAGGCTCGTTCGTTTGATGAAGTCGTACACGCCCAGTGGCGACGCGTATCGCGCCGTGCCAGCCGTCGGGAGCACGTGGCTCGGGCCGGCGAGGTAGTCGCCCACCGGCTCGGGCGTGTGGTCCCCCAGGAAGATCGCGCCGGCGTGCCGCACGCCTGCGGCCACCCGCTCCGCGCCCTCCGCGACGATCTCGAGGTGCTCCGGCGCGCGGAGGTTCACCACCTCGATCCCCTCACGCAGCGACGGGACCACGACCAGCAGGCCGTTCCGCGCCAACGCGGCCCGGGCGATGTCCGCGCGGGGGGCAGTGGCGAGAGCCGTCTCGAGCGCTTCCGGCAGGGCGTCGGCCAGGATCTCGTCGCAGGTCACGCACCACGCGGAGGCGTCCTCGTCGTGCTCGGCCTGCGCGATCAGATCCGCGGCCACCCATTCGGGCCGCGCGCTGCCGTCGGCCAGGACGATCACCTCGGTCGGCCCGGCGATCATGTCGATTCCCACCTGTCCGACCACCTGCCGCTTGGCCTCCGCCACCCAGCGGTTCCCGGGGCCCACCACCTTGTCCACCCTCGGAACGGTCGCTGTGCCGTAGGCCAGGGCCGCAATCGCCTGGGCGCCGCCGATCCGGAAGACCCGGGTGACGCCGGCGAGGGCGCAGGCCGCGAGCACCGGATCGGTCACACCCCCGGGCGGCACGACCGCGATCACCTCCTGCACTCCGGCCACGATGGCCGGGACGGCGTTCATGACCACCGAGCTCGGGTAGGACGCCTTTCCCCCGGGGACGTAGAGCCCGACCCGGTCCAGCGGCGTGACCCTCATGCCCAGGAGCGTCCCATCCGGGTCGGTCACCCGGAAGCCCGAATCGCGCTGGCGTTCGTGGTAGGCGCGGACCCGGTCCACGGCAAGGACCAGGGCGGCCCGGACGGGCGCCGGTGTGCGGTCGAGCGCCCCCTGCCAGACGCTGGGCTTCAGTTCCCATTCGGAGGGGGCGAGATCGACACGGTCGAAGGTCCAGGTATACTCCCGGATGGCTTCATCCCCCCGGGAGCGGACGGCCTCCAGGATCTGAAACACCTGTTCGCGGGTGTCGCGGTCGGCGCCGGCCGTCCGGGGCAGAAACGGCGCGAGCCGGTCGAAGGGGGGAACGTGCAGCCTGCGGATCACGGGAGACTCGCGCTAAGCTCGCTTGAGTAATAGGCTTATAGCCGATATGGAACCTGCCCCGACGACCTCGCCGACCTTTGGCGTCACTGCCGTGATCGTGTTGGTTCTCGCCAACGCGTTCTTCGTGGCGGCCGAGTTTGCGCTGGTCCGGTCGCGGATGACCCGGCTGGACGAGCTGATCCGGAACGGGGATCGCAAAGCTATCCTCGCCCGTCGGGCCATTCAATCACTCGCGCGCACCATCTCCGCAACGCAGCTCGGGATCACCGTGGCCTCGCTGGGACTCGGCTGGATCGGCGAGCCGGCGATCGCGGCCTGGATCCAGGACTGGTTCCGGGGGCTCCCGCCGGTCGTGGCCGGCATCGCCACCCACACGGTGGCGACCGTCATCGCGCTCGCGCTGATCACCTACGTGACGATCATCTGGGGCGAGCTGCTGCCCAAGGCGTTCGCCCTCGCGCACGCCGAGGCGGTGGCCGGCTGGACCGCCGGGCCACTCCTGGCCTTTGCCTGGGTGATGGCGGGGCCGATCGCCGTGCTCAAGGGCTCGTCGAACTGGCTCCTCAACCGCATGGGGATCAACCCGCCAGGGGAGGAGGAGCAGCTCCACTCGCCGGAAGAGATCCGGATGCTCGTAGAGCAGAGCGGGGAAGGCGGAAGCCTGCTCAAGGGGGACGCCCGGATGCTGGAGGGAGTGTTCGAGTTCAGCGAGAAGACCGCCCAGGAGGTGATGACGCCCCGGACCGAGATGATCGCGTTCCCGGCGGCGCTCACGGTGGAGCAGGCGGCGGACGAAGTGGCGCGGGCGCGGCGGAGCCGGTACCCCGTCTTTATCGAGTCGCTCGACGAGATCGTCGGCGTGGTGCACGCGAAGGACATCCTGAGCGCCATCCGGGCCAAGCCGGGCGAGACGCTGCGGGGCATCATGCGGCCGCCGCTCTTCGTGCCAGGCACGCGGGAGGTGGAGGATGTGCTCGCCGACATGAAGCGACTGAAGGTCCACCTGGCCGTGGTGCTGGACGAATACGGCGGGACGGCGGGCCTGGTCACGATGGAGGATCTGCTCGAGGAGATCGTGGGCCCCATCTTCGACGAGTACGATCCGCAGGAGCGCGGTCACCCGGCGGCGCCGGGCGGGATCGTACTGGACGGCGCGATGCCGATCACCGAGTTCAACTCGGAGTACGACGCGGACCTGAGCGACGCGGACTACACCACCCTCGGCGGCTATCTCTTCGGGCAGATGGGCCGGCTGCCCAAGGTGGGCGACCGGGTCGTGGTGGGGTCGTTCACGTTCGAGATCCTGGAGATGGACGGCCGGCGGGTGAAGGCGATACGACTTCACCAGGCCAAGCCGCAGGAGGCGGTGAACGGAGAGTCGTAAACTGCAAACCACAGAGGCACCGAGGCACAGAGAAAGCGAATTGTTTGTTGTTTTCCTCCGTGTCTCCGTGCCTCCGTGGTTCGCAGTTGCTGTTGTTGTTGAGTGGTGCGATGCCTTGTTCCCCGTTCACTATGCTTGGTAACTGCGCTTATGCTCCGGACCTCGACCACCGCCACCCCTCCCGGTGCCCTGGATCTCTCCGGGCCCGCCGTCGTCCGGCGCCGCGCGTTGCAGCGGGCCACGATGGACGTGCTCGGCCGTGCGGGGTTCGAGGAGCTGAGCCCGCCCACGTTCGAGTACGAGGAGGTGTTCCGCCGGGCGGGCGGGGCGGAAGTGGCCGAGAAGCTGATCCGGTTCGTGGACTTGGACGGCCGGATCCTGGCACTCCGGTACGACTTCACCTCCAGCATCGCCCGGATGGCGGCGACGACCTTCGCCGACGCCCCGCGGCCGCTCCGGTTCTGCTACTCCGGCCCTGTCTACCGTCAGGAACCCGAGCGCGGGCGCGCGCGGGAGACGCTCCAGGTCGGCGCCGAGCTGCTGGGCCAGGGCGACCTGACCGCTGACGTGGAGATCGTCCGGCTCACGCTGGCGCTGGCCAAGGCCGCCGGCGTCCAGGACTTTCAGCTCAACATCGGCCACGCAGGCGTGCTCGCCGGCGGGCTCTCCGCGCTGGGCGAGGAGCTGCGGGCGGACGTTCGCCGCTGGATCGACCGGAAGGATCGAGGCAGTCTCGCGCGCGCGCTCGACGGCGCGCCTCCGGGCGCGCGCGCCCTGCTCGACCTGCCGTTCGTGATCGGCCGCCGGGAGGCGTTGGACGCAGCGCTTCGCGGCGCCCCCGAAACAGCCCACCGTGCACTCGCGCACCTCACCGCGCTCGACACGGCACTCTCCCCCACCGAGCGCGCGCACCTGGTCTACGATCTGGGCGAGGTGCGCGGACTGGACTACTACACCGGCATCCACTTCGAGCTGTTCGTCGCCGGCGCCGGGCGCGCCGCGGGTGCGGGTGGGCGCTACGACGATCTGATGGGCCGGTTCGGCCGGGCCATGCCGGCCGTGGGCGTGTCGCTCGACCTCGACACGCTCGCGGAGCTGCCGGCGTGAGCCACCTCCGGGTGGCGCTCGCCAAGGGACGGCTGTACGAGCCGTCCCTGGAGCGGTTTCGCCGGGCGGGTGCCGAGCTCCAGGGCGACCCGGGTCGCCGGCTCCGGCTGCCGTCGAGCGATCCCGGGATCGAATTTCTCGTGGTCAAGCCTGCGGACGTGCCGGTGTACGTCGAGGCGGGCGCGGCCGACCTCGGCGTCACCGGGACCGACGTGCTGCGGGAAACCGGCGCCGACGTGCTGGAGCCGCTCGAGCTGGGCTTCGGCCGCTGCCGGCTGGTCGTGGCGACACCGGCGGCGCAGCCCTATCCCACGGTGCCCGGCGGTGTGACCCCCCGCGTGGCGACCAAATATCCCCGTCTCACCCGGCAGCACTTCGGCGCCCGCGGACGTCCGGTGGACATCGTCCACGTGGGCGGCTCTGTGGAAGTCGCCCCGCTGCTCAACCTGTCCCACTGGATCGTGGATCTGGTGGATACGGGGAATACGCTCAGGGCGAACGGGCTGGCGGAGCGGGAGACGATCCTCGAGGTGCAGGCCGTGCTCGTCGCCAACCGCGCCAGCCAGAAGCTCAACCTGGATCGATATCTCGATCTGATGCGGCGGCTCGGCGACGCAGCCCCGTAGCTCCGGACCACACAACAACAACAACAACTGCCACTGCCCCTGCAGTTGTTGTTGTTGTTGTTATCTGTTGTTGGTCTTCTTCCGACCAAGCTCGGCCGCCAGCTCCAGCGCCGCACGCATGCTCCCCGCGTCGGCCTTCCCCTGCCCCGCGATATCGAACGCCGTGCCGTGGTCCGGCGACGTCCGGATGAACGGGAGCCCGAGCGTCACGTTCACCGCCCGTCCGAACGCCGCCACCTTGATCGCCGTCATCCCCACGTCGTGGTAGGGTGCCAGCACCACGTCGAATTCGCCGGCCAGCGCTCGGACGAACACCGTGTCGGCGGGGAGCGGGCCCGCGGCGCCGAGCTGCTCGGCCGCCGGCCGGAGCACGCGCTCGTCCTCGTCCCCGAAGAGCCCGGACTCCCCAGCATGGGGGTTCAGCGCGCAGAGCACGAGCCTTGGCTTCGCCAGCCCGAACAGCTCGCGCAACGCGCGATCGGTGATCCGCCCGGTCCTGATCACGCGCTCGGTGGTGAGCAGCGCCGGCACGTCCCGGAGCGCCACGTGAGTCGTCACCAGCACGACGCGGAGCCGGTCGGCGGCCAGCATCATCACCGTGTCCACGTCGCCGGCGAGGTGCCCGAGCCACTCGGTGTGCCCAGGATACGGAAAGCCGGCGAGATGCAGCGCGTGCTTCTGGGCCGGACCGGTGACGATGGCGTCCACCTCGCCTTCGAGCGCCAGCCGAACGGCGCGCTCCACCGCGTGGCCCGTCAGCTGGCCGGCGCGCGCGGCGCGGGCCCGCTCGGCCGCGGCTGAGGCGCCGGCACCGATCCGCTCCCCGCTCCCCGCGCCCCATGCTCCTACCGAGATCCTCCGCGCTGCGGATACCCACGCGATCTGGTCCTCGGCGCCGATCACGGTCAGGTCGGCGCCGAGGGGCTCGGCCAGCGCGCGCGCGACGATCTCGGGCCCGATGCCGCGAGGATCGCCCAGCGTGATTGCGATGCGAGGGGGAGGAGGAGCGTTCATGGCGGGACGACCCGCCTAGGTACGGATCTCGACGTACGCCTTTTTGCGGAGCGCGTCCAGGTAGCGCTGCACACCGAGCTGGTCACCGAGCTGCTGGCGCACTTTGTCTCGCACGTCCTCGTAGCGGACGTCGCCCTCGGGTCGGCGCGCGGTGATGACCACCACGGTGTACTTCACCCGGCTGGCCACTCCCTCGAGCGCGAACGGCTGGATGACGGCGCCTTCGCCGCTGGTGCCGATCGCCTGGGCGTACGCCGGCGGAAGCTTGGTGATCGGCACGTCGCGGGCCTCGCGCTCCTCGGGGCGGTCGTGGTAGCGGGACTGGAGCGAATCGAAGCTCGCCCCGGCCTTGAGCGCCTGGTAGATGCTTTCGGCGAGCTTGCGCGCGCTGTCCCCCTCCTGCTCGGTGATCTCCGGCATGATGAGGATGTGCCGCGCCTGCACCTCGCCCGGCTGCGAGCGCTCGACCTGGATGATGTGATAGCCGAACGGGGTCTCGACCGGATCGGATACGACCCCGGGCTTGAGGCCGAACGCGACCCGCTCGAACTCCGGCACCATGGTGCCGCGGCGGAACCAGTTGAGCGAGCCGCCCAGCTCGCGGGACCCGGAGTCCATGGAGAAGCGCTTGGCCGCCACCGCGAAGTCGCCTCCGTGCCGGATTCCCTGCGCGATCGAGTCGGCCAGCTGGTAGGCGCGCTGCTTCTCGTCCACCGACGGCTGCGGCGCCACCACGATCTGGTGGAAGCTGATCGTGGCGGGCCGCTTCTCCAGCGTCCCCTTCTGCTGGTCGAAGTACGTACGCATCTCCCGCTCGGTCGGTACGACGGACTTGAGCTTGCCGGAGCTGCGCCGCGCGTCGATCAGCCGGTTCTGGAGCGCGGCCCGGCGCTGCTGGTCGAACAGCCAGCGGCGATATTCGTCGGGCGTCTGGAAGCCGGCCTTCCTGAGCTCCGCCGCGTAGTCCAGCTCGGACGAGAAGTTGCTCCGGATCTTCTTGATCTGCTGCTCGACGCCGTCGGCGATTTCCTGGTCGGTGACCTTGATCGTAGTGTCGCGCTCCGCCTCCTGCACCATCAGCTCTTCGTCGATGATGCTCTGGATCACCTGCTTGCGGAGGTCGGCCGTCTCCTCGGGCGTGGAGGGCGGCTTGGTCCCCTGCGACTGCCGGGAGAAGATCTCCTCGTCCACCTGCGACACGAGGATCGGGCGGTTGCCGACGATCGCGACCACCTTGTCCACGACGAAGCTCGTGTCGCGGAGAGGCCGCGGCGGGCCTGCTGGGGCCGGCGTCTTGGAGGCCGCCGCAGGGGCCGCCGCCGCCTCACCTCCGGGCACCGGCGCGGTCGTGCGTGCCGCGCTATCGGAAGCCGGGGCGACTCCGGGTACCGCGATGTCCTCGATGGGGGCCGCGATGAGCGGGGCGCCTGCCGGCGCGGGGGCGGGTGGCCGGGCCGCGCTGTCGGCCGGGCTCTGGGCCCGCGCCGCCGGTGCGATGCCGGCGGCGCTCAGCAGGACAAGGAATGCGAGTCCGGAGCGCGGGTGCATGCTTCCCGAATGCCTACTTCTTCTCCCCCGTCGCAGCCGCGGCGGAGTCGTGGGCCGGTGGCGCGCCCGGCGCGGTGGCGCCACCCGGCACCGGCGGGCCGCCCGGCGCAGGCCGGAGCCCGGCGGGCGGCGTGGCGGAGTCGCGTTTGGCCTGCTGGATCAGCGCGATCTCGAGCCCGCGGGTCACGCCGGGATCGCTGATGCGGTACCGCCCTTGCTCCCGGAGCACGGTGCCGAGCGCGCCCGGCATCGGCCGGATCCGGAGCCGACCCGAGATCAGCTTGTCGAAATACTGGTTCACGCTGCGCTGCGCGTTCTTCACCGAGTCTGCTCCACTGAGCCCCATGTCCATCTGCAGGCTGTCGATGGTGCCGGTGTACCGGTCGTACAGCATCTTCCACTCGTCGCTGGTGAGCCCCACCTTCGCCGAATCCGCCTGGCGCAGCAGCAGCATGTTGAGCGACAGCACTTTGGCGAACTGGCTCAGCACGGTGTCGTTCGCCTGCTTGAGCTGCGCGTCATACTGCGGCGGCAGGGCGTGCACCCACCGGAGGTACTCGCCTACGGTAAGCTCGCCGTTCTTGAACGACGTGAGCCGCTTGCTCGAACCCTTCGAGACCTCCGGGTTGAGCGCGGCCGCGCGCATGTCCGCCGCCGCGGTCTTCGCGATATCGAGCTGGTTCGACTTGCCCAGCGCCTCCATGTAAACCGAGTCCGCCTTGCCGGCGTTGACCTGGCCCAGATAGGCCGCGAGGCGAGGTTCCACGGCCGCCGCCGCGGGGCGCTTGATGATGTGGTAGCCGAACGGCGACTCGACCACGCCGCTCATGTCGCCCGGAGCGAGCTTCCACCCGGCGCTGTCGAACGGGGGGACGAACCGCCCCCGCGGGCTGGGCGGCAGGAAACCCTGATCCGCTTTGGTGCCCGGATCGTCCGACAACTGCGCCGCGAGCTGGCCGAAGTCCGCCCCGCCTTTCAGCTTCGCGAGCGTCGCCTCGGCTTTCTTCTTTGCCGCCGCCTTCGCCTCGGGCTTGGCCTGCTGGCCCGCGCCGAAGAGGATGTGCTGGAAGACCCGGAGCTCGTCGCCGTTGTAGACGCTGTCGATTGAGGCCGCGGACGGCTCTCCCCGCTTGGCCGCGATGGAGTCGTGCCAGTGCTGGGTGCGCAGCTCGGCGACTTCCGGCCAGAGCGCCTTGGCCGCGCTCGCGGAGTCCTTGGGGAGCCTGCCCGCGGCGGCCGCCTGCGCGAACAGCGCGTAGTCCACCCAGAGGTTGGTGACGAAGCCCGCTGCATCCTTCGTCAGCCGGATGCCGCGCGGCGCCGCCAGGATCCTTGCCAGCGAGTCCGGCGGGAGCCTGAGGCCGCCGGCTTCCGCGGCCACGTCCCGGCGGGCGGTGAAAGTCTCCTTGAAGTTGGCGCAGCCCGCGAGGGCGACCAGCACGACCAGCGACACACGGCGCATGACAGCTCCAGAAAGCGATTGGCGGTTTGGTTGCAGGCCCTAGGTGACGGCTCTCAACGCCCGCACCAGCGCCGGCGTCATCTGCTCGCCGCCGAGCCGCACCAGCCGGAGCGACAGCGGCACCGTACGGCGGACTTCGGCGGACAATTGCACGTCGTCGAGCGCGGCAGTGAGGCCCGCGAGCCGGGGTTGCGTCCCCGCCCGGAACGTGAGGCGCGCCTCGTCGGCCCGGACCAGGACGTGCTGCAACCCCAGCGCGCCCCCGGTCACGCGGAGACGCGCCATGTCGAGCAGGGTTTCCGCTTCGGCTGGGAGTGGCCCGAAGCGCTCGCGCATTTCGTCGCGAAGGCCATCAATCTCGCCGGACGACGCACTCCGCGCCAGTCGGCGGTACAGGTCGAGCTTGACGTCGTCGTCCGGCACATAGCCGTCCGGCAGGTGGGCCGGACGGTCGAGCACGACGTCGGGCGGGAGCGGCTGCTCCGTCTTGCCCTGGCCCCGAAGCGCGCGAACCGTCTCCTCCAGCCACCGGAGATAGAGATCGAAGCCCACCGCCTGCGCGTGCCCGGACTGCTCGGCCCCGAGGAGGTTCCCCGCTCCGCGCAGCTCGAGGTCCTTGAGCGCTATTCGATAGCCGGCGCCGAGGTCCGTGTGGTGCTCCAGCACCTTGAGCCGGTCTTCCGCGTCGGCATCGATCGTGTCGGGCACGAGCAGGTAGCAGTAGGCCCGCCGGTGGCTCCGGCCCACTCGGCCCCGCAGCTGGTACAGCTGCGCGAGGCCGAAGCGGTGCGCGTCGTGCACCACCATCGTGTTGGCGTTGGGGACGTCGAGCCCCGACTCGACGATCATGGTGGACACCAGGATGTTCACCTCGCCCGAGACGAACCGGCGCATCACGTCCTCGAGGTCTTCCGCCGGCATCTGCCCGTGCGCCACGCCCACCTGCGCCCGCGGAGCGAGCGCCCGCACCCGCGCGGCGATCGTCTCGATCGTCTCGATCCGGTTGTGCACCACGAACACCTGCCCCCCGCGGTCCAGCTCCCGCGCGAACGCCTCCTCCAGCAGGCCGTCGTCCCACGGCTCGACGAACGTGAGGATCGGTGAGCGGTCGCGCGGCGGAGTCTCGATCAGCGTGAGATCGCGGAGCCCCGAGAGCGAGAGATGGAGCGTGCGCGGGATCGGCGTGGCCGTGAGCGTGAGCACGTCCACGGCGAGCCGGATCGCCTTGAGCCGCTCCTTGTGCTTCACCCCGAAGCGGTGCTCCTCGTCCACGATCAGGAGACCCAGGTCCTTGAGCACGACGTCCTTGGAGAGCAGGCGGTGGGTGCCGATCACGATGTCGATCTCGCCCGTGGCCATGCGGTCGAGCGCCTGCTTCTGCTCCTTGTGGGTGCGGAAGCGGGAGAGGACCTCGGTCTTGACCGGATAGTCCGCGAGCCGCTCGAGGAAGGTGCGCCCGTGCTGCTCCGCGAGAATCGTCGTCGGCACCAGCACGGCGACCTGCTTCCCGCCCTGCACCGCCTTGAACGCCGCGCGCACCGCGATCTCCGTCTTCCCGTAGCCCACGTCGCCGACGAGCAGCCGGTCCATCGGCTTGGGCAGCTCCATGTCGCGCTTGATGTCCTCGGTGGCCTTGCGCTGGTCCGGCGTGTCCTCGTAGAGAAAGCTCGACTCGAGCTCGCGCTGCCAGCGCGTGTCCGGCGGGAAGGCGTACCCGCCGGTGATCTGGCGCCGGGCGTAGAGATCGAGCAGCTCGGCGGCCATCTGCTTGATCGCCTGGCGGGTACGCTCTCGCACCCGCTGCCAGCTCGCCCCGCCCAGGCGATGCAGCCGGGGCGGCGGGTGGTCGCCGTCGCCGCCGGCGGCGCGGTAGCGCTCCAGCTGATCGAGCCGGTAGAGCGGGACGTTGAGCCGGTCGCCGCCCTCGTACTCCACCACGGCCACCTCGAGCGTGGATTCGCCCACGGTCACCGTGTCGATGCCGCGATAGATGCCGATCCCGTGGTCGAGATGCACGACGTAATCGCCCAGCGTGAGCGTGCCGGTCGCGGCGGAGG
This sequence comes from Gemmatimonadota bacterium, assembly GCA_041488455.1. Taxonomy (GTDB): domain Bacteria; phylum Gemmatimonadota; class Gemmatimonadetes; order Gemmatimonadales; family GWC2-71-9; genus DASQPE01. Next base: position 12,761 of record JBGPPG010000022.1, read on the forward strand.
GAGCCGCCTGGCGGTAGCGCCGGGTGCGCCGGAGCCGGCGGGCGCGCCGGAAGATCTCATGGTCGGTGAGGACGCGGAGCGACGGCATGACGAACCCACCCTCCAGCGCGCCGATCGCGAGCACGGCCGATGACGGCCGCCCGTGCTCCTCGAGCAGCTCCTCGAGCCGCTCCATCTGACCCTCGTTGTCGCAGAGGATCAGCGTCGGCGGCGAGCCGTGGAGCAGGCTTCGGAGACGGTTGAGGTCGCGGTCCACCCGTTCCGGCGGGAAAAACCCCACCTGGTGCTCGACCGTCTCCTCGCGCAGGAGCAGGCGGGCGAATCCATCCAGCCGCTCGCGCCAGCAGCCGGGCTCCTCGAAGATCGCGTCGCGGCTGGGGACCTCTTCGCCCAGCTTCCGGGCGATCTCGAGGTGGTGCGCGGCCTCGCGCCACGCGCGCGCGACCTCGTCGGCGTCGGGGCCGGCGGCCTCCTGCACGAGCAGGGTGTCGGCGGGGAGGAGCTCGAGGAGGGTGCGGCGGGGCCCGGGCGTCGGCGGGGCGGCTCCCGCCTCCCCACTCGCCTCCGCCTCAGCACCCTCCCGCACCGCCGCCGTGGTGATCGGCAGCACCGTCACCGCCCGCAGCTCCTCGAGCGACCGCTGGCTCGTGAGATCGAACCCTCTGAGCGACGAGATCTCGTCACCCCACCACTCGGCCCGGGCCGGTGCCGCCATCCCGAAGCCGTACACATCGACGATCCCGCCGCGGACGCTGAACTCCGCCACCTCGGTTACCGTCGGCACCCGCCGATACCCCATCCGCTCGAGCGCCGCGACCACGTCCCGGAGCGGCTGGCGCGCGCCCACCGCCAGGCCGAGCGTGAGCTGCTCCAGCGCGGCCGGCACGAGGGTGCGCTCCGCCGTGGCGCGCGCGGTCGTGACCAGTATCCGGAGCCGCCCGCGCAGCAGGGCCTCGATCGTCTCCGCCCGCTCGCCGGCGATCTCGTAGTGCGGCTCGTCCTCGCCCAGTGCCTCGCGCTGCGGGTAGAGCGCCACCGGTGCGTCGGTCAGCAGGGTCAGGTCGCCGAGCCACCGCTCGGCGTCGCCGGGCGACGGGGCCGCGACGACGAAGAGCCGCTGCGGGAGCGCCCGGACGAGCCACGCGGTCAGCACCGCTCCGCTCGAGCCCGGCAGCCCGCCGAGCCGGAGCGCGGCGCCGCGCCCGGGCAGGCGGGCGAGAAGATCCTGGATCGCGGGAGCGCGCCCGAGCGCGTCGAGCACTAGATCGAGACTCACGTCTCCCGCCTCCACGCGCTCGCGAGACCCATCTCCGCCAGTCCGATCAGAAGGCCCGCCCAGAGGATCGGTCCGCGGAGGTCGCCGCGCGCCCCGGCGGCGAAGACCTCGCCGGCCGCCCCGTCAGGGGCCGCGACCCGCGCGCGCCAGAGCTTCCGCACTTGCTCGTCGGGCGCGGGCGCGAGCCGCGACTCGCGCGGGTCCACGTTCACCGCCAACGTCCCCAGCGTGTCACCGCCCGCGAGCAGGAAGTAGAGTCCCGGCTCCCCGGCCCGGAATCCGGCGCCGCCTTCGACCACCCACCGGTCTCCGTTCCGCCGGACCTCGCTGACCCGGTCCGGCAGCAGCACCTCGTCACCCGGGGCGGCCTCGATCACGGCCACCTCGCCCCGGGCCACGCGGTTGAGCAGAAAGTCCATGAAGGGCATGAAGCCGGCGCTCACGGGGAGATCGGTCCAGGCGGGGTCGAGCCGGCTGCCCAGCAGCACGACCCCGCCGCCGCGGACGATCCACGGCGATCGGTTCACTCGGGCAACGACGCCGGTGCGGCCGCTCGCCGCCGGCTCCAGCACGTAGCGCTTGAGCACGCGCTGTCGGCCGAGCCCGGTGCCGCTGTCCGTGGTCTCGGAGCCCGTCACCAGGGCGCCGTAGGTCCAACCCACGCCCCGGCGCTCGAGCGCCCGATTCACGGCGCCGAGCGCGGCCGGGTCCTCGGGCGGCTCGACGATCGAGATCCCCGGGCCCAGCCGCCCGACCGTGACCTCGTCGCCGCGCGCGAGCCGGCGATTCGCCTCCAGCACGTCGGCCGCGGCCGCCACGTACCGCTCGGCCGGATCCCACTCCGCCCGGGCGACCGGCGCGATCCGTACGGCGCCGACACGCCGGTCGTCGGCCTTGAGCTCGTCGGGGTCCAGCTCCGCCGTGACCGGCCACCAGCCGCCCGGCGCCCCGGTCAGGACGACCGTAGCCGAGCCGCCCGCCAGGCCCAACGCCTGACGCCCCGGCCGGTCGCCCAGACGCACCGTCATCGGGACCGGCGGTCCGGAATCGCCGGCGAGCGATACAACGACGCGGCCGCCGTCGAACGACCAAGGCTGCGTACCGGTTGCGAGGTCGGCGATCCCCACGTTCCGCGGCGGCGGCTCGGTCGGACGCACCACCAGCACCGGCACACCCGGATCGGCGGGAGTGACGGCGGTGGCCTGGAGGTCGCTCGCGACCACGATCTCCCCCGGCCGCGACTCGGGTGCGAGCACCTCGCCCGCGGTCGCCAGCGCCAGCCCCAGGTCCAGTCGCCGCGGCGATGGCGTGAGACCGTCCACCATCGCGGCGAGCGCGAGCGGGTCACCCCGACGCGGCACGCCGTCGGCGGTGATCAGCCAGAGCGCGTCGTCCGGCGTCGCGCGGCCGAGTACCCGGCGGCCGGCCGTCTGGAGCGCGGCGAGTCGAGGCGTCCCGTTAACTACGGCCCCGCTGCTCGCGCTGTTGTCCAGGATCAGCACCAGCGCGCTCGGCGCGTGCCCGGACACGCCGCCGACCCGGGCGGTGGGCCCGGCGGCGGCGAGCACCAGCAGCACGATGAGCAGGGTGCGGAGCAGGAGGAGCAGCCAGTTCTGGAGCTTGAGACGGCGCTGGTGGGCTTCGGTGGCGGCGATGAGGTAGCGGACCGCTGGAAACACGACCGTCGGTGGCTCTTGCCGCTCGAGCAGGTGCAGGACGATCGGGATGCCCGCCGCGACGAGACCCGCCAGCAGCCACGGATGGAGGAATCCGATCATGCCGGGCGGGACGCGGCGATGTGCCGCAGCACCGTGCCGAACGGCGTGTCCGTCAGGACGGCGTGATAGGCGATGCCGTGGCGCCGGCAGGCGAGCCGCCAGGCCGCGATCACCCCCTCGACTGTCTGGCGATAGGCACCGGCCCAATCCTTCGGGCGCAGCACCACGGCGGCGCGCGTCTCGGGGTCCTCGAACCGAGCCTCCGCCGGGCCTTGCAGCGCCACCTCGGCCGGGTCCATCACGTGCAGCACGATGACCTGGTGACCGCGATGGTGCAGGAAGCGGAGCGCCTTGAATGCCAGCGGGCGGTCGAACAGCAGATCGGAGACGAAGACAACGAGGCCCCTGCGCCGCAGCTGGTCGATCACCCGTCGGAGAGCCGGCTCGGCCGCGGTGCCCTGCCCTGCCTCGAGCGCGCCAAGGGTCTCAAGCAGCCGGCGCCAGTGGGTGCGCCGGGCGCGCGGCGGGAGCGTCGCACGCACCGCGTCGTCGAAGGCGATGAGCCCGGTGGCGTCCCGCTGCCGCTGGAGCACGAGGGTGAGCGCGGCGATGAGCCGCTGGGCGTAGGCGAGCTTGGGAAGGCGGAGCTCGGGGTCGCCGGTCCACGCCATGGAGCGGCTCACGTCCGCCACGACGACGGCGCGGAGATTGGTCTCCTCTTCGTACTGCTTCACGTAGAGGCGGTCGTTGCGCCCGAGGATTTTCCAGTCCACGTAACGCAGATCATCCCCGGGCTGGTACATCCGGTGCTCGGCGAACTCCACGGAAAAACCCCGGCGGGGCGACCGGTGCAGCCCCGCCAGGAACCCTTCGACCACGCCTTCGGCCACCAGCTCCAGCCCGCCGAGGCGCGCGACCTCCATCGGATCCAGCAGATCCAGACGGGCGCGCCCGGCGGGCGACTCGACACGGTTCATCGCGCGGGCAACGTACTGGCGCGTCCGGGGGGAGTCAACGCGGCGTCCCGGTGTCTCCGGCGAGGGACGAGCCAGGCCGGCTAGCCCTGTGCGCTTTCACGATCTGCCCCTGGCATGGCTCGTGCTCCCTCACGGCCCGCTGTTTCCCTGTTTCCCCGGAGATCCGATGCTCGCCACCTGGGCGCTCGCGCTCGGGCTCGGCCTTCCGCCGTCGCTCAAGCCGACCCACCCGGTCCTGCCGTGGCGCGGCGCGGGCGACGCACGTGTCAGCGTGTGGACCGACCGCGACGGCCCCTACCGCCGGGGGGACGCGGTGCGGGTCTTCGCCAGCACGCGGGTGGACACGTACCTCACCGTGTTCCGCATCGACACCGACGGAGGGTTCCGCGTGCTGTTCCCGCGCGAGCCGTGGGAAGACACCTGGGTTCGGGGCGGCCGCGTCGTCGAGGTGAGCGACGGCGGCGCCCCCGGGTTCCAGGTGGACGACTACCCCGGCCTCGGCTACCTGTTCGCCGTCGCGTCCACCGAGCCGTTCGACTACTCCAGCATCGTGCGGCGTGACCAGTGGGACTACCGCGACATCGCCAACGGCCACATCCACGGCGACCCCTACGTCGCGCTTACCGATCTGGCCGAGCGGATCGCGCCCGGCGGCAGGTACGACTACGACGTCACTCCCTACTACGTCCAGAAGCACTACGACTACCCCCGCTTCGTGTGTTACGATTGCCACACGTACGCCCCGTATTCGGGCTGGGATCCGTACGGGGCCCCGTGCGCGCGGTATCGCATCGTCATCTACGACGATCCCTACTACTATCCCTATCAGGCATACGGCGGACGCGCGGTGGTGGCGGCTGGCCGGCCGGCCCGGCTCGGTCCCCGGTACGTGTTCGAGGACGCCGACGGCCGCTCCCCGTGGGTGACTCGCACGCATCGGGTGCCGGTAGCGCCCGAGACGCCGGCGTACCGCGACCGGAGTGAACCCCGAGCGCGCCGCGCTGAAACCGAACGACGGGAGTCGCCGTAGCGACCCCCATCCCCGAGGCCGCCGGACGCACATGCGACAGGCACCAGCCCTTTCCGCCCTCCTTTCCGCCCTTCCTCTTGTTCTCGCTTCGCCGGTCAACGCCCAGGCCCCCAAGCCGCTCAGTACGGCGGCGGAGACCATCACCGAGCAGGACGTCATCAGGCACATCAAGGTCATCGCCGACGACTCGATGCTCGGCCGGGACACGCCCAGCCGCGGGCTCGAGCTGACGGCGCAGTACGTGGCCGACCGGTTCAAGTCGTTCGGCCTCACGCCGGGCGGGGAGAACGGCACGTGGTTCCAGCGGTATCCCATCACCCGGCGCCACATCGATGCCGACAGCTCCACGCTCACGCTTCAGTGCGGCAAGGCGGAGGGGCGAGCGTCGTTCGCATCCGCGGCGCGCTACGTCCAGGGAACCGTGCCGGGCGGGCCCGTGAGCGGCAACGTGCTGCTGGTGGGCGGCGCCATGACGGGCGACCGCGCGGCGGCAGCCGGCGTGGCCGGACGGGTGGTGCTCTTCGTGATGGAACGGGGCCGCACGAGCGCGGATCAGGCGCTTCGCGCGATCTACCTCGCCGGCCCCCAAGCCGTGATCCTGCTGAGCGACGCGGACTCGCTGGCGTTCGCGGGGCGCATCGTCGCCCAGACTCGCGACCGCACCGCCATGGACCTGGGCGTCCCGCGACCCCTGGTGGTGGAGGTGCGTGAGGCGGTGATGGCATCGGCGCTCGCCGTGGCGGGCGTGAATCCCGTCACGATCCGCGCTTCGGGGCGGCCGGTGCTCCGGGACCTGCTCACGCTCAACGCCGCGATGGACGTGAAGGAAGTCATCACCTCGAAGCAGACCGCGCCCAACACCATCGGCATCCTGCCGGGCGCCGATCCCACCCTCAGGAACGAGTACGTCGTCTTCTCCGCGCACATGGACCACATCGGCATCACGCCCGGCATGGCGGACAGCATCAACAACGGCGCGGACGACGACGCCTCAGGAACCACGGCGGTGATGGAGCTGGCGGAGGCGTTCAGCCGGCCGGATGCGCGGCCGAAGCGCTCGCTCATCTTCCTGACGGTGAGCGGCGAGGAGAAGGGGCTCTGGGGCAGCCGCTACTTCTCCGAGCATCCGGTGGTGCCGCTCAAGGACGTGGTGGCCGACATCAACATCGACATGGTGGGCCGCAACTGGCCTGACACCATCGTCGCGATCGGGAAGGAGCACTCGAGCCTTGGCGCCACGCTCAACCGGGTGAACGCGGAGCATCCCGAGCTCGGCATGACGGCGATCGACGACCGCTGGCCGGAGGAGCGGTTCTATTTCCGCTCGGACCACTACAACTTCGCCCGGAAGGGCGTGCCGATTCTGTTCTTCTTCAACGGCGTGCACGACGACTATCACCGGCCGTCGGACTCGCCGGACAAGATCAACGCGGAGAAGGAGGCGCGGATCGTCCGGCTGATCTTCTATCTGGGGGAAGAGATCGCGAGCGCGCCGGAGAGACCGAAGTGGAATCCGGATTCCTATAAGGAGATAGTAGAGCAGTAGCGGGCGTTCACTGTTCACTGTTCACTGTTTACTCTTCAGCCATGGCCGACTCTCTCTCCGATTTCGACGCCTTCCGCACCCGGATGAACGACGCCATCCTCGGCGCCGGCAACCTCACCATCAACCGCTTCTTCGCGCTCGACCACCGGGCCTACGAGCCCGGCGTGCTCGGCACCAAGACGAAGGAGATGCTGGGGTTGGTGTCCTCGCTGGTGCTCCGCTGCGACGACTGCATCACGTATCACGTCGTCCGCTGCGCGGAGGAGGGTGTGACCGATGACGAGTTCCAGGAACTGTTCGCGGTGGGGCTGGTGGTGGGAGGGAGCATCGTGATTCCGCATCTCCGACGAGCCGTCGCAAGACTCGAACAGGTGAGAAAGCGTGAACAGTGAACAGTGAACCGGGAGCTCCGCGGCTACAGGGGCGCCCCCCTGTTTACCGTTTACCGTTCACTGTTCACGCCTTTCTGGTCATCAGCACGCCCGTAAGTATCAGGGCCGCCCCCGCCCCCTGAAGCGGCACGAGCCGCTCCCCCAGCGTGGCCCACGCGACAACCGCCGCCACCAGCGGCGTCAGGCACATGTAGATCGCCGTACGGGTTCCACCCACCCGCTGCACGCTCGCGTTCCAGATGAAATAGGCGACCACGAGCGAGAGCACGGATGAGTAGGCGAGCGCGCCCCAGGCCGGCGCCGGGACGTGGGCCCAGTCCACACCCACGATCTGGACCAGGCCCACAAGCACCAGGCCGGGTGTGCCCGTGAGCGTAGTGAGCGCGGTGGTCTGGAGCGGCGGCACCGTGGCCGGGATGCGGCGCAGACCCAGCGTGTAGATCGACCAGAAGATCGTGGCCGCGAGCGCGCAGGCGTCGCCCTTGAGCGTGGCCGGACTGAAGTCCACGCCACCCGTCCGGATCACGAGCCCTACGCCCGCGGTGGCGAGGCCGGTGCCCAGCCACATCCGCGGCGTCACCCGCTCGATCCGCCGCACGCCTGCCAGCAGCGTCACGACCGCGGGCATGGTGGCGAGCAGCAGCGCCGTGTTGGTCGCGGTGCTCCACAACAGCGCGAGCGTGAACGCCAGCTGGTAGAACGTGTTGCCCAGGATGCCGAGCCACACCATGCGCCAGCCGAGGCCGGGGGGGAACGTCACCGCGCCGTAGCGCCAGCGGACGAGCCCGTACAGCAGCGCGCTGGAGAGAGCGAACCGCACGCCGGTGAAGGCGAGCGCGGGCATATAATGAAAGGCACCCTTTACCACGCTGAAGTTCGTGCCCCAGATGAGGCACACCAGCAGCATGCCGAGATCGGCGGACGAGGGGCCGGCGGGAGCGGCCGGGAGCGCGCGAGCGGGCGCCTCGGGCGGGGGCGGGGGCGGCGGCGGCGGCGCGGTCGTCGGCACGGGTGAAGAGTAATAGGAGACTCGCCTGCGCCCGCCTGGCCCCGCCGTCTATATTCCCCGCCATGTCCCAGTCCCGCATCCGCAACTTCTGCATCGTCGCCCACATCGATCATGGCAAGTCGACGCTGGCGGACCGCCTCATCGAGGCGACCAACACCGTCGAGAAGCGCCTGATGCGGGAGCAGCTCCTCGACACGATGGACCTCGAGCGGGAGCGCGGGATCACCATCAAGCTGAACGCGGTCCGGATGAGCTACACCGGGCGCGACGGCGTGAACTACGAGCTCAATCTGATCGACACGCCGGGCCACGTGGACTTCACCTACGAGGTCTCCCGCTCGCTGGCCGCATGCGAAGGCGCGATCCTGGTGGTGGACGCCTCCCAGGGCATCCAGGCGCAGACCCTCTCCAATCTCTTCCTCGCGATGGACGCGGGGCTCGAGATCATCCCCGTGCTCAACAAGATCGACCTCCCCGGCGCCGAGCCCGAGCGCCGGGCCAAGGAGATCATGGACCTGATCGGCGCCAAGCGGGAGGAGATCCTGGCGGTCTCCGCCAAGGAGGGCACCGGCGTCCCCGAGCTGCTGGAGGGGATCGTGCACCGGGTGCCGCCGCCGCGCGGCAAGGAGGAGGCGCCGCTCCGGGCCCTCATTTTCGACTCCTACTACGACAAGTATCGGGGCGGCATTCCCAGCATCCGCGTGGTGGACGGGGTCGTGCGCGAGGGGATGGAGATCGCCTTCGGGTCCCACCCGGACGATGTCTACCACGTGGACGAGGTGGGCTATCTCCAGCTGGGCCAGCGGCGCACCGACCTGCTCGAGGCCGGCGAGGTCGGCTATCTGGTCGCGAGCCTCCGGAACGTGCGCGACTCGCGCGTGGGCGACACCGTATTCGACGCCCACGACCGCGCCACCGAGCTGCTGCCGGGCTACCGCGACGTGAAGTCCATGGTATTCGCGGGGCTCTACCCCACCGACTCGGAGCAGTACGAGTCGCTCCGGGACGCGTTGGAGAAGCTGGCGCTCAACGACGCCTCGCTCCACTACGAGCCGGAGTCGTCCACGGCGCTGGGCTTCGGGTTCCGCTGCGGCTTCCTCGGCCTTCTCCACATGGAGATCGTGCAGGAGCGGCTGGAGCGCGAGTTCGATCTCAATCTCATCACCACGGTGCCGACGGTGGAGTACCACGTCTATCGCACCGACGGCTCGCTCCTGGTGCTCGAGAACCCCAGCAATCTCCCCGATCCCGCGGAGATCGACCGGATCGATGAGCCGTACGTGAAGGCGCGGATCATGGCCCCCGCCGAGTACATCGGCGGGATCATGAAGCTCGGCCAGGACCGGCGGGGGGTCTACAACGGGATGCACTATCTCGACACGGCGCGGGTGGAGTTCGACTTTCACTTCCCGCTGGGCGAGATCGTGCTCGATTTCTACGACAAGCTCAAGTCGCTCTCGCGCGGCTACGCGTCGCTGGACTACGAGATGGCGGGGTACCGCGAGTCGGACCTGGTCAAGCTCGACATGCTCATCAACGGCGACCCGATCGACGCGTTCAGCGTCATCATCCATCGCGAGAAGGCCCAGGAGTACGGGCGCAAGGTGGCGGAGAAGCTCAAGGAGCTGATTCCGCGCCAGCTCTACCAGGTCGCCATCCAGGCGGCGATCGGCACCAAGATCATCGCGCGGGAAACGATCTCCGCGTTCCGCAAGGACGTGCTCGCCAAGTGCTACGGCGGCGACGTCACCCGCAAGCGCAAGCTCCTGGAGAAGCAGAAGGAGGGGAAGAAGCGCATGAAGCAGATCGGCACCGTGGAGATTCCCCAGGAAGCCTTTCTGGCCGTCCTTCAGGTGGAATGATCGGGCGTCGGCGCGAGGGCACGCTTGTCCTCCAGACGGCGTACCTCGGCAACGTGGTCCTGACGACGCCGTTGCTCTCGGCGCTGGCCGAGCGGCACGGGGCGGTGGACGTGATCGCCCAGCCGGTCTCGGCGCAGATTCTCGAGGGGCATCCCGCGGTGCGTGCGGTGATCCCCTACGACAAGCGGGGCGCCGACCGCGGCTGGCCCGGCGTGCGCCGGCTGGCGCGCGAGCTTCGGCGGCGCGCGTACGCCCGCGCCTATCTGGCCGACCAATCGTGGCGTGCGGCGACGCTCGTCTTCGCCGCCCGGGTGCCGCAGCGGATCGGATTCGCCCAAAGCCCCGCGGCGAAGCTCTACACCAGGAAGGTGCTCCGCCCGCTCCACGGTCACGAGAGCGCGCGCATCGGCGCGCTGGCGGGTGTGCCGGTCGGCGACCCGCTGCCGCCGATCTCCCTCGGCCTGGGGCCCGCCGACCGCGACGCCGCGGCCGCGCGGCTCGCCGAGTTGGAGCTGGGCGACTTCGTGGCCCTGGCACCCGGCTCGGTGTGGGAGGCGCGGCGCTGGCCCCGCTTCCCCGAGCTCGCCGCGGCGATCGGCCGGCCGGTGCTCGTGATCGGCGGGCCGGCCGACTCCGGGCTCGCGGCCGAGGTGGTGGCCGCGGCGCCGGAGCGGGCGAAGAGCTCGGTGGGCTCGGTGCCGCCCCGCACGGCGGCGGCCCTGGTCGAGCGGGCTCTGGCGCTCGTCACCAACGACTCGGCCGCGCTGCACCTCGCCGCGGCCGTGGGGACCCCGGTGGTCGGGCTGTTCGGCCCCACCACGCCCGTGCTCGGGTTCGGCCCGATCGGGGCGGACGACGTGGTCGTGGGGCGGGACGAGCTGCTCTGCCGGCCGTGCGCGCAGCCGGGGCCGGCGGTGTGTCCCCTGGATCACCATCGTTGCATGAAAGAGCTGGACGTGGCAACCGTGGCCGGCGCGCTCGCGTCGGTCCTGCGCCGGGTGGAGGAGCGCCGTGCGTTTCGTACTGGGCATTGATATCGGCGGCACGAACCTCGTCGTCGGCGCCGTCGCCGAGGACGGGTCGGCGCTGCATGCGCTCCGGAGCGAGTCCACCCGCTCAGAGGAAGGCTCGGAGGCCGTGCTCCGTCGGCTCGGCGAGATGGGCCGCACGGTCATGGCGGAGACCAAGAGGCTCGTTCCCGGCGCCCTGTTCCGCGGCGCCGGGGTAGGCGCCCCCGGCCCGCTCGACACCAAGCGCGGCATCGTGCTGCTCACGCCCAACCTGGGCTGGAAGAATCTCCCCCTTCGCCAACTCGTTCAGGACGCGCTGGGCGTCCCCGCCGCGATCGACAACGACGCCAACTGCGCCGTGCTGGGGGAGTGCTGGATGGGCGCCGCCCGCGGCGCGCGGCAGGTGATCGGGATCACCATCGGGACCGGCATCGGCGGCGGGATCATCGTGGACGGCCGGCTCTACCACGGGGCCTCGGACTGCGCCGGCGAGATCGGCCACACCACGGTCGAGGTGAACGGCCGGCGCTGCAAGTGCGGCAACTACGGCTGCCTCGAGGCCTACGCGTCGGGCCCGGCCATCGCCCGGCGCGCGGTCGAGGCGATCGAGGCGGGCCAGTCCAGCCGGCTCCCCGACTACGTGGACGGCGCGCTGGAGAAGATCACGGCGCAGACGGTTTACCAGGCGGCGCACGACGGCGACGAGCTGGCGGACGAGGTCGTGAGCGAAACCGCCAAGTTCCTCGGCGCCGGGATCGCGAACATGATCAACATCTTCAATCCTGAGATCGTGGTCGTGTTCGGCGGTGTCACCTATGCAGGCGAACGCCTCTTCGGGCCGCTCAAGCGGGAGGTGGCTAAGCGCGCGTTCAAGCCGGCGGTGGCGGTCTGCCGGATCGTGCCCGCGGAGCTGATCGGGACGGCCGGTGTGTACGGCGCGGCCCGCACCTTCATCGATCAGACCGGCGGATGAAGCTCGGCGTCGTCGGCTCGCTCGTCTGGGACGAGATCCACGGCCGCGACCCGGCCGCGCCCCCGGTGGAGGAGTGGGGCGGCGTCGCCTATGCCCTGGGCGGGCTCGACGCGTCGCTGCCGGACGACTGGGAGATCGTCCCGCTCATCAAGGTCGGGCGGGACTTAGCACCCCAAGCGGTGGAGCTGCTCCGATCGCTCGGGCGGGTGGGGAAGGAGGCGCGGTTCGTCGAGGTGCCGGTCCCCAACAACCGGGTGGTCCTCTACTACGAGTCGGCCGACCGGCGCTGCGAGCGCATGGCGGGCGGCGTGCCCGCCTGGACCTGGCCCGAGCTGGGGCCGATGGTGCGCGACCTCGACGCGATCTACGTCAATTTCATCTCCGGCTTCGAGATGTGCCTCGGCACGGCCCAGGCGCTGCGCCACGGATTCCGCGGTCCGATCTACGCCGACGTCCACAGCCTGTTCCTCGGCATGCAGCACGACGGGTATCGGGTGCTGCGGCCGTTGCCGGACGCGAGCAGCTGGTTCGCCTGCTTCGACGCGGTGCAGGTGAACGAGGACGAGATGCGGGAGCTGTCGCCCGACCCGCTCGCGCTGTCGGCGGCGGTGCTCGGCGCCGGCGTGTCGCTGCTGGTGGTGACGCTGGGGCCGAAGGGGGCGGCGTACGTCGCGGCGCCGGGGTTCGACGGGTGGGGCCGCGCCTGGCATGGCCAGGCGCGCCCGGAAGGCGCCGCGGTGCCCCTTCCGGGAGCGTCCGGCAAAGCCGGAGACCAGCTTCCCCTTCCAGTCGCGGGCGGGCACGCCATTCGGAGCGCCCTCATTTCGGCGCCCCGCGTCGACACCCTCGACCCCACCGGCTGCGGCGACGTCTTCGGCGCCGTCCTCTGCTCCCGCCTCCTCGCCGGCGACGGCGTCGAGGACGCCATCCGCGAGGCCAACCGGCTCGCCGCCCGGAACGCCGGATTTCGCGGCGCCGGCGGTCTCTCCCGCTTTCTCCGGGGCGAGCTGGTGACCGCGTGACCCGGGTGGTCGAGGTCCCGGCCCACTTCGACGACCGGAGCTTCGACCAGTTCGCCGGCTGGTTCGGCGCCTGGCCGCCGGACGAGCGCGTGCTGGTCGACGCGCGCGGCTGCCAGTGGGCGTCGCCTTACGGCCTGGTCGGCCTGCTCACGGCGGGTCAGGCGCTGGCCGAGGCCGGGCGGGAGCGCGCGCTGCTCACGGTGCCCGCGAGCGACGACGTCAAGCGCTACTGGGCCCGCACCGGCTTCTTCGCTCACGCGGCCGAACTGTTCGAGCTGCACGGGAAGGTGCCGAGGGCCGCGGCCACCGGGCCGTCGGACGTGTTGCTTGACGTGACGCCGATCCGCGCGTCGGGCGATATTCACGAGATCGTCGGCAAGATCCAGGAGGGCGCGGCGCGGATCCTGACGGGCGAGCTCGGCATCGAGGCCAAGGCGACGATGGGATTCGCCATGGCGCTTTCGGAGGCATGTCAGAATATTGTTGAGCACGCGGGGACGAGCGGCTGGGTGGCCGTCCAGGCCTACACCTTCCGCCGGCGCCTCGGTCGCCGGGTCGTCGTGATCGCCGTCAGCGACGCCGGCGTCGGTTTTCGGAGGTCCCTCGAGAGCACCCAAGCCAAGCGCTTCGGCGATCGGTGGGCTGACGCCACCGCGCTCGAGGCGGCGCTCATTCAGAATGTGAGCCGGTTCCGCGACCCGGGCCGGGGGCAGGGACTCGCTGGCATCAAGCGCTACCTGTCGCGATGGCAGGGCAAGATCAGCATCCGGAGCGGCACGGCCCGTCTCGCCATCGTGCCGCCCTGGGACGAGGACGTTCCGCTGGTGGACCACCTACCCTTCTTCCCGGGAGCCCAGGTGCAGGTCGTCATCCCCGCGCAGCACGCCGAGTCGTGATGGTCCAGACGATCAGTCTCCAGCACGTGCTCCAGGAAGCGGTCGCCACGCCGTACTGCGACCTGGTCACCCGTGCCACCGGCGCCGCCGTCCGCGGCCGCATCGAAGCCGCGCTCGCCCGCGCCGACTGGACCATCACCCTGCTCGACTTTTCCGGTGTGGACTGCCTCGACTTGAGCTGCGCCGACGAGATCGTCGCCAAGCTCCTGCTCGCGGCCGCGAGCCGGGACCGCGTCGTCGTGCTCGCCGGCGTCCGGGAAGAGCAGCGGGACGCGCTGGAGCACGTGCTCGTCCACCACCGCCTGGCCGTCGCGGCCCGCTTCCGCGGCACCGACCTGGCCGACGTCCTCGGCTGGACCAGCGACGACGCACGCGAGGCCTTCGCCGCGCTCCACGTCCACGGTGCGGCCGACGCTCCGGTTCTCGCGGCCCGGCTGACCTGGCCGCTTGAGCGAACCGAGGTCGCGCTGGAAGATCTGGAGCGCAACCGGATCGCCCGGGCGACGGGAGGCGTCTTCCATCCCGTGACGTTTTTGTGAGCGGACGGCTGGGACGCTCCACCACCGCGGTCCACGGAGTCCTTCACCGCCGGGCCGACTGGTCACCGGTCGCTCCGCCTCTCGTCCAGAGCTCCACCTTCGTCAACCCGGTCGGCTCCGACGAGCCGGTTCTCTACGCCGGCGACGGCAACACCCCCACTCAGCTCGCGGTGGCGAAGAAGTATGCCGCGCTGGAGGGCGCGGAGGACGCGATCTTCGTCTCCAGTGGGATGGCCGCCACCGCGCTCGCGCACATCGCCGTGCTCCGTCCCGGCGACCATCTCGTCGCCTCGCGCTGGATCTACGGCGGCACCAAGCGTTTCTTCGACGAGGAGCTGTCGCGCCTCGGCATCCAGGTCAGCTACGCCAGCCCGGACGAGCACCGGCTCTGGCGGAAGTCAGTGCGCAAGGAAACGCGGGCGCTGTTCGTCGAGACGCCCACGAATCCGCTGGTCAGGGTCGTGGATCTCGCGCCCATCGCCAAGCTGGCGCAGGAATTCGGGCTCGCGCTCCTGGTGGACGGAACCTTCGCGAGCCCGATCAATTTCCGGCCGCTGGAGCACGGTGCCGACGTCGTGATCACCAGCGCCACGAAGTACCTGAGCGGCCACAGCGACGTGATCGCCGGCGTCGTGGCCGGCTCGGCCTCGTTCATCGAGGAGGTCACCCGGCTGATGCGGCTCTGGGGCCAGGCGATCGACCCGTTCGCCGCGTGGCTGGTGGACCGGGGGATGCGCACGCTGGCGGTCCGGATGGAGCGGCACAACCTGAACGGGCTCGCCGTGGCGCGCTGGGCCTCGACGCAGAAGTGGATCGCGAAGGTGCACTACCCCGGGCTCGAGACGCATCCCGACCATGGGGTGGCCTCCCGCGTGCTCGACGGCTTCGGCGGGATGGTCGGACTGGAGCTGGCCGGCGGTGTCCCGGCCGCCGAACGGTTCCTCTCCCGGCTCCGCCTCGTCACGCATGCGCCGAGTCTGGCCGGGGTCGAGAGCCTGATCTCGGAGCCGCGCATCACGTCGCATGCGCATTTCTCATCCGAGGAGCGCGCGGCGCTGGGGTTCCCCGACGGGTTCGTGCGGCTGAGCTGCGGCATCGAGGACGCGGAGGATGTGACAGCCGATCTCGAACAGGCGGGGCGGTAGGTGATCCGCTTCCAAAGCGTCTTCAAATCCTTCCCCAACGGCGCACTCGCACTCAAGGACGTCTCCTTCCACGTCTCCAAGGGCGAGTTCGTGTTTCTGACCGGCCACAGCGGCGCCGGCAAGTCCACGATCATGAAGCTCATGTTCGGGGAGCAGCGCCCCAGCCAGGGCGACGTGCGGGTATCGGGCCTGGCCCTCACCGACCTGAGTCCCCGTGAGATCCCCCGTCTCCGCCGGAAGCTCGGCGTGGTCTTCCAGGATTTCCGCCTGCTGGACGACCGGACCGCGTCGGAGAACGTCGCCTTTGCGCTCGAGGTCACCGGCGCCCGGCGCGACACCATCCCCGCCCGGGTGATGCGCGTGCTCACTCAGGTCGGGCTCGCCGCCAAGGCCCGGGCCTACCCGCGCGAGCTGTCGGGCGGCGAGCAGCAGCGGGTGGCGATCGCGCGTGCGCTGGTGAACGATCCGCCGATCCTCCTCGCCGATGAGCCCACCGGCAACCTGGACGAGCGCGCCACCCGCGGTGTTTTCCAGCTGCTGCGCGAGATCAACGCGGGCGGCACCGTCGTGGTGATGGCGACCCACGACCTCGACCTCGTGCGCCAGGCGCCGTACCGCACGATCGAGCTGCGCGACGGCGCCGTCGTTTACGACAGCGCCGACGAGGCCCCCGAGGAGGAGGCGCTGTGAGGCTCCTGTTCCGCGCGGCGCTCCTCTCGTTCCGCCGGGCGCCGCTCCTGTCCGGGCTCTCCGTCACCACCATCGCGTTCTCCCTCTTCACGGTCGGGCTCTTCCTGCTGGTGGCGCTCAACCTGCGCCAGGCGCTCAAGGGCCTGGAGGAGCGGGTGGAGATCGTCGCGTTCATCATGCGGGGGACGCCGCCGGAGACGATCACGCTCGCCTCGCAGGACATCGCCGCGTTCCCCGAGGTCAAGGACGTCGAGTACGTCACCGAGGAGCAGGCGCTGGGCCGGGCGCGGAAGGACCTGGTGGAGTTCCGCGATGCGTATCGCGATCTCTCGGTCAACCCGCTGCCGGCGTCGTTCGAGATCCGGCTTAAGGACGGCTACCGGAACGCGACGGCGGCTGCCCAGGTGGCCAAGCGGCTCGAGGGATTCAGCTTCGTCGAGGACATCCGCTACGGGCGCGACTGGGTGGAGCGGCTGGACAAGCTTCGGAACCTCGCCGGCGTGGTCGGCTTCGTGATCGGGCTCGCGTTCGCCGCGGTGGCGGTCGTGATCATCGGCGTCACGATCCGGCTCACCATCCTCCAGCGCACCCGCGAGATCAGCATCATGCGGCTGGTCGGCGCCACCAACCGATTCATCCGGGGACCGTTCCTGCTCGAGGGCGCGCTCAAGGGGCTCATGGGCGGTCTGCTCTCGCTGGTGCTGTGCTACGCCGGCTTCCGCCTGTTCCGCGACAGCAACCTCGGCACGCTCGGTGGGCTGGTGTTCTTCGGGCTGGATCAGATGGGCCTCCTGGTGCTGTTCGGTGTGGCGCTGGGACTGATCGGGAGTCTGGTGAGCGTGGGGCGGCACCTGCGCGATGTGTGATGGGGAGCACGGACGCGCACGGCGGAGGCGAGATGGCCGTGAGGCGCGACAGAGCGGGGGGGCGTCCCAGAGGGCGCGTCAGTGAGCGGTGGCGTGCTTGGTATGCGTCGTGACTGAGCGAACTGCAGCGCCCGGCGGGATGTCTCCCCGCTCGGGAGCGCCCGGCCCACGCCCCCCCGCTCTGTCGCACCCGGTCAGGTCAGCCGGACCACCGATCGCCCGTGTCGCGCGTGCCCTGCTCATCCTGGCTCCGTTGCTCGCCGCCCCCCTCCTCCGCCTCGCCGCGCAGCAGACCCCTGCGCAGGAGATGGAGGAGAGCCGGCGCCGGCTGGAGGAGATCAAGGCCGAGCGCGACCAGCTGCAGCAGCAGCGGATGCGGCTGCAGGGCCAGGTGCACGACGTCAACGACGAGCTGTCGAACCTCGAGCGCCAGAAGGAATCCACCCAGCGGATCGTGAACGAGATCGAGCGTCAGATCGGCGGGCTGTCGGGGCAGCTCGACCGCTCCACCGCCGAGCTGATCCTGGCGGAGGACAACCTGGCCGAGCGGCGCGCGATCCTCGAGCGCCGGCTGGTGGACATCTACAAGCGCGGCGCGCTGTACGCCTTCCAGGTCCTGCTCACCGCCGAGTCGTTCGGCGACCTGCTCACCCGCTACAAGTACCTCTACCTCACCAGCCGGCAGGACAAGGCGCTGGTGCAGGACGTGGAGAAGCTCAGGAACCGCGTGATCGCGCAGCGCAACGACATCCTCCGCGTGCGGGGCGAGCTGGATCGTCGCCGCCAGGAGCGCGAGGCGGAGTTCGAGCGCTACGGCGAGCTGGCCGCGGAACGGTCCCGGCGCCTCGCCTCCCTGAAGCGGTCGGCCCAGGCCACCGAGCAGAAGCTCTCGGCGCTCGAGCGGGACGAGGCCCGGCTCACCGATGTCCTCGCGGCGCTGGAGCGGGCGCGGCGCGAGGCCCGGAGGCCCGGGGCGCTCCCCGTCACCGGCTCGATCACCACCGCCGACATCGGCAAGCTGGACTGGCCGGTGGACGGCCAGATCGTCTACCGCTTCGGGCGCGATACGCTGCCGAGCGGCGGCGTGATCCGCTGGAACGGGATCGGGATCGCGGCAGCGGAGGGCACGCCGGTCAAGGCGGTGCAGGCGGGGCGGGTGCGGCTGGTGGGACAGTTCGGGACGTACGGGCTTACGATCCTGCTGGAGCACGGCAACGGGTACTACTCGGTGTACGCCCACCTCCAGACGGCGACGGTGAAGCTGAGCGATCCGGTGACCAAGAGGCAGGTGATCGCGACGGTCGGCGGGGCGAACTCGGACTACGGACCGCACCTGCATTTCGAGATCCGGGGGGAGAACCAGATCGCGCTGGATCCGGCGGACTGGCTCAGGAAGGTGTCGCGGCGGAACTAGGACACTGCGGCGCAGTGCTGAGCGGCGGCGTGCGCGCCCCTACTCCGCGATGCCGATCCGCTCCTCCACCTGCGCCTTGCCCCGCCGCAGCGCCGCCTCCAGCAGCACCAGCATGTCGCCCGTGTCCTCCACCGCCGGATGCGGGAACGCGACGATCCCCGCCGACACCCGCGGCATCTCCCCCGGCGGCAGCCCGGCGAACGAATCCGCCGCGAGCTTGCCGCGGAGCCGGTGCACCAGGTCGCGCGCGCCGTGGGCGCCGGTCTCCGCCAGCACCAGCGCGAACTCGTCCCCACCGTAGCGGGCGACGAAGTCCGACGCGCGTACTTCCTGCTGGAGCATCCGCCCGAGCTCCGCGAGCAGCCGGTCGCCGGCGGGGCGGCCGAGGCGGGTGTTGAGCGCGTTCTGGTCGTCCACGTCGAGCAGCACCAGGCTGAACGAGAGCGAGTAGCGCTTCGCGCGCTCGGCCTCCTCCGCGATCCTCTCGTCCAGCGCCCCGGTGTCGGGGAGACCGGTGAGCGAGTCGGTCGCATGTACGGCGTCGCCGTTGGTCGATGGAGCGCGCAGATCGGCGTCCACCACCCGCGCCGCGGCGCGCGCCACCTGGAGCGCGAACATCTCCTCGGTGGGAGCGAGCTTGGCGCCGGGCTCGCGCGTGCGGAGCAGGAGCGCGCCGAGGACGCGGTCGGCGGTCATCGGAAAGGCGGCGACGGCGCGCACGGCCGGCTCGCTTCGCTCGTACATCCACCGCCGGCGCGCCGCCTCGAACAGGGGATCGGTTTGCACGTCCGAAACCACCACCGGCCGCCCGGTGCGCAGCGCCTCCGCCAGCTCGGGGTAGCGCTCGACATCGAGCCGGAGATCGCGCGACGCCGCGCCGGCCGTCCCCGCGATCACGCGTCCCGTCGTCGCGCCCTCATCGGCCAGCACGAACGACGCCTCCCACCGCGGGAGCGCTCGGCCCAGCCGCTCGGCCAGCGCCTCGAGCACTTCGGGCGTGCGCCGATCGGTGCGCACGTGCTCGATCAGGTCGAGCAGCAGCTCCTGCATCCGCCCGTTGCCACTCGCCCGGTCGCCCACGCGGCGGCGAGCCCGCGCCTCGACCCGGGCGCACAGCTCGGGCAGGTGCACCGGTGACGCGAGGGCGTCGTCCGCGCCGAGACCGATGGCGCGGGCCGGCCCCTCGCGGTCGGGCGAGCCCAGCACCGCGATCAGGGGCACCTGTCCGCCCCACGCCGCGTTGAGCGCCTGGAGCAGCGTGCCCAGCGTGGCGTCCGCCTCGGGCGTGCTGACCACGGCTACGTCGGGCTTGCCCCCGGAGTCGCCCGGCCCTTGCGTTGGACTCGCGGCCTCCGCCACGTGGAACCCCGCGCGGCTCAGGGCGCGCTCCATCCCGTACGGGCGCGCGGAGGCGTCCCCGAGGAGGAGGACCCGGGGGCGCTCGCTGGCGGGCTCGGACGCGAAGTCGCTCACACGAGCCAGGAGTCGAGATGCGTCGGTCGGCCACACCGGAGCTGCTTGGCGCTCACGTCTCCATCCAGGGTGGGGTGGACACAGCCCCGGAACGCGGTCGCGCCATCGGCGCCACCGCCATCCAGGTGTTCACGAAGACGCCGAACCAGTGGCGCGAGCCGACCCTCGGCAGGCAGACCTGCGCCGCGTTCCGTCTTGCCATGGCGAAATCCGGGTTACGGGCGGTCATTTCGCACGATTCGTACCTCATCAACCTGGCCTCCCCCGACCCTGCCTTAAGTGCCCGCTCCATCGCGGCTTTCACCGCTGAGCTCGGTCGGTGCCGGGCCCTGGGAATCCGCCATGTGGTGTCGCACCCGGGCAACTACATTGATGACCGGGACTTAGGGCTTCGGCGCAACGCCCTTGGCTACACCCGCTGCCTCGGGGCGGTTCCCGGGCCGGTCGGGGTCCTGCTCGAGACCACCGCCGGCACCGGCACCGCGCTCGGCAGCTCGTTCGAGGAGCTGGCCGAGCTCCGAGGCCTCATTCCTGCTGGACAGCGCCGCCGGGTGGGTTTCTGCGCCGACACCTGTCATCTCTACTCCGCCGGGTACGATCTCGTTGGCGACTTCGACGGCGTCTGGGCCCACTGGGACCGGGTGCTCGGCCTCGGGAGCCTCAAGGCCCTGCACCTGAACGACTCGAAGACGCCGTTCGGGTCCCGCCGCGACCGGCACGAGCTGATCGGCGAGGGGAGCCTGGGTCCGGAGCCCTTTCGCCGGCTCATGACCGACCCCCGGTTCGCGGGCGTGATCAAGATCCTGGAGACCCCCAAGGGAGACCATCCCGAGGCGATGGATCGCAAGATGCTGCGCCGACTTAGGAGCTATGCCCGGGCCCCCGGCAGGGCCTCGGTTGCCTCCGCGCGGCGGCATGCCGATCTTTGATGCCCGAGAGGCCCGGCATCCAGACCGCGCGTCACGCGCGAGAGTGGGAGATATGACGGTTCAGGCAAGATTCGTCCAGCGGGAAACCCTCACCCTCCACGAGCACGGGCTCGACCCGGAGCGCATCCTTCCGAACCTGACCGTCCCCCGTTTGATCGAATACGCGTTGCGCCGGGAGGAGGGCGTCGTCACCGACCACGGCGCGTTCGCCGCGGTCACCACGCCCAAGACCGGCCGCTCTCCCAAGGACAAGTTCGTGGTGGCGGACCCCAGCTCGGAGGACCGGATCTGGTGGGAGAAGAACGGGCGCATGGAGGCCGACGCGTTCGACCGGCTCCACGCCGACGTGCGCGCCTTCCTCGACACGCGCGAGCTGTTCGTGCAGGACCTCTTCGGTGGCGCCGATCCCGCGTTCCGGCTCTCGGTCCGGTTCATCACGCCGAGCGCGTGGCATGCGCTGTTCGTGCGGCACATGTTCATCCGCCCGCAGCCCGCCGACCTCGCCCGCTTCCAGCCCGGCTTCACCGTCCTCCACGCTCCCGAGTTCCAGGCCGACCCCGCGCGTCACGGCACGCGGAGCGGGACGTTCATCGCGCTCAACTTCGCGCGGCGGATCGTGCTGATCGGCGGCACCCGCTACGCCGGCGAGATGAAGAAGTCCATCTTCACCGTGCTCAACTACCTGCTCCCGCTCGAGGGCGTGCTGCCCATGCACTGCTCGGCGAACGTGGGGCCGGACCACGACACGGCGATCTTCTTCGGCTTGTCGGGGACGGGGAAGACGACGCTCTCCGCCGACCCGGCGCGCAGCCTGATCGGCGACGACGAGCACGGCTGGAGCGACACCGGCGTGTTCAACTTCGAGGGCGGCTGCTACGCCAAGGTCATCCGGCTCCGGCCCGAGACCGAGCCCGAGATCTTCGCCGCGACCCGGACCTTCGGCACCGTGCTGGAGAACGTGGTCCTCGATCCGGCGACCCGCGCGGTGGACTACGACGCCGAGCGCATCACCGAGAACACCCGCGCCTGCTACCCGATCAACTACATCGGCAACCATCTGCCCGGCGGCATGGGCGGCCACCCGATCAACATCGTCTTCCTCACGGCCGACGCGTTCGGCGTCATGCCGCCGGTGGCCCGGCTCACGCCGGACCAGGCGATGTACCACTTCCTCTCGGGGTACACCGCGAAGGTCGCGGGTACCGAGGCCGGCGTAACCGAGCCCACCGCCACGTTCAGCGCCTGCTTCGGCGCACCCTTCCTCCCGCTCCATCCCACCGTGTACGCGAGGATGCTGGGCGAGCGGATCGCGCGGCACGGCGCGCGGGTGTGGCTGGTGAACACCGGGTGGACCGGCGGCGCGTTCGGCACCGGGTCGCGCATGAAGCTGCCGTACACCAGGGCGATGGTGCGGGCCGCGCTTTCGGGCCAGCTGGATCGCGCGCGATTCCACACGGACCCCGTGTTCGGGCTCGACGTTCCCGCCGCGGCGCCGGACGTGCCGGCGAGCCTGCTCGACCCCCGGCGTACCTGGAGCGATCCTGCGGCGTACGACGCGCAGGCTAGGAAGCTGGCGGGGATGTTCCGGGAGAACTTCGAGCAGTTCCGGGCGCACGTGCCGGCGTCGGTGCTGGAGGCGGGCCCGGGGGCGTGACCTCGCGCCGACGCTTTGGCCGCTCGCACACGGGGGGAGGCCCGTTCGGGCGCTGCAGGTGGCTTCGATTGCGATGATCGCCGCCCGCCGCCGCCCACCTGACGCGCCCTGCAGGGCGTCTCCCCGCGTGCTCGCGGCTCCGTCGATCGGCGAGGCCCCACCCGCTCGCTCGCGCCTGACGGACCGCCCCCGAC
>JBGPPG010000023.1:0-34161 GCA_041488455.1 Gemmatimonadota bacterium
CCGTGCGACGTGGCTCATCGGCATCGTCGCCACGCGGATGTCGCCCCCGCGAGCCCGGGCGTCGCGCTCGGTGAGTCCGATCCGGCCGAGCTGCGGGTCGGTGAAGACGGTGTAGGGCAGCAGGCTCCGTGAAACGGAGCGGGCCGTTTCACCGCCGAGCAGGCTGTTCCGCACGATTTGGAAATCGTCGTAGCTCGTGTGGGTGAAGGCCGGACCGCCGGTCACATCGCCGAGGGCCCAGACACCGGGCGCGCTGGTCTCCAGGCGATCGTTCACGGCGATGAAGCCTCGCGGATCGGTCCGGATCCCGGCCGCGTCGAGCCTGAGCGCCTCGGTGTTCGGCAGCCGCCCGATGGCCACGAGCACATGGGATGCCTCCACGGCGCGCCCGGCCTCCGGGCCCTCGAGCTCCAGCCGGAGCCCGCCGGCGAGCGACTCGGCTCGCCGGGCCGTGGTGTTGAGCGCCATCGTGATGCCGTCGGCCTCGAGAATCTCGCGCATGGCGTCGGCGACGTCGTCGTCCTCGCGCGACAGCAGATGCGCGCCACGGTGGACGACGGTCACCGCGCTGCCGAACCGCCGGAACATCTGGGCGAACTCGAGTCCGATGTAGCCCCCACCCAGCACGAGGAGGTGCGAGGGCAGCACGTCGAGCTCCATGATGGACGTCGAGTTCAGCACCCGGGGGCCGCTCAAGCCGGGCACGGCGGCGGGGCCGGGCCGCGCGCCTGCGTTGATGAACACCTGCTCCGAGGCCAGGCGCCGCATGCTGCCGTTGACGCCCACTTCGACCGTGCGGGCATCTATGAAGCGCGCCTCGCCCGGGAGCAGATCGAGCCTGGGGATCGCGCCGAGTCGGCGCTCGCTTCCGGTGCGGAAGCTGGTCACGATGTCCCGCTTCCGCTGGCGGATCCGCGCCATGTCCACCGAGACCGGCCCGGTGCGCACGCCGTAGTCCGCGCCGCGGCGCGCGAGATACGCCACGCGCGCGCACGCGACCATGCTCTTTGTCGGAGTACAGCCCTCGTTCACGCAGGTGCCGCCGACGTGGGTCCGCTCGATCAGGGCTGTCCTGCGCCCGGCGCCCGCGAGGGCACCCGCCAGGGGACCGCCGGCCTGCCCCGCACCGATGACGATGGCGTCATACCGCTCCGTGCTCATGTTGCCCTCCAGTAGCGCTTTCAACGCCGCGTCCTGGAATAGGGTTCCATTCCTATATTCTGCAATCCCGCCCAGCGAGGAGATGACCGTGATCACCGTGGCTCGCGAATGGCTCGAGACCGACGGGCTTGGCGGGTTCGCGTCCGGGACGGTCACCGGCCGGCGGACCCGGCGCTATCACGCGCTTCTGCTGGTGGCGACCCGGCCGCCCGGCGGGCGGATGGTGCTCGTCAACGGCCTGGATGCCTCGATCGACACGGCGCTCGACGGCGCATCGAGCGCGTCGGTGTATCTCTCCCGCCAGCACTACGCCCCGGACGTAGTCGCCCCCGGGGCCGGCGCGGAGCTCGACGCGTTCAGCCCCGATCCCTGGCCAACCTGGACCTGGCAGGTGGCGCGGGACGTGCGCGTGAGCCAGGAGCTGTTCGTGCCGAAGGGGATTCCTGCGGTCGCGCTGCGCTGGCGCCTGCTCGACCACGCTCCGCCCGCGCGACTCACCGTGCGCCCGTTTCTCTCCGGGCGCGACTTCCACGCGCTGCATCACGAGAATCCCGCGTTCAATTTTGCCGCCGCGGTGTATGACGGCGGGGTTCGCTGGACGCCGTACCCGAGCGTGCCCGCAGTCAGCGCGCTCAGCAACGCTGTGTACGCCGCGGAGCCCGCCTGGTACCGCGGCTTCCTCTACGCCGAGGAGCGGGCCCGCGGCCTCGACTACCTGGAGGACCTCGCTTCGCCCGGGACCTTCACCTGGGATCTCGCGAAGGGCGCGGCGATTCTCGTGCTCACCACGGACCCTGCCGGCGTCGCGCGGGCGGGCGAAGCCACCGAGGGCGTCTGGCGCCGCCTCGCCGCGGCGGAGCGCCGGCGCCGGACGAGGCTCCCATCGCCGCTTCACCGCGCCGCGGCCGCGTATGTCGTTCAGAGAGGCGGCGGCAAGACGATCATCGCCGGGTACCCCTGGTTCGGGGACTGGGGCCGGGACACCCTTATCTCGCTTCGTGGACTGTGTCTCGCGACGGGCCGCCTGGCGGAAGGGCGCGCGATCCTCCTCGAGTGGGCCGACCAGGTCTCGGAGGGCATGCTGCCCAACCGCTTCGCGGACCAGGGCGACGCCCCCGAGTTCAACACCGTGGATGCGGCGCTCTGGTACGTCATCGGCGTGCACGAATACCTGAGCGCGGCTCCGCGATCCAGCAGCAAGGCCCCGAGCCGGCGCGACCGTGATCGCCTTCAGGCAGCGTGCCTGGCGATCGTCTCCGGCTATGCCCGCGGCACCCGCTACGGCATTCGCCTCGACGCCGACGGCCTCCTCGCCGCGGGCGAGCCGGGCGTTCAGCTCACCTGGATGGACGCCAAGGTTGGCGATTGGGTCGTGACGCCGCGCATCGGCAAGCCGGTCGAGGTGGAGGCGCTCTGGCTGAACGCCCTCCGGATCGTCAGCGCGTGGGACCCGACCTGGAGCGGTCCGGCCGAGCTCGGCCAGCGGACGTTTGCCGCGCGGTTCTGGAACGCCGAGTTGAAATGGCTCAACGACGTCGTGGATCCCGACCACAGGCCGGGCACCGCCGACCCCTCGCTGCGGCCCAATCAGATCTTCGCCGTGGGCGGGCTCCCGTTCCCGGTGCTGGGGGGCAACCAGGCCCGGCGCGTCGTGGATGTCGTCCGCTCCGCGCTGTGGACGCCGCTCGGATTGCGCTCCCTCGCGCCCGACGATCCACGTTACACGCCCCGGTACGAGGGCGGCGTGCGCGAGCGCGACAGAGCCTACCATCAGGGGACCGTGTGGCCCTGGCTCATCGGCCCCTTCGCGGAAGCCTGGGTCCGCGTGCACGGCGACACGCCCGACGCGCGGCGCCGGGCCCGGCGCTGTTTCCTCGAGCCGATTCTTGCCCATTTGGATGAGGCCGGTCTCGGGCACGTATCCGAGATCGCCGATGGCGACCCGCCGCACACGCCGCGCGGATGTCCGTTCCAGGCGTGGTCGGTCGCGGAGGCCCTGCGGCTCGACCAGCTGGTGCTCCGTGCCGGCGGCGAGGGGAATGCTCGAGCGGCTCGCCCATAATCCCGATTGCAGATCTCCCCTATATGCCGTATACTCTCAGCGCCGCCGATAATGAATTGATACTCATTCTCATTTTTCGAGGATGCCCATGACCACTCGACTCTCCTGGGCCCTGCTCGCCTCGCTCTTGGGCGGCGTGGACCTGCCGTCCGTCGCAGAGGCCGAACCCCCATCTACCGGATCACCGCGCGCTCGCACCACGATCGGGCAGATCGCCCAGGACACTGTCCGTAAACGAGCGTTTGCCATACCGGCGCAGCCGCTCGCCGATGCGCTCGAGGTGTTCCGCCGCCAATCGGGGCTCGAGGTCACGGTCCCCGCAAACGTGCCGGCCGGCCTTCGGTCGAGCCCCGTGTCGGGGATGCTTCCGCCGGTCGACGCGCTCAGCGTCCTGCTCGCGGGAACCGGCCTTACCGGGCGCCTGCTCGACGAGCAGACGATCGTGCTGTCGCAGGGCACGTCCGGCGTGCAGGTGCTGGAGCCGATCCAGGTGGTGGCGAAGGCCGGCCGGAGATCGCGCTACGCTCCCGCGCAAACCAGCACGGCGACCAAGACCGCGACGCCGCTCCGGGACGTGCCCCAGTCGGTCAGCGTCGTGACCGACGAGCTCATCGCGGATCAGGCCATGCGGGGCATGGCCGACGTCGTGCGATACATGCCGGGTGTCACAATGGGCCAGGGAGAGGGCAATCGCGACCAGCCGACCATCCGCGGAAACGGCTCGACCGCAGGCTTCTTCGTCGACGGGTTCCGGGACGACGTCCAATACTTTCGTGACCTGTACAACGTCGACCGGGTCGAGGGGCTCAAGGGGGCCAACGCGCTGATCTTTGGCCGGGGTGTCGGCGGGGGCGTCATCAACCGGGTCAGCAAGGAGGCGGAGTGGGCGCCGACGCGCGAGGTCACTCTGACGGGCGGCTCCTACGGCAGCCGGCGCGGGGCGATCGACGTCGGCCAGGGCATCTCCGGCCAGCTCGCCGCCCGGGTGAACGCCATGTACGAGAACTCCGACGTGTTCCGGCACGAGGTGAGTCTCGAGCGTTACGGGCTCAACCCCACCGTGACCTTCGCGCCCGGCGCCAGGACCAGGGTCATCGCGAGCTACGAGCGCTTTTCCGATCACCGCACCGCGGATCGGGGCGTGCCCTCCTTCCAGGGCCGGCCGGCCGACGCCGACGTGCGGACCTTCTTCGGCGATCCCGGCGTGAGCCATGCGGACGCCGACGTCAACGTCGGCGTGGCGACCGTCGAGCACGGCCTCAGCCCGAGCGTGATCGTCCGGAACCGCACCTTGCTGGGCCACTACGACAAGTTCTACCAGAACGTCTTCCCGGCCGCGGTGAACGCCGACGAGACCGAGGTTGCGCTCAACGGGTACAACCAGGGGATCGAGCGCCTGAACCTGTTCAACCAGATCGAGCTGACCTATCGGCTCGTCAGCGGGTCGATCAGGCAGACGCTGCTCGGCGGGTTCGAGGTTGGCCGCCAGGTGAGCGACAACTTCCGCAATACCGGCTACTTCGACGGCACGGCGACGGCGGTGAGCGTTCCGTTCAGCGCGCCGACGGTCTCGCGGCCGATCACGTTCCGCCAGAGCGCCACGGACGCCGACAACCACACGGCGAACACCACGCTCTCTCTGTACGCACAGAGCCAGCTGGAGCTGTCGCCGGCGGTGCAGCTCATCGGGGGCGCGCGGTACGAGCGCTTCGACCTGACGTTCCACAACAACCGCACCGGGAACGACCTCGCCCGGACGGACAACCTGATCTCGCCGCGGGCGGGCCTGGTGGTGAAGCCCGTGGCGCCGCTATCGCTCTACGCGAGCTACAGCGTGTCGTATCTACCGAGCTCCGGCGAGCAGTTCACGTCGCTCACGGCGACCACCGCCACGCTCGAGCCGGAGAAGTTCACCAACTACGAGGCGGGCCTGAAGTGGGACGTCTTTCAATCGCTGGCGGTCACGGCGGCCGTCTACCAGCTCGATCGAACGAACACGACGGCATCGGATCCGGCCGATCCCTCCAGAACGGTCCAGACCGGTAGCCAGCGCACCAAGGGCTTCGAGCTCGGCGCGACCGGCAATGTGACCGCCGCGTGGCAGATCGCCGGCGGCTACGCGAACCAGGACGCCTACATCACGAGCCGGACCTCGGCGGCGGCGCCGGGCGCCAGGGTACCACTCGTGCCGCGCAATACCGTGTCGCTCTGGAACCGGTACCAGATCGCTCCCAGGTTCGGGCTGGGTGCGGGGGTGATCTATCAGGACCGGATGTTCGCGGCGATCGACGACGCCGTGACCCTGCCGAGTTTCACCCGGGTCGACGCCGCGGCGTACGTCACGCTCACCCGCAACCTGCGCGCGCAGCTCAACGTGGAGAACGTGTTCGACCGGCGGTACTTCATCACGTCGCACAGCAACAACAACATCAGCCCGGGCTCGCCGCGGGCGCTCAGGGTGTCGCTGACGGCCGGGCTCTGAGGGGCGTTCGCGATCCTGTTACCCGGCCGTGCCCGGAGCGTGGCGATGGCCGGGCAGCTTACGGGATGACCATTCGAGTCCCCAGCCGTAATCGGCGCGGCATGCTGCGCCTGGCATACCCCGGGCAGCTCAGAGGCACGCTGGTTCACGGGCACGCCCGGTATGAGTTGTTGGATCTCTCGCAGGAGGGCGCGCGGATCGCGGCGGGCGCGGCTTGCGATGCCTACGAGGTGGGACGGCGCTACCAGATCGTGCTTTGTCTGGTGAGCCGCACCATCCTGGCGGCGGAGGCCGAAGTGACCCGCGTGACCCCTGAAGAGGTCGCCTTCCGCTTCCGCGACCTCCACTTCCCGTTCAGCGTGATGCTGGACGAGCACTGCGCGGTACTGACGTTTCAGGACGAGGCGGCGCGCGAACTACCGACGCCGGGACTCACCCGGTAACAGCAACCGGGACCGGAGCTGATGCTCCGGTGCCGGCCGCCCTGGCAGGGGCGGCTGGAAGAACCGCTGGGCGATCATCGTCGGAATGATCGCGCTCCCAATGACCGTGGTCACCAGGATGGTGTACTGGGCCTGATCGATGATGTGATTCGTCAGGCCGAAGAGCGCCGAAATGGTCCCGAACGTGAGTCCCGTGGACATGAGCAGCGTGGTGTACGCGCCCTCCCGCCGCTCGAAGCGGAATGCTCGCGTGAGCGGCCAAATGCCGACCGCTTTCGCGACCATCTTCGCCGCGAGGAATCCGAGAATGAGGATGGCACCCGCGGCAATCGCCGGCAGCGACACATAGAGCCCGGCCTTGAGGAAGTAGAACGGGGTCAACATCGTGAACGCGATCGTGCGCATGCGATCCATGAGCACGCGGTCGCGCACGAACACACCGGCGATGACCAGCCCGACGAGGTACGCGGGCAAGACCGCCTCGCTCTGGGCGACCTTGGCGAGCCCGCCGAGCAGCAAGAGCACGAGAAAGATGAACTTGACCTCTGGCTCGCTCACACGGTGGCCCACCTTGCGAATCACGAACCGCGTCAGGCGCGGCAGATACCAGAGGACAACGGCGGTCACGGCGACGAAAAGGGCCAGCCACCCGTTGAAATTCGCGAAGATGATGCCCAGGGCGAGCACCGTGCCGAAGTCGTTCACGAAGCATGCGGCGAGAATGAGCTTGCCGATCTCGGTCCGGTTGAGCCCGGTCTCCACCATCACGGCGTACACGACCGCCACCGAAGTGGTCGACAGCGCGATGCCGGCGATGAAGGCCGCGTGGCGCTCCCAGTGTGCCACCCAGTACGCGAGCGCGCCGGCGGCCAGGAAGGGGGCGATGAACCCAACCGCGCCGATGACGAGCGCGGGCTTGAGGTGACGGCGCAGCGAGTCGGGGTCGATCTCGGCGCCCGCCAGGAAGGTCAGCAGGCCGGAACCGAAAGTCGCGAGGAAATCGATCCACGGGGTGCTGTGCAGCCCAAAGAAGTTGCCCGCTGCGATGCCCACCAGTATTTCGATCAGCGCGACCGAGATCCCGACGCGGATCGAGATGAGGCTCGCCACGAGCGCCAGCGCCATCCAGGCGCTCGCCACCAGCCAGACGTTCGATTCCATCGGCGCCTCCGATAGGAGTGGCCCGGGCATAAGAAAACTCCTGCCGGGCCTCTTGGGCCTTGCAGGAGTCATCAGCCGCCGCAGTCAGCAGTGGCGCTTTGGGGCGAACTCCATCGCCGTACGTCTGTAGCCGAACCCTAACCCACCAGCGGTGGCTCGGTCAAGTCAGGGACCGCTCGCGCGCCGGGCGACCACGTAGAAGTTCTCGTCCACGCGGAAGTCCTCCGGCGCCGCAAGCGGCAGCGTGGTCGTCTGCCACGCCTCCGTAGGCGAGAGCGTCACCCATTGCCCTTCCCCGGCGGCCACGCGGATCGGCATGTCGAACCCGGGCACCACGTCGGCCCAGTGATAGCTCAGCGTCGTGCCGTCGAGCCGGTACTCGAACACCGGGATCTTCGTCGTCGTGAGATACTGCGCGAAGACCCGGCCCAGATCCCGGCCTGACTGCGCGCTGATGTACTCCTGCACCTGCTTCCCGGTGACGATGCGGTGCCCGAATTCGGCGTTGAGCCCCCGCAGGATGGCCCGCCAGGTGCTGTCGTTGCCGATGACGTGGCGGATGGTGTGCAGCATGTTCCCGCCCTTGTAGTACATGTCGCCGGATCCCTCGGCGTTGACGCCGAAGGGCGCGACGATGGGCGCGTCGTTCTGGATCCGCTTCCGCACGCCGAGCACGTACTCGGCACCCGCACGCTCGCCGTAGCGGCACTCGGTGTAGAGCGCCTCCGCGTAGTTGGCGAAGCTCTCGTGGACCCACATGTCCGCCAGGTCCGCAGAGGTGATGCTGTTGCCGAACCACTCGTGGGCGCTCTCGTGGATCACGATGAAGTCCCAGGTCAGGCCCCACCCCGTGCCGGAGAGGTCCCTGCCACGGTACCCGTTCATGAATCCGTTGCCGTACGCCACCGCGCTCTGGTGCTCCATGCCTAAATGCGGTGCCTCGACGAGCTTGTAGCCGTCACGGTACCACGGGTACGGCCCGAACCAGTACTCGAAGCAGCCGAGCATCGGCTTGACCTGCTGCCACTGCACGCGAGCCGTGTCGAGATCGGCCGCGAGCGGCCAGAAGTCGAGCGTGAGATGGCCGCCCTCGCCCTCGTACGCATCGGTGAACTCCGCATAGCGGCCGATGGAGGCGGCGACGTCGTAGTTGTTGATCGGGTCGGCGACGAACCACTCGTAGGTGGTCCAGCCATCGCCGACGCGCTCGATGCCGCGGAGGCGGCCGTTCGCGATGGCGCGCAGGGAATCGGGAACGGTGAGCGAGATCCGCTGGCTGTCCGGCTCGTCGGCCTGGGTGTCCTTGGTCGGCCACCAGACGCTGGCGCCGAGTCCCTGACACGTGGTGGCGATCCAGGGATGGCCGCCAGGATCGCGCCCCCAGGTGACGCCCCCGTCCCACGGCGGCTTCTCCGCGACCCGCGGCCGTCCATGGTAGTAGACGGCAAGCGTGCGGGTCGTGCCCTTCCGTTGCTGGCCTGCGACGGTAACGAAGAACGCGTTTCCGTCACGGCGATACGCCAGCCGCCGTCCGTCCTGCACCACGCTGTCGATCTCGAGCGGCACCTGCAGATCGATCTGCATCGCGCGCGCCGCACCGACGACGTGGTAGGTGATCCCGTTCCACCCGCGTATCGTGCTGTCGGCCGGGTCGAACGTCACGTGGAGGTCGTAGAACACGACGTCCCACCATGCGCGCTCGGGCGTGATGGTGCCGCGGAGCGTGTCGGCGTGCGTGAAGACGGCGTGTTGGGCGGCGGCGGAAACGAGCGGTACCACAGCGAGCGCCACGGCAACCGCGGTGCTCCGGTAGGGGATCGGCATGGCGGTATTGTATCGGAGCCGCGGGGATGGAGCCAGTTAGACCCCGCGGCCCCCTTCGATGCCTTCCTTAAGTATCACGAACTTCGTAAGCGCCACAGAGCGTGCGAGAGCGCACGGCGGCGCGGTGCTCGTGGGCACGGTTTCTCAGCCGATGATCTGGTACCGTTCGGAAGCGAGAAGACGGAGGTTACGGATATGCCAATTCACTCGCGATGGATCACGGTCGGCGTTGCTACAGGACTCCTCGCGCTCATCGGGGCGTCCTTGCTCCACGCCCAGCAGCAGCCACAGCATCCCCGCGACACGCTCCAGACAGGGGCGGTGATGCAAGCCGATACGGCTCTGAAGGCCGCGCCCGGGACACGGACGGGCCGGACGGCGGCGCACAGCGGAAAGGCGAAGTGGAAGAAACGCCGGGCCGGCGCTGACAGCATCCGCGCCGGGCAGGACAGCACGCACCAGTAGGCGGCGCCACCTCTCGGCCGGCGCTGGCGGGAGCCTGGGGTCCGGGACAGATTCCCTTCGTCCCGACTCCAGGCTTTGCCGTGCCCGAACTCCCGGCCCAGCTCGCCGAGGCGCTGCGCGACCGGTACGTCCTCGAGCGTGAGCTCGGCCGCGGCGGCATGGCCACCGTCTACCTCGCGCGGGACTTGAGGCACGACCGCCTCGTCGCGCTCAAGGTCCTCCGTCCGGAGCTGGCCGTCGCCCTCGGCCCCGAGCGATTCCAGCGCGAGATCCGGTTTGCCGCCCGCCTCCAGCACCCCCACATCCTGTCGGTCTACGACTCGGGTGAATCCGCCGGTCAGCTGTGGTTCACCATGCCGTACGTGGAGGGCGAATCGCTGCGCGACCGCCTCCGTCGCGACGGCGCGCTCCCGCTCGACGGCGCGCTTCGCGTGGCCCGGGAGGCCGCGGAGGCGCTCGGCTACGCGCACGAGCACGGCGTCATTCACCGGGACGTGAAGCCGGAGAACATCATGCTGACCCGCGACGGCAACACGCTGGTCGCGGACTTCGGGATCGCGCGGAGCGTGGGCGCCGACGGGAGCGACCAGCTCACCGCCACCGGGATGAGTCTGGGCACGCCGGCCTACATGAGCCCCGAGCAGGCGGCCGGAGCATCCGAGCTGGACGGCCGCTCGGACATCTACAGCCTCGGGTGCGTGCTCTACGAGATGCTCGCGGGAGAGGCGCCGTTCACCGGGGCCACGCCGCAGTCCGTCATCGCGAAGCGATTTACCGGGCCCGCCCCGTCGCTGGCGGCGCTGCGCGACAGGATCCCCGCCCCGCTCGAGGAAGCAGTCGCACGCGCCCTGAGCCGGGAGCCGGCGGATCGGTTCGCGACCGCGGGAGACTTCGCCAATGCGCTCGCGGCTCCGTCCAGCACCACGCTGGCGATACCGGCGCGGCGCGCACCCGGCTGGCTCCGCTGGGCCGGGGGTGCCGCCGCCGCGCTCGCCGGCGCCGCCCTGCTGGCCGGCTGGTATCGGGGCCACGGCCGGCACGCGGCCGACGTACGCTGGGCCACTCGCGAAGCCATCCCGATGATCCGCACGCTGGCCGACAGCGGACTCTGG
This sequence comes from Gemmatimonadota bacterium, assembly GCA_041488455.1. Taxonomy (GTDB): domain Bacteria; phylum Gemmatimonadota; class Gemmatimonadetes; order Gemmatimonadales; family GWC2-71-9; genus DASQPE01. The sequence continues at coordinate 10,711 of JBGPPG010000023.1, forward strand.
GACTCGGCCTACGCCGTGGCACAACGGGCGAGCGTCATCATCCCCCGCGACTCCGTGCTCGCGACCCTGTGGCCCAAAGTCTCGGACACAATCACCATCCTGTCGGAGCCGTCAGGAGCGCGGGTGTATCGCAAGAGCTACGCGACGCCGGCCGCTCCGTGGACTTTGCTGGGAGCCACGCCGCTCGTGGCTGCGCGCTTCCCCTTTCGTCTGTCTCGAATCAAGCTCGAGCAGGAGGGCCGGCGCCCGGTCGAAGGTGCGGTCGAGCCGTACGGCTGGCCGCGCGTGCCCTTCGTGCTCGACAGCGGTCCCGCCGCCGACACCGGGATGGTTCGCGTCCCGGGCGGCGAGGTGGACCTGAACCTGCCGGGGCTCGACCATCTCGAGCCCATCAAGCTCGGCGATTTCATGATGGGCCGCTACGAAGTCACCAACCGGGCCTTCAAGCAGTTCGTGGCGAGCGGAGGCTACCAGCGGAAGGAGCTCTGGAAATACCCCTTCATCCTGGAAGGGCGGGAGATCTCCTGGGAGGAAGGCGTGAAGCGATTCACGGACAAGACCGGCCGGCCGGGCCCCGCGACCTGGGAGGCGGGCGACTATCCGACCGGCCAGGGAGACTACCCCGTGACGGGGGTCAGCTGGTACGAGGCGGCCGCCTACGCGGCCTTCGCCGGCAAGGAGCTGCCGACGATCTACCATTGGAGCCGGGCCGCGCATACGCGGGCGAGCGCCGCCATCGTCCCGTTGAGCAACTTCAGCGGGAAGAGCCCGGCACCCGTCGGCCAGAACCAGGGGCTGGGGCCCTTCGGCACCTACGACATGGCCGGCAACGCGCGGGAGTGGTGCTTCAACGAGTCCGCCGAGGGGCGGTACATCCTGGGCGGCGGCTGGAACGACCCCACGTACGCGTTCAACGACGCCTATGCCCAGCCGGCGTTCGATCGGTCCATCACCAACGGGTTCCGGCTGGCGAGGTACTCCGATCAGACGAACCTCACCCAAGCGGGTCGTCGCGTCGCGCGACTCTTCCGCGATTTCACCAGGGAGCGCCCGGTTTCCGACGCGGTCTTCGAGGCGTACCGCCGGATGTACGATTACGATCGCACCAGCCTCAACGCCAGCGTCGAGACGGCGGACTCGGCCGCGGAGGCGTGGCGGGAGGAGCGGGTTTCCTTCGATGCCGCCTACGGCAAGGAGCGGGTCACGGCGTTCCTCTTCCTGCCCAAGCAGCACCGCCCACCGTTTCAGGCCGTCGTGGTGTTTCCCGGCTCCGACGCTCTGCACGATCGGAGCGCCGCGCCCTCGGTGGTGGAGTACGCGGGTCTGCTCGACTTCATCATCAAGAGCGGACGGGCGCTCGTGTTCCCGGTCTACAAGAGCACGTACGAGCGGCAGGACAGCCTGCACAGCGACTACCCGGACAGCAGCAACTTCTACAAAGAGCACGTGATCGCCTGGGCCAAGGACATGCGCCGGACGATCGACTACCTCGATACCCGGGCCGACATCGATACCACGAGGGTCGCCTACTTCGGCTGGAGCTGGGGTGGGTATCTGGGTGGCCTCATGCCGGCCGTCGAGCCCCGCTTCAAGGCCGTCGTCCTGCTCGTTGCCGGGCTCGAGTTCCAGCGGGGCCAGCCGGAAGTGGAGCCCATCAATTTCCTGCCCCGCATCAGGATTCCGGTGCTTATGTTGAATGGGCAGTACGACCACTACTTCCCGGTCGAGACGTCCCAGCGCCCGATGTTCCGGCTGCTCGGCGCGCCGCCCGACCGGAAGCGCCAGGTGATTTCGCAGGGCGGCCATTTCGTTCCCCGGGCCCAGCTGGTGAAAGAGACGCTCGACTGGCTCGACCGATACCTCGGGGAGCCCGCGCGGTGAGCCGGTTCGGGCCGCCGAGGGCCGAAACACCCGGCCATTGCCATCCGTAGGAGGGCCTGGACTTACCCAATGAACTCATCGTCGCCTCGGGCACTCCTCACAGCCGCGATGTTGCTGCTGCTCGCGCTCGCGCCGGTCAAGGCCTCGGCCCAGGCGCCGCGTTACAGCCCGGCCGACGTCGAGTTCATGCAGGGCATGATCGGCCACCACGCCCAGGCCCTGGAGATGGCGGCCCTGGTGCCGACCCGTACCACCAACCCGTCGATCCGCCTCCTCGCCCAGCGCATCGCGATCTCCCAGAAGGACGAGATCCGCCTGATGCAGAACTGGCTCAAGGACCGCGGCCAGGCCGCGCCGGACCCGGGCGCGCCTCACGGGCACCAGCACGACGGCATGCACGACATGCTCATGCCCGGGATGCTGACCCCCGAGCAGATGGCGCAGCTCGCCGCCGCGAAGGATGCCGAGTTCGACCGGCTGTTCCTCCAGCTCATGATCCAGCACCACGGGGGCGCGCTCACGATGGTGAGGACCCTCTTCGACACGCAGGGCGCGGCGCAGGAGACCCCCACGTTCCGCTACGTCTCCGAGGTGGACACCGACCAGCGCATCGAGATCGAGCGGATGCGCAAGCTGCTCGCCACCCTGCCGGCGTCACACTCACCGTGAGGACCGAGACCCGACTATGACATTCGCAACAAGCTGGCGCCTCGCGCTCGCGAGCACGCTCCTGGCGGTGCCCGTGAGCCTTTGCGCCCAGGCCAAGCAGGCGTCGGGCGACGTGTCCAGCGCCCCCGACCCGCGGGTGGGCCTCAAGGCGGGCTTCGACGATGCCGGCGAGGCGATCGAGAACCTCAGGATGCTGGCTCACGAGCCCCCGCCCCCGAGCTTCTTCGATCCCGCCACGGCGGGCAAGAACGAGTTCGTCAACGCGGACATCGCCTTCAGCGGGAACTACATCTTCCTGGGGAACTATTACGGGCTCCAGGTCTGGGATATGTCCAATCCGAAGGCGCCCACCCTCCGGACTTCGATGGTCTGTCCCGGCGGGCAGAACGATCCGTCCGTCTACCAGAACCTGCTCTTCCTCTCGGTCGAGCAGACCAGCGCTCGCGTGGACTGCGGGCGCGAGGGCGTGACGGACAGTGTGAGCGCCGACCGGTTCCGCGGCGTGCGCATCTTCGACATCAGCGACCTCGACCACCCGAAGCAGGTGGCCGCCGTCCAGACCTGTCGCGGCTCACACACTCACACCCTGGTCACCGACCCGAACGACGCCGAGAACGTCTACATCTACGTCTCGGAGACGAGTGTGGTCCGGTCGGGGAGCGAGCTGGCAGGATGCTCGGGGAAGAACGCCGATGAGGATCCGAACACATCACTGTTCAAGATCGACATCATCAAGGTGCCGCTGGCGTCGCCGCAGGACGCGAAGATCGTGGCCTCCCCTCGGCTCTTCGCGGATTCGAGCGGGGACATCGCCGGGCTCTGGAAGGGCGGGAATCACGGGGAAGGAACGCAGAGCACCACCGTGACGAACATGTGCCACGACATCACCGTGTACCAGGCGGTGGGTCTCGCCGCCGGGGCCTGCTCGGGCAACGGCATCCTGCTCGACATCAGCGATCCCGTTCACCCGAAGCGCGTCGCCGAGGTGACTGATCCGAACTTCGCCTACTGGCATTCGGCCACGTTCAACAACGACGCGACCAAGGTGCTCTTCACCGATGAGTGGGGCGGCGGGGCGGAGCCGCACTGCCGCGCCACCGATCCGCCGAAGTGGGGCGCGGACGCGGTATTCTCTCTGTCGAACAACACGCTGGCGCCCGCGGGCTACTACAAGCTGCCGGCCGTCCAGACGGACCTGGAGAATTGCGTCGCCCACGACGGCTCGCTCATCCCGGTGCCGGGCCGGGACATCCTGGTGCAGGCGTGGTATCAGGGCGGCATCTCGGTGGTCGATTTCACCGACGCCGCGCATCCGGTGGAGATCGCCTTCTTCGACCGCGGGCCGCTCGACGCGGAGAAGCTGGGGGACGGAGGCGGCTACTGGTCCGCCTACTGGTACAACGGCTACATCGTGGGCTCCGAGATCACCCGCGGGCTCGACCTGCTCGAGCTTACGCCGAGCCAGCTGCTGTCGCAGAACGAAATCGACGCGGCGAAGCTGGTGAAGCTGGACGTCTTCAACCCCCAGCACCAGCCCCGGTTCGTGTGGCCGGCGAGCTTCGTGGTGGCGCGGGCGTACCTGGACCAGCTGGAGCGGAACCACGGCCTCGCGAAGGGCCGGGTATCCAACGTTGCGAAGGCGCTCAACAAGGCGGAGAAGCAGAACGGGAAGAAGCAGGCGGAGACCCTGATGAAGCTGGCGGCGGAGCTGGACCGGGACGTGCAGGCGTCGAGCGACCCGAACCGGGTGATGCGGCTGTCGGCGTCGGTCACCGAGCTGGCGAGCGCGGCGCACTGAGCCGCGCCCGCTTCACTTCGCCAGGAAGTCGGTAACCAGCGCGATGGTGGCGTCCGGGTTCTCTTCCATGATCCAATGCCCGGAGTTGGGCACGATGCCCTCGTGGACGTCGGTGGCGGCGGCACGCATGACGACCGCCATCGTCGGCCCGAACGACTTCTCGCCGCCGATTGCCAGCACGGGCATGGTCAGCTTTCCGTTAGCGAGGAAGGCCTTGTTGTCGATCGCGTCCTGATCGAACGCCTGGAACTGCGAGAAGCCCGCGTGCATGGCGCCGGGCTGCGCGTAGAGTTTGGCGTAGTGAGCGCGGGAAGCCTCGGAGAACTTCTTGGGATCGGCCGAGAACTCGTTCCAGAACCGGTCGAGGTAGATTCGCTCGCGCCCCGCCACCAGCCGCTCGGCATCGGGACCCCAGAAGGAGAAGTGCCACAGGGCGTGGCTCTTGACGATGTCGTCCCAGGGCCCGATGCCCGGCAGCGGCGCATCGATGAGGACGAACCGGCGCACGCGGGCGGGATATTCCGCGGCAACGGCATACCCGACCATGTTGCCGATGTCGTGCGTGACGAGGTCGGTCTTGTCGATCTTGAGCGCGTCGAGCACGCCGGCGACATCGTGGCCCTGCGTCTTCTTGTCGTAACCACCGGCAGGCCGCGCCGACAGGCCCATCCCTCGCAGATCCGGCACGATCACCGTGTACCTGGCCGCAAGCTTCGCGGCCAGCGACGCCCACATGTCGCCGGTCTCGCCGTAACCGTGCAGCAGGACGACGGCCGGGCCCTTACCGCCGATGCGGACGTCGAGCGTTGTGCCGTTGGCGGGGATCCGCTGGGTGTGAAAGCTCGCGGGAAACGGCTGCACCTGGGCGCCGGCGGGTTGAGCACCGAGCACGGCGATCGAACCCACCGCGGACACGGCCGCCGCGAAGACGCGCGTATACATGGATCCGCTTTCTTGATTCAGGTTGACCCGGCGGAAACGACCGATCGGGGGCAACGACAATATAGAGGCGTTCAGCCGTCGAGGAACCGTCATGATCACCCGCGAAGACCTCCAGGCCGTATCCCTGCTCGCCGACCTTCCACCCGAGCAGGTGGATGCGATCGCCACGCGTGCGGCGGACCTGAGCCTGGATTCCGGCGATTGGCTGATTCGAGAGGGCGAGCTCGCCGCCTTCTTCTTCCTGCTCCGCGGCCGAGTCGCCGCTTTCAAGAGCGCGGCCGGCGTGGACCGGCAGATCGGTACCTACGAGCCGGGCGCCTACTTCGGCGAAGTGCCGCTCCTGCTCAACAGCCCGGCCATCGCCAGCCTGCGCGCCGAGGAGCCCAGCCGCGTGGCCCGGCTGGAGGCTGACGACTTTCACGAACTGATTCTCTGCTCGCGGCGCTTGAGCGACCAGCTGTTCGCTACCATGGTGCAGCGCATCACCCGGGCTCGAGAGGTGACCGCGGCGATCCCTCGCACGGCGATCACGCTGGTGGGAGAACGCTGGGATCCGGCCTGCCACGAGCTCCGGAATTTTCTCGCCCGGAACCGCGTGGTCCACACCTGGATCGATCTGGCCGACCCCGACGCAGGGGCCCGGGTGCCCGGCGGGCTGCCCGCGAATGCCCTCTGCCCCCTGCTCGTGTTTCCCGACGGCTCCCGGCTCGCCACGCCGACGCTCCGCGCGGTGGCCGAGCGTATCGGGCTCCGCACCAGCCTGTCGGTCGCCGCGGCCGACGGAGCCTACGACGTCGCGATCGTCGGCGGGGGACCCGCCGGGCTCGCGGCGGCGGTGTACGGCGCGTCCGAGGGCCTCAAGACCATGCTCATCGAGCGACTCGCCCCCGGAGGCCAGGCCGGCAGCTCGTCCCGGATCGAGAATTACCTGGGCTTTCCGAACGGCCTCTCAGGCGACGAGCTGAGCGCTCGCGCCTGGCGTCAGGCGGAGCGCTTCGGCACCGAGATCGTGCTGGCCCGCGAGGCCGTGGGTCTGGCACCTGCCGGCGGCGCCGAGGCCAGTGGCCCGGCCCACCTGGTGAGACTGGACGGAGACGAATCCGTCCGGGCCCGCGCCGTGGTCCTGGCGCTCGGCGTGAGCTGGCGGCGACTCGACGCCGAGGGGATCGATCGGCTGGTCGGGCGCGGGGTCTACTATGGCGCGGCGCGCACCGAGGCGCAGCGAATCCGGGGCAAGCACATCCATCTGCTGGGGGGCGGGAATTCGGCCGGTCAGGCAGCGGTCTGGTTCGCCAGCTACGCCCGGCAGGTCACCATGCTGGCGCGGGGCCCGTCGCTCGCCACCAGCATGTCGCAGTACCTAATCGATCAGCTCAAGGCCAAACGAAACGTGGAGCTGCGATTCAATGCCGAGGTCGTCGCCGTGGACGGCCGTGACCACGTGGAGCAGCTCACCCTGCTCGACCGGGTCCAGGGCACCCGACGCACCGAGCCGACCGACGCCGTGTTCATCCTGATCGGCGCCGACGCGGAGACCCGGTGGCTTCCACCGGCGGTCGTGCGGGACACTCCCGGCTATGTCTGCACCGGGCGCGACATGCTCCAGGTGCTCGAGACGCGAGCGAGGCAACCTTCTTCGGCCGAAGGTCTCGATACGACGTGGACCCTGCCGCGGGATCCCTATCTCCTCGAGACCAGCGTCCCCGGCATCTTCGCCGCCGGCGACGTCCGCCACGGCTCGATCAAGCGAGTGGCGTCCGGCGTTGGTGAGGGGAGCATGGCGATCGCCTTTGTGCACCAGTATCTGGCAGGCTGAGGTGAGTCGCCCTCTTCGCCGCGCACCCTGGCCCGGTTTCTGCTATTTTGCATCGAGGTCGGCACACGATCACCTCCAAGAACGCGAGCGATTCCCCTATGGCACGATGGGGATTGTACTGCCTAGCGAACGACGCGGTTCTTGACTGGACGCTTGCGTTTCTCGAGAGCGTGCGGACCTACAACCCCAGCGTCGAGCTGGTCCTGATCCCGTTCGACGACAAGGTCGACCGGCTCGCCGCGCTGGCATCGACCTACGATTTCACGATACTCGACCTGCCCGGCGTGCTCAATGACCTCGACCTCATCGGGCGCACGCTGTATCCCGGGTCCTACGCTGGCGAAAAGGTGTTTCGGAAGTTCGCCGCTTTCCACGGGCCGTTCGACGAGTTCCTCTTCCTCGACTCCGATATCATCGTCCTGACCGCGCTCGATCCGCTGATGAGCAAGCTGCTGGCGAGCCAGTCTGACCTCATGTTCTTCGACACCAGCCCCGACTGGGTCTATGCCGATCCGGCGTTTCGCCAGCAGATGAGGCAGGAATTCCGGTCGAGAGAGTTTGCCTCCGGAGCACTGGTGTCGCGCAAAGGGTTCCTCGGTGTCGAAGATCTCTCCGCCGTATGCTGTGAGAGGGATCGGCTCCAGAAGGTCTTCGCGGTCGGAGTCTTCGATCAGCCCTATTGGAACTACCTGGTGGACCGGAAGCAGGCCCGGGTGGCCGCAGCGTACGACATCATCCCGGACCTTGCGACCGGCTCGTGGGCGGCAGAGCCGGTCGACACCTCGGTGAAGAGCCTGCGAATGGGCGAAGCATCGCCTGTGACCAAGCGGGGCAAAACGCTTCCGTTCATGCACTGGGCCGGGTATCGCTGCAATCACCGGATACCGAATCTCGATTTCTTCCTCCACTTCAGGCTTCAAGCCGAGCGATCCTGGCTTCAGGGGTTGCGCTGCCGATACCGTTTCCGAATCGCCCCCCGGCGCCGGAGCCACTGACAAGCAGAGCCGACGGCGACGTGGGAGCGCTGGCGTGGCTTCCCTGACGCAAGCAGATTCGAAGCTTCTCCGTCCTCGGTTCCGTGTCGGACATTCCCAGCGCGTTGGCCGATGCCCTCCGTGACCGCTACCTGCTCGACCGGGAGCTGGGACGCGGCGGCATGGCCATGGTTTATCTCGCTCACGATCTCAAACACGACCGCCCCGTCGCGCTGAAGGTCCTCCGTCCGCAGCTCGCCGCCACCCTGGGTCCCGAGCGCTTCCAACGCGAAATCAGACTCGCCGCCCGCCTGCAGCATCCCCACATCCTCACCGTCCACGACTCCGGCGAAGCGGCCGGGCAGCTCTGGTTCACCATGCCCTATGTGGAGGGCGAGAGTCTCCGGAGCCGGCTCGCCCGGGAGGGACAACTGCCGGTCGAAGTTGCGCTGCGCATCACCCGCGAGGCGGTCCAGGCGCTGCAATACGCCCATGAGCCGGCATCAAGGGCTCATTCCTGTTCACCACGCTGCGCTCGCGCCCCCGGTTCAAGGGGCCTGTTGAAGAGGATGAATCTCGCCTGAGCAGCCCCGTGCGCCCGCACGTAGCGCACTTCTTTCAAGAATCGTCGATCTTTGGGGTGACGCGCACATGAACGACCGGGCCCCCGCCCAGACGGAGTCGCAGATGATCGACGCCATCCAGCGGGGCGCGTTCGGCTACTTCCTGCACGAGACCAACGACGCCAACGGATTGGTGCTCGACAAGACACAGTCGGACTGGCCCGCGAGCATTGCGGCGGTCGGGCTGGGGCTCACCGCGTATCCGGTCGGTGTGGAACGGGGGCTTGTCACGCGCACCAAGGCCGCGGAACGAACGCTCACGACACTGCGGTTCTTCTGGCAGAGCAAGCAGGGGGCCGAGCCCGACGCGACGGGTCACAAGGGGTTTTACTATCACTTCCTCGACATGCAAACCGGCGCGCGCGCGTGGCAATGCGAGTTGTCGACGATCGATTCCGCCCTCCTGCTGGGCGGCATGTTGACATCCGCGGCGTACTTCGATGGAAACGCGCCCGCCGAGCGCGAGATCCGCGACCTGGCCGACCGCCTGTACGCCCGGGTCGATTGGCAATGGGCCCGGAACGGCGGACTCACGGTGACCCACGGATGGAAGCCGGAGAGTGGATTTCTTCCGTACCGGTGGGAAGGATACGACGAGGCGCTGCTGCTGTATCTGCTCGGACTCGGGTCGCCGACGCATCCGCTTCCCGCGGAGAGCTACCGGGCGTGGGCCTCCACCTATGAGTGGAAGACCGTCTACGGCACCGAGTTCCTGTACGCAGGGCCGCTGTTCACCCATCAACTCTCCCATGTATGGATCGATTTTCGTGGCATCCAGGACGATTTCATGCGCGCGCACGGGATCGATTACTTCGAGAACAGCCGCCGCGCCACTTTGGTGCAGCAGCAGCACGGCATCCGCAATCCCGGCGGCTTTGCGCATTACGGTGAATTCTGCTGGGGGATCACGGCGAGCGACGGACCGGGGGAGATCACCCGCAAGGTCGACGGGATCGAGCGGCGGTTCTTCGACTACCTGGCGCGGGCGGTGCCCGACGGCCCCGACGACGGCACGATCGCTCCTTGGGCCGTAGTCGCCTCGCTGCCGTTTGCGCCGGAGATCACGGTGCCGACGATCGCAGACTTCACGCGGTATCGGCGGGTTGGCGACCATCGGTACGGCTTCAAGGCGACGTTCAATCCGACGTTCCCCGATCCCGGTGGCTTGCCGAATGGCTGGGTGTCGCCGTGGCACTTCGGCATCAACGAGGGGCCGATCGTCATCATGATCGAAAACTACAAGTCGGGGCTGGTCTGGCAGTTGATGCGCGGATGTCGGTACCTCGTTGCTGGACTGCGGGCGGCCGGATTCACCGGCGGGTGGCTGTCCAACGACGACCTGCGCGCATGAGGGTTGATCCGCGGGCGGGGAAGCCCCCGGCGGCGGCCATGCTGGTGAACGTGCCGCGGCTGATGACGGCGTACTATACGCAACGACCCGACATGTCGGTGTCCGGGCAGTGCGTGGCGTTCGGCACGTCGGGGCACCGGGGCTCGGCGCTCGACGTCTCGTTCAACGAACGCCACATCCTCGCCATCACCCAGGCCATCTGCGACTACCGGCGACATCACGCCATCACGGGGCCCCTCTTCCTCGGGGCCGACACGCATGCGCTCTCCGCCTCCGCCTGGGCGAGCGCCATCGAGGTGCTTGCAGCGAACGGGGTGACAGTCATGATCGACGACCGCCACGGCTATACGCCGACGCCCGTCGTCTCCCATGCCATCCTCACGCACAATCGGGGGCGCAGGGCTGACCTTGCCGACGGAATCGTCGTCACGCCGTCGCACAACCCGCCGCGCGACGGCGGCTTCAAGTACAACCCGCCCCACGGCGGTCCCGCAGATACCCAAGTCACCGGCTGGATTCAGGACCGCGCGAACGCGCTGCTCACGGACGAGCTCCGGGGCGTGAAGCGCATGCCGTTCGACCGGGCGTGCCGCGCCGCCACCACCCGTCGCCACGACTTCATGGACTCGTACATCCGTGACCTCGCCAATGTCGTGGATATGGACGCTCTGCGCCACGCGGGGCTCAGGCTCGGCGTCGATCCCATGGGAGGCGCCGGGGTCCAGTACTGGGAGATGATCGCGGAGCGTTACCAGGTCCCGATCGCCGTCGTGAGCGACGAGGTGGACCCTACCTTCCGTTTCATGAGCGTCGACTGGGACGGAAAGATCCGCATGGATTGCTCGTCGCCGTACGCCATGCAGCGCCTCATCGGCCTCAAGGATCGTTTCGACGTCGCGTGGGCGTGCGACACGGACCACGATCGCCACGGGATCGTGACCAGGGGTGCCGGCCTGCTGAACCCCAATCGCTTTCTTGCGGCGGCCATCGGGTACCTCTTCCCGCACCGGCCGAACTGGCCGGCGACGGCGGGCATCGGCAAGACGGTGGTGAGCACCAGCATGATCGACCGGGTCGGGGCGCGGCTGGGGCGGCCGCTGGTCGAAGTGCCGGTGGGATTCAAGTGGTTCGTGGAAGGCTTCGTCAACGGCACGCTCGCGTTCGGGGGCGAGGAGAGCGCGGGCGCATCGTTCCTTCGGCGCGATGGCACGGTCTGGACGACGGACAAGGACGGCATCGTTCTCGGGCTCCTGGCCGGGGAAATGACGGCGGTGGCGGGCCGTGACCCGGGCGACCTCTACGACGATCTGACCCGGGAATTTGGCCCCTTTGCCTATGAGCGGATCGACGCGCCGGCCACGCCAGGCCAGAAGGCCGCCTTGCAGCACCTATCGCCGAACCAGATCACGGCCTCGACGATCGCGGGCGACAGGATCACGAGTCTCTTGACGAACGCCCCGGGGAACGGGGCTCCCATTGGGGGCCTGAAGGTGGTCACCGAGAACGGATGGTTTGCCGTCCGCCCATCCGGCACCGAGGACGTCTACAAGCTGTACGCCGAGAGTTTCACGGGGAGCGACCACCTGGGTCGCATCCAGGAAGAGGCGCAAGCGATCATAGGGGGTGTGTTACGCGGCGGTGGATGGAGCTGAAAGGCGTGGTGGGTTCCAACGCCGGCGGCGATGGCTTTTCTGGAACGAGGCCATGAGGAGCGGGCGAGTGGACTGGCCGGTTTCGGCGTGCCGCACCGGTTCGTATATGTTAGGGAGGAGGTAAAATGAGTACTCAGACCCGTCTGTCTCGCCCTGCATTGCAACAAGATGCCGAGGCCGAGATGTAATTCAGCGTGGCGCGAACCGGTGCCCGCGGCTCGGAAATAGGGAACGCGCCACCCCAGGTAATCCGAGGTGGCGCTTTGAGTTGTGCTCGACTTCGCTTGCACAAATGCCAGATTCGGTGAGGGGACCTGGGCTGAAGCATTCGCAACCGTTGCCGCGGATGCCGAGGCCGGTGAGCACCTAGGCGGGCGCGAGACCCATCGGCCCCGCGGCGGACACATGCCCGTCGCCTCGCTGTTGTCTCTATGTCCCACGCGGTGGCGGAAGTGACGCGGGGCAAGCTGTGGGTCGGCAGGCGAACCTGCGCAATGACGCAATTCACCGGCGAACTCCGGCTTAAAGGGTCAGGACGGGAGAAATACCGCGACCTGCGACGATACCACGGGCCATCTGCGACGCTTGGGCTAGTAATCCTCGGCCGGATTTCACACATTCAATGGGGTACCTCCCACCGACCGCCGGATGGAGGTGTATCGTCTCCGGCCGTCGGCTGCACGCAGACCTTTCCCAGGCTCGGGCGGGGCTCTGTCCGGGCGTGGTCCGACTCGGAGTTGAAGTCTCGAGATGGCGCTGCAGCGGCCCGTTCGCATCGTCGGCATCGGCGCCTCCGCTGGCGGCGTTGAGGCCTACAGCCGATTGCTCAAGGCGCTCCCCGCCCACGGCGGGATGGCGTACGTGTTGGTTCCACACCTCTCGCCCCATCATCCCAGCGAGCTCCCGCCACTCCTGGCTCGCCTGACGGCGATGCCGGTGACTCACGCGGTCGAAGGTGAGGCCCTGCACGCCGACCATGTGTACGTCCTCCCGGCGGACAAGGCCCTCACCCTCATCGACGGCCGGGTGCATCTCGGGCCGCGGCTCGTCTCGGGCGGCCCCCCCTCAGTCATTGACGACTTTCTCGAGTCGCTGGCGGTGGACGTGGGCGCTCGGGCCGTCGGGGTCATCCTCTCCGGGATGGGGTCGGATGGCACGTCGGGTCTCGGGGCGATCAAGACTCGTGGGGGAATCACCTACGCGCAGGATTCCACCTCGGCGGTACACGACAGCATGCCTCGGAGCGCAGCCGAGGCAGGATGCGTGGATTTCGTGCTGCCGCCTGAGGCGATCGCCCAATCGCTGGCAGACCTTGCGGCATCGGGTGAGCCCCACGTCGAGGCCCGCGAGCGGTCACAGGGGAGACACCCAGGCACGGCTGCGGACGTCCACGAGGCGCCGAGCGCAGCGATTGCCGAGCTGTCCGTCTCGGAGGCGACAGCGCTGGAGACGATTCTTGACACCTTGCGGGCGGCGACCGGCGTGGAGTTTCGCCTTTACCGGCGGCCGGGCATGCTACGCCGTATCCGCCGACGGGTGGAAGGGCTCGGCTTCGCGAATCTCGCCACCTACGTGGCACGCCTGCAGAACGACCCCTCCGAGATCCCGGCACTGTTTAACAGCGTGCTCATCCATGTGACGGAGTTCTTCCGCGACCCCGAGACCTTCCAGGTGCTCGGGAGCACGGTCATTCCGAGGCTGCTCGCGAACCGGCCTGACGGCACATCACTGCGCATCTGGGTAGTGGGCTGTGCCACGGGCGAGGAGGCGTACTCGATCGCGATTTCGCTCCGGGAGGTCGAGGCTGCCCTCGGCCTCGAGAGTCCCTTTCGGCTGTTCGCCACTGACGTGAGCGAGGCAGCCATCACGACCGCACGGCAGGGCCGCTATCCGTCCGACATCGGCGCAGAGGTGTCGCCCGAGCGCCTGGAGCGGTTCTTCACGCCGCTCGACGGCGGGTATCTGGTGGACACGCAGTTGCGGGAGATGTGCGTGTTCGCGCGACACGACATCACCCGCGACCCACCTTTCGCGCAGATGGATCTCGTCGTGTGCCGGAACCTTCTGATCTACCTCGAGCCTGCGCTGCAGGAGCGAGTCCTTCACAACTTCCACTATGCCCTCAAGCCCGCCGGGATCCTGCTCCTCGGCGCAGCCGAAACGGTCGGCGAGCTCGGACCGCTGTTCTCACCACTCGATCAGAGCCACCGGGTCTACTTGCGTCGAGCCGCTCCGTCGCGCCTGTATGTGGATTTCGGCGCGACCGGCACGCCGCGCAGCCCCCGCGCTCCTGGGACTGCCGCCCTGCGTGTGGCGCCGTTGCCATGGCCCGGCGCCGATCTCCAGCGGGCGGCGGAGCATGCCTTCTTCGAGCACTACCCTTGCGGCAGCGTGATCGTCGATCCTGATCTCGAGATCGTCCACTTCCAGGGACGGACGAGTCCCTATATCGAAGTCCCCACGGGCGGGCCGACCGTGCAGCTGCTGAAGATGGCCCACCCCGACCTCCGGTTGCCGCTAGGGCGCCTGATTCGGCGGGCGCACAAGGACGGTGGTCATGTGCGGCGAGACGGGATACCCGTCACGATCGGATCGCGAGTCCGGCGAGTGAGCGTTACCGTGCTCCCGCTGGCAGCGGACGAAGCCGAGCGGCGGCACTATCTCGTGGTGTTCGAGCCAGCCCCACGCGAGAGGGATGCAGAAGCCGAGCTGGGCGCGGACGGCACCGCCAGGGCGCTGAGCGAGGGAGAGGCAGAGGTCGATGCACCGATACAGGAGCTTGAGCGCGAGCTGGTGGAGACGCGGGAGTATCTCCAGGCCGTCGTCGCCCAGCACGATGCGGCGCACGCCCAGGTCGAGGTCGCCTATCAAGCCAGTCTTTCGGCCAATGAGGAATATCAGAGCACCAACGAAGAACTGGAGTCCACCAAGGAGGAGCTTCAGTCGCTCAACGAGGAGCTCACGACGCTGAACGAGCAGTTGCAGCAGCGTAACGTCGAGCTGAGCGGGCGCACCGCCCAGATCGCCGGTCTGCTGGAGGCGATGGACATGCCGATCCTTCTGCTCACCCCAGACCTCGGGCTCCTCGCCTTCAACTCGAGAGCGGCAGCCGACCTTGGGCTGTCTGCCGCCAACCTTGGCCGGAGCCTCCGCGAGAGCTGGGCGCCCGTTCCTACGCCTGAGCTTCTCGAGCTGATCGACCGTGCACTCAGCGAGAGCAGTCTGCAGGAGCGCGAGTTGCAGAACCGGGAGGGGCATTGGTCCTCTCTGCGGATCTGGCCCATCCCGTCAGTCCCCGAGGCGAATCCGGCGGTGGTGGTCGCGCTGGTCGACATCACCAGGCTGAAGGAGGATCTCAGGCACGCGGATGAGGCCAGCGCATACAGCGAAGCGATCGTGGAGGCCGTGCTGGAGCCCCTGCTCGTCCTCGACCGAGACCTCAAGATCGTCACGGCGAATCGAGCGTTTCACCGGACCTTCGTAACCAACCCGGCGGATACCCCTGGCGTACTGCTCTGGGAATTGGGGGGCGGCGAGTGGAACCGGGTCGAGTTCCGCCGGCTGGTGGAAGAGCTCCGCCGCTCGGGTGCGCCGTTCGACGGCTATGAAATGCTTCTTGACTCGCCTCGAGGGCTGCCCCGCACCTTCCGGCTCAGCGGCCGACGGATCGTCCAGCCCGGGAGCCAGGCTGCGAACCTGCTGGTGGCGCTGGAAGACATTACCGACCGCAACGTGCTCCGGGAGCAGATGATCCAGGCCGGCCGCATCCAGGCGGTGGGGCAGCTCGCGGGGGGCGTTGCCCACGAGATGAACAATCAGATGACCGCGGTGTTGGGCTTCGGCGGTTTCCTGCTCAAGTCCCCCGACCTCACGGAGTCTCACCGCGCGGATCTCGAGCGGATCGTCAAGGCTGCCCAGCGCGCCGCCGAGGTCACTCGCCAACTGCTCGCGTTCAGTCGGCGTCAAGCCCTTCACCCGGTTGCGCTCGAGCTCAACACGCTCGTCGCCAACTCGGAGAGCCTGCTCCGGCGCGCCCTCGGACCGGATATCGTCCTGGAGCTCTCACTGGGAGAGAGCGTCGGACAGGTGCGGGTGGACGAGGCGCAGATGGAACAGATCTTGGTGAACCTCGCCCTCAACGCGCGGGACGCGATGCCGCAGGGGGGTCGGCTGACCATCGAAACCACATCGGTGGTCGTCACGGACCGGGAGCCAGCCATGCGCGAAGGCGCGGCCGTGCCTCGCGGAGCGTACTTCAGGGTCGTGGTCCGCGACACTGGCTGTGGGATGGACGAAGCCACCCGGGCCCGGCTCTTCGAGCCGTTCTTCACGACCAAGCCGCCCGGGCAGGGCACCGGCCTCGGGCTCGCGGGCGTGTACGGGACGGTGAAGCAGAGCGGCGGCCTTATCTGGGTGGAGAGCGAGCCGGGTCGAAGTACCACGTTCACGATCGACCTTCCCGCGGTGGTCGCGAGCGCGCCGCCGAAGGCGGCCGCTCAATCCAGGGTTGCGCCCGGCGGGTCGGAGACGATTGTCGTCGTCGACGATGAGGAGCTCGTTCGCAAGTGGGCGTGCCGTCTGTTGTCCGGTCTGGGCTATAGCGCGCTGGAGGCGAGCAATGGCGTAGATGCGCTCCGGCTGATCGCCGAAGCGGAGACTCCGGTGGCACTGGTGCTGAGTGACGTGATCATGCCTGGGATGAGCGGCGTGGAATTGCGGAACCGTCTCGCGGAGATCCAGCCGCGGCTTCCCGTTCTCTTGATCTCCGGTTTCGCCGCGGACGAGCTGGTTCGGCGCGGGGTAGCGGATCCGGCGACCTTCGTACTCCAGAAACCGGTCGAGGCAGCCGATCTCGCCTCCAAGATTCGGGAACTGCTGGACATGCGTGGCCAGCCACAATCCCGCTGAAGGGCGGTCAGACGAGCTTCCCCTACGGTTGGGTTGCATACCGGTCGAGAAGATCGGCTGGTAGAACGCGTCGGCCGCGCTAGGATCAGTCAGCGTCCCCGCGAAGGTCATCAAAGCGCGTGAGACCGGCGACGACCCAGTGGCAGTTCGTAGCCGAGCGAGCGGTGCATCATATCGCCACCGGAGAGCAATCCGGCTGCGGACGCGGTCGGGAGTTTTCAGCAGAGACGCCGCCGCGGGCCAAGCCGCGACGGGTTCGGAGTTGCCCCTCCTGGGCTCGAACCAAGACTCTCCTGATCCAGAGGCACCTGGTGGCACGGCCTAAACCGACGGGATGTCGGCTTTCGAGGGCGAACCGGGGGTCCGTGCCCGATTCCCGGACCGGAAGGCCGAGATCTGCCGGGAGAAACTGACCCCCGAACTGACCCAGCCGAAGCGCTCGAGGGCATCCCGCGCCCGGGCAATGTCGGCCGTCATTCGCAGCACCGCGCGGCGCTCGCGACGGCGATGCTCTAGGCGTGGACATCGAGGCCCAAATACCGCAGGTTAACGGGTATAGACCGGCTCCTTCGCGTGTAGCTCTGCGTGGTTGGGTGGACTCCGACCGCGTTACCTACGCTCCGCGATTGGGGCCGGTCATCTAGCCAGCGCGGCCGTTGTTGCGCCATAATACTGGGCGAGGGATCCGTTTCGCGAGTCACTGGAGCGAGTAGGCACTACCATCCGGCCTGATCACGTAGGCCGACAAGGCGCATGCAGCGTCCCGAGCAGTCACCTCTGCCGAGCTGGCGTGGCGGATCGCCAGGCGAGTGTGGGTAGGCGATCATGGGAATTTGTGAGTTCGTCACGAGGGGCCCTGACGACTTGCGTGAAGCGCTCGCGCGAATCGGCAATACACCCATGCGCCAGCTCACCATGGTCGTCGACCGCACGCCGCGGGCTGTCTATCTCAAACTCGAGGACATGAATCCCGCCGGTTCACTCAAAGACCGCACGGCGCTCGCCCTGATGCAGGACCTCCAAGCGCGACAGTTGCTCCAGCCTGATTCGATTGTCACCGAATCGACGTCCGGGAACCTGGGCGTCGCTCTTGCCTTGGTGTGCCGCGCGCTGGGGTATCCGTTCACCGCGGTGGTGGACCCGAAAGCGCCCGCCGACTGCCTGAGGCGCATGCAGGTCCTCGGCGCCGTGATCGACACGGTGGAGCGATGTGACGAGCACGGCAACTACCTCCTCGCGAGACTCGACCGCGTGCGCGAGCTGTGCGCGCACGACGCGCGGTATGTGTGGACCGATCAATACGCGAACCCCGCCAGCCCACGGGCACACTACGAAGGGACAGCCCCCGAGATCTACCGGCAGATGGGTGGGAAGGTCGACGCGGTATTTGTCGCCGTCGGGACGGGGGGCACGCTCGCTGGGATCGGCCGATGGTTCCGCGAGAGGAGCCCCGGGACGCTGGTGATTGCGGTCGACGCCCGGGGCTCACGGGTCTTCGGTGACGAGCCGGCGCCACGCCGGCTGACTGGGATTGGCTCCGCGAGACCGTCGGACTTCATCACGCCCGACCTCTACGATGGGCACCTGCTCGTCTCGGACGTCGATGCAATCGCGTTCTGCCGCCAGCTTTACGACGCGACCGGGCTGATGGTGGGCGGGTCCACCGGTGCCGTGCTCGTCGCCTGCGCGCGCTACCTCCAGGCGCATCGCGCGCTCTCGCGCGCGGTAGCCGTCTGTGCGGACGCGGGGGACAGCTATGCGGCATCTATCTTCGACGACGCGTGGCTGCGGCGCCAGGGCCTGCGGCTCGACGCCGCAGAACGGCCGCCGGTGGACCGCTTCGCCCTCGCCCGCCCCGGAGCCGAGCTGCGCCCGGGATCGGCTGGCCGGCGCCGCGCGATCAAGTCACCGGCCGCCTCGCCCGGAGCCGTCGGCGCCGCCGCGCCGGGCGCATGCGACATTCTCTACCTGAGCGGTGACGACGTGCGGCGCGCCAGCCGCGGCGTAGATTTCGTCGCCGAAGTGCGCGAGGTGCTGCGGCTGCATGGGTCGGGCCAGACGCTGCTGTCCGACGAGGCCTACCTGGCGTGGAGGACGCGGCGCGGCGAGCCCGCGCGCAGTCTCAACATGCCCGGTTACGTCGGGGGCTCGTTCGACCTCGCTGGGACGAAGATCATCAACAGCAACCCATGCAATCCCACGGCAGGGATCCCGCGGGCGAGCGGCCTCAACCTCCTCTTCGACCACAGCTCGGGGCGGATCGTCTGCGTCATGGAAGGCGCGTACATCTCGGCGATGCGGACGGCCGCGGTCACTGCCATCGGGGCCGACTTGCTAGGCGCGATGCCGATCAGCTCCTTGGCCCTCCTCGGTGCGGGCGTCCTCGCGCGCGCACACCTCGAGCTGCTCGTCCCGCGGTTGCCACGACTCGCCACGATCCGGGTGTACGATCTCGTCCGCGACCGAGCCGCCGCTCTCGCAGCCTCGGCGGCCAGCACTGGCGGCGTCCCCCTGCAGGTGGCAGACACGCCCGAGGAGGCCGTGCGCGGCTCCCAGCTCGTCGTTCCCGTCACGACGACGACCACCGCCTACATACCGTATCGGTGGCTCGCCCCCGGGACGCTGGTCGTCAACATCTCGCTCGACGACGTGGCGGAGGATGTCGTCCTCAGGGCGGATCGCGTGGTCGTCGACGATTGGACGCTGGTGAAAAACGACAAGCGGCGGCTCCTTGGCCGTATGTGCAACTCCGGAACGCTCCGCGGCCCCGACGACCTGCGACCGCTGCCCACCGGCACGGCGCGCGTCCACGCGTCCTTGGGCGACCTGGTCTGCGGACGCGCGACGGGCCGCACGCACCCTGACGAGATCATTCTCCTGAACCCATTTGGGCTGGCGATCGAGGACCTCGGGATCGCTGCTCGCGTGTATGAGCGGGCGCGCGAGCTCGGGCTTGGCACTTTGCTGCCGCGGTGAGCATGACGTCGCACGATTACAGGACGCCAACGCGGAGCTCATCGAACAGTGGCTTACGCTGGAGGCCTCACTGATGGCTGACCGCCCCGCGGCTTGCTCCTCCCTCGTCGAGCTGCTCCGGTGGCGGGCTGTCAGCGAGCCCGGGCGCGTGGCCTTCACGTTCCTCTCCGACGGCGAGCACGAGGACGCCCTCACCTATGGGAAGCTCGACGCCCAAGCCCGCGCGATCGGCGCGACGCTGCAGGACATGGGCTTGGCCGGCGAGCGGGCTCTGCTGCTCTACCCACCGGGTCCGTCATACATCGCCGCCTTCTTCGGATGCCTCTACGCCGGGGTTGTCGCCGTTCCGGCCTATCCGCCGCGACCCAACCGATCCGCGCTGCGGCTCCAAGGGATCGTAGCCGACGCGCAGCCCGCGATCGCACTCGCCGCCACGCCGACCCTAGCGAACCTCGAACGTGTCGAGGGGAGCGCCTCCAACCTCAATGCCTTGCGACGGCTCGACACGGGCGATGTGCCGGCCGCTGCGGAGGCCGGTTGGCGGATGCCCGGCGTCGGCAGCGACACGCTGGCTTTCCTCCAGTACACGTCGGGTTCTACCAGCGCGCCCAAGGGCGTGATGCTGAGTCACGGGAACGTCATCCACAACATGGAAGTCATCCGCCACGGATTCCAGCTGACGTCCGGGGATCGCGGGGTCTTCTGGCTGCCTCTCTACCACGACATGGGTCTGATCGGCGGGGTCTTTGAACCGCTCTATGTAGGGGTGCCGGTCATCCTGATGTCGCCAACGACCTTTCTGCAACGCCCGGCGCGCTGGCTGGAGGCGATCAGCCGCTTCAAGGGGACTGTCAGCGGCGCGCCCAATTCTGCCTACGACCTGTGCGTCGACAAGATCACCGAGGCGCAACGGGCCACACTCGATCTGAGCAACTGGAGAGTGGCCTTTTGCGGCGCGGAGCCCATTCGCCACGAGACGCTGGGACGGTTCGCAGAGGCCTTCGAGTGCTGCGGCTTCCGCCCCGAGGCCTTCTACCCTTGCTACGGACTCGCCGAAGCGACACTGCTTGTGGCCGGCGGGGTGGGGCCGGGACGACCGGTGCTCCAGAGCGTCCGGAAGGACGCGCTCGAGCGCAACCAGATCATCGAAGCGCCGGCAGGGGCCGAGGGAAGCCAGACGCTGGTGGGCTGCGGCGCTGCTCTGCTCGACCAGAGAATCGTTGTCGTGGACCCGATAACGAGGCGATGCTCGCCCAATCAGGTGGGCGAGATCTGGGTCAGGGGTCCCAGCGTCGCGCGCGGCTATTGGAACCGGTCGGAGGAGACCGCCCGCGACTTCCAGGCGCTTGTGGCGGAGACCGGCGAGGGCCCGTTCTTGCGCACCGGAGACCTCGGCTTTCAGCACAATGGTCAGCTCTTCATCGCCGGGCGCATGAAGGACCTGATCATCATCAATGGGCTGAATCACTATCCACAAGACATCGAGCTGACGGTCGAGCGGAGTCATCCGGCATTGCGGCGCCGTCTCGGCGCCGCATTCTCAATCGATGTGGCCGGTGAAGAGAGGCTGGTGATCGTCCACGAGGTCGAGCGTCTTCGCCAAACGCAGGACATCGAGGAAGTTATCGCCGCCGTCCGGCGCGCCGTGCCGGCGGAGCACGATGTCGCGCCCCGGGCCGTGGTCCTCGTCAAGCCGTCGAGCATTCCGAAGACCTCCAGCGGCAAGGTTCAGAGGCACGCCTGCCGGAGTGGGTTCCTTCAGCGGACTCTCAGCGTGGTGGGAGAGTGGACCGCGCGAATCGCCTCCGCCGCGGACGATGGCCACACGGACGCCGCCGATCAGCCGCGTCTGGAGGAGGCGCTGGCGCAGCCGGGGGAGCCCCGCGCCGCTGCCTTGATCGAGGCCTGGCTGGTGACGTATCTGTCGGCGCGTTTGCACGTGAGCGCCGACGACATCGACGTGCGCGCGGACTTTGCCCGCTACGGCCTGGATTCCGCGGCGGCCGTGACCCTGTCCGCCGACCTCGGGAACTTTCTCGGACGGAGCCTGTCCCCCACGTTAGCTTGGCACTATCCGACCATCGCCGCGCTGGCCCGCGGTCTCGCGGGCGACTCCACGAAGCCGGAGCCGGTCTCAGCGGTCGATCCTCGGGTGGGCTCGGACGCGGAGCCGATCGCCATCGTCGGCATCGGCTGCCGCCTTCCCGGCGCCTCCGACCCTGACGCCTTCTGGCGTGTCCTGTGCGACGGAGTCGACGCGATCACCGAGGTCCCGAGGACCCGCTGGGACGCCCACGGACTCTACGATTCGGATCCGGCCGCCCCGGGCAAGCTGAGCACGCGGTGGGGCGGCTTTCTCGACCAAGTCGATCGGTTCGACCCGCGCTTCTTCGGGATCGCGCCTCACGAAGCGGAGCGCATGGACCCCCAACAGCGGCTGCTGCTGGAGGTGGCGTGGGAGGCACTGGAGAACGCCGGTCAGCCTCCCGACCGCCTGGCGGGCAGCCGGACCGGCGTGTTCATTGGGATCAGCAGCTACGACTACTCCCGTCTCCAGTTCAGCGATCCGGCGCGGATCGACGCCCTCGCCGGCACCGGCAACGCTCACAGCATCGCCGCCAACCGCCTGTCCTACGTGCTCGACCTGCGAGGCCCCAGCCTCGCAGTCGATACCGCGTGCTCCTCCTCGCTCGTGGCGGTGCACCTCGCCTGCCGGAGTCTCTGGAGCGGCGAATCGAGCTTAGCGCTCGCGGGCGGCGTCAACGTTTTGCTCTCGCCGGAGCTGACGATCAGTTTCTCCAAGGCCCGGATGATGGCGAGCGACGGCCGCTGCAAGGCGTTCGATGCTGCGGCGGACGGCTACGTGCGCAGCGAGGGCTGCGGCGTCGTGGTGCTCAAGCGGCTGGCCGACGCGCTCAGGGACGGTGACCGCGTCGTGGCTCTGGTCCGTGGGTCTGCGGTGAACCAGGACGGCCGCAGCAACGGGCTTACCGCGCCTAACGGACCGGCCCAGCAAGACGTGATCCGCGAGGCGCTCAGAACTGCCGGCGTCACTCCCGCCGAGGTCGGCTACGTCGAGGCGCACGGCACGGGGACGCCACTCGGGGACCCCATCGAGTTCGAATCGCTCAAGAGCGTGCTCGAGCAAGGCCGACGGCCGGACCAACGCTGCCTCGTCGGCTCCGTCAAGACGAATGTTGGTCATCTCGAGGCCGCAGCCGGCATCGCCGGCCTGATCAAGGCCGCCCTCGCCGTCGAGCACGGGCAGATTCCCCCCCACCTGCACCTGAAGAATCTCAGCGAGCACATTCGCCTTGAGGGCACGCCGTTCGCCATTCCGACTGCGCTTGAGCCCTGGCCCGCCGGGGTTGAACGCCGTGTGGCCGGTGTTAGCTCGTTCGGCTTCGGCGGCACGAACGCTCACGTCGTGCTGGAGCAGGCGCCGCCACTCGGCTCCGCGGCTTGCGCCGTCGAACGCCCCCTGCACCTGCTGACCCTGTCGGCGCAGACCGAAGGGGCGCTCCGCAGGCTGGCGGGGCGCTATGCGGAGTTCCTGGCCGCTCACCCGGAGATCGACCTCGCGGACGTCTGCTTCAGCGCGAACGTGGGCCGCTGTCACTTCGCCCACCGGCTCGCGGCGATCGCCGAATCCTCCGTCCAGCTCCAGGAGCGCCTGGCCACTTTCGCCGCCGGCGAGCTGCCGGAGGGCGTCTACGCCCGTCAGCAGCAGGGCCGACAGCCGCCCAAGGTGGCGTTTCTCTTCACCGGCCAGGGTGCGCAGTACGCGGGGATGGGCCGGGGCCTCTACGAGACCCAGCCGACGTTTCGCGCGGCGCTGGACCGGTGCGACGCGCTGCTGCG
>JBGPPG010000024.1:0-33760 GCA_041488455.1 Gemmatimonadota bacterium
ACGAGTTCTCCGGAAATGTTGGCCGCGTTCCGCGAGCTGACGACGACCAAGCAGCTGGAGCGGTCCGATCTGCTGGAGCTGCTCCGCGACGGTATTCAGGCGGCGCTGGTCCGGAAGTTCGGGCCGAACGTGAAGTTCGAGCTCAACGTGGACGAGCTGCAGGGCACGATCCGCATCAACCGGCTCCGCCAGGTGGTGGAGACGGTGGAGGATGCGAGCTGGCAGATCGCGCTGGAGGAGGCCCGCTACGAAGACCCGGACTTCGAGGTCGGGGACATGCTCGAAGAGGAGGTCCCGTTCGCCGAGTTCGGCCGGCTCGCCGTACAGGCGGCCAAGCAGCGGATCATCCAGCGGGTGCGCGAGGGCGAGCGGGCCCGCATCCGCGACGAGTTCGCCAACAAGGTCGGCGACCTGCTCTCCGGCGAGGTCCAGCAGATCGAGCGCGGGAAGCTCGTGATCATGCTGAACAAGTTCCGTGAGGCCGAGGCGATCATCCCGTACCGGGAGCAGAACCACCGCGAGCATTTCCACCAGGGCGATACCGTGCGCGCGGTGCTGAAGCGGCTGGAGGAGACCCCGAAGGGTCCCCGGCTCATCCTCTCGCGGGGCGACCCGCTGTTCGTGAAGGCGCTGTTCAAGCTTGAGGTACCCGAGATCCAGCAGCAGATCGTCGAGATTCGCGCGATCGCGCGCGAGGTGGGGAGCCGCACCAAAGTGGCGGTCATCTCCCGCGATGACGCGATCGATCCGGTGGGCGCATGCGTCGGTCTCAAGGGCTCGCGGGTCCAGGCCGTCGTGAACGAGCTCGGCGGCGAGCGCATCGACATCGTGCCGTGGTCGCCCGATCCCGAGCGATTCGCCCGGCTGGCACTCGCTCCGGCGCGCGTGGCCAAGGTGTTCTCCGATCCGGAGAGCAAGACGATCCAGGCGGTGGTGGACGAGGACCAGCTGTCCCTCGCCATCGGGCGCAACGGCCAGAATGTCCGGCTCGCGTCCGAGCTCACCGGCTGGAAGATCGACCTCTACTCGAGCCGCGAGTGGCTCGAGCGCGGCGGCGAGGGCCCGCTCTTCGCGCCGCTGCCGCCGGAAGAGGAGGTCGTCTCCCACGTGACGCTCACCGAGCTCAAGGGCCTGTCGCCCGAGCTGATCGCGCTGCTCAACGGCGCCGGCTATCGCGAGCTGGGTGACATCCTTGATCTCGATCGCGAGGACATCGCGAAGATCCCGGGCATGACCCCGGAGACCACGGACCAGCTCCTGGCGTTTCTCTCGGAGCTGACCGACGAGGACAGCGCGGAGGAGGCCCGTCCGCGGTCATGAGCGGGCTGCTCGGCCTGCTCGGGCTCGGGCTCAGAGGGCGGCTGGTGGTGCTCGGCGTGAGCGGGGTGCGGGCGGAGCTCAAGGGCGGGACGATCCGATGCGTGGTGCTCGCGGCCGACGCGAGCCCGCGCGCGGTGGAGAAGGTGGCACGGTTGGCGGAGGGGTCTGGCGTCCCGCTGGTGCGGGGACCCTCCGCCGCGGAGATCGGCGCCCGGCTTGGCCGGCCGCCGGTGATGGTGGTGGGCGTACGTGACCGCGGAATGGCGGACGGAATCCTGCGGGCGTCGCCCGGGCGTGATGTAACGGAGGACTGAGTGGTCAAGACGAGAGTGCACGACCTCGCCGCGGAATTCGGGCTCCCCCCCGAGCAGCTCCTTGGGCTCCTCAAGGAGATGAACATCTTCGTGCGGAGTCACCTGTCGACGCTGGAAAACGACCAGGTCTCCGCCGTCCGCGTGCGGTGGGAGCGGGAGAAGCGGAAGCACGCCGAAGAGGCGGCGCCGAAGAAGGGTCGCCGGAAGGCGGTGAAGGCCGTTGCGGTCCCCGAGCCGGTTCCGGTCGCGGCGGACGCCCGGCCGAGCAAGCGGCGCCGCACCGCCGCCGAGGTCGCGCAGGCCGAGGCGCAGCAGCAGGCCGAGCGCGCGGCGGAGCTCGCCGCGCTGGAGCTCGAGCGGCCCATCGTGCACGACCTGGAGCCCCAGCCCACGCAATCGCTCGAGGAGCGCGCGCGCGCCCTCTTCCGCGAGCTACCGCCTACGCCGCCCGATCTCGAGGACGAGACCAGCACCGCCGTCGCCGAGGCGCCCGGCGTGCCGGCCCAGAGCGCGGCGCCCGCGGCGCCGTCGCGCGCGCCGTTCATCCCGCCGCGGATCCAGCGGCCCGCGCCCGCCACGGGCGCGCCCAGCCGCAGCGGGGGCTACCCGTCTCGGCCGAAGCCGGTCTTTTCCAGCAGCGGACCATCTGCCCCCGGGCGCCCGCCCGCCGAGCGCGGAGGGAGCGGCGCCCCGCCGGCGCGCCAGTTCGGGCCGGACGCCGAGAAGGGCGGGGGCCGGAAGAAAGGGAAGAAGGGCAAGCGCTCCATGGTGGATCAGGAAGCGGTGCAGGCGAACATTCTCCGCACGCTTCAGAACATCAAAGGCGGCACCGGAGGCCGGAAGGGCGCGCGGCGCTCGGATGAGCCCTCCTATAGGGAGCAGGTCGCGGGACGGCTCGCCGAGGAGCGCGAAAAGGAAAAGACCCGCATCCGGGTGAACGAGTACATCTCGGTCTCCGAGCTCGCCGGGGCGATGAAGGTGCCGGCCACCCAGATCGTCCAGTTCGCCTTCAAGGAGCTGGGCATGATGGTCACCGTGAACCAGCGGCTCGATTTCGACCAGATCGAGCTGATCGCCTCCGAGTTCGGCTTCCAGGCTGTGCGCGAGGAAGAGTACGCGGCGGAGGCGGCGACCGAGGAAGTGGACGCACCGGGAGAGCTGGTGCCCCGGCCTCCGGTCGTGACCATCATGGGCCACGTCGACCACGGCAAGACCTCGCTGCTCGACTACGTCCGCAAGACCAACGTGGTGGCCGGCGAAGCGGGCGGCATCACCCAGCACATCGGCGCGTACCTCGTCTCCTTGGGCGAGGGGAAGGCGATCACCTTCCTCGACACCCCGGGCCACCAGGCCTTCACCGCGATGCGGGCCCGCGGCGCGCAGGTCACCGACATCGTCGTCCTCGTCGTCGCGGCCGACGACCAGGTCATGCCGCAGACGATCGAAGCGATCAGTCACGCCCGGAATGCGGGCGTGCCGATGATCGTCGCGATCAACAAGATCGATCTGCCCGCCGCGAACGTCGACAAGGTGAAGCGCGACCTGCTCCAGCAGAACGTCGTGCTCGAGGAGTTCGGCGGGAACGTGCTCTCGGCGGCGATCTCGGCCAAGAAGGGTACCGGCGTGGATCAGCTGCTGGATCAGATCCTGCTCCAGGCCGAGTTGCTCGATCTGCACGCCAACCCGAGCGCCCCCGCGCACGGTACCGTGCTCGAGGCGACGCTCGATCCCGGCAAGGGCCCGCTGGCCACGGTGCTGGTGCAGCGCGGCACGCTGCACGTCGGCGACAACTTCATCTGCGGCAAGTTCTCCGGCCGCGTCCGCGCGTTGTACGACGAGCGCGGCAAGACGGTGAAGGAGGCGGGCCCCTCCATCCCGGTCCAGATCCTCGGCTTCGAAGGCGTTCCGTCCGCCGGCGACTCGTTCGCGGTGGTCACCGACGCGGTCGAGGCCCGCGAGATCGCGCAGAAGCGGCAACGGCTCGAGCGGGAGGCGCAGAACCGGCGCAGCCAGCGCGGCGGCACGCTCGAGGACATCAGTCGGGCGCTCAAGGAAGGGGAGGTCTCGAGCCTCCGGATCATCATCAAGGCCGACCAGGGTGGCCCCGCGGAGGCGCTGGCCGACGCGCTGGCCCAGCTCTCCACCGGCGAGGTGCGGGTAGACGTGGTCCACCGTGGCGTCGGCGCGATCACCGAGAGCGACGTGCTGCTCGCCAAGGCGTCGGGGGCGATCGTCCTCGGCTTCCACGTCCGGCCGGACTCGAATGCCCGCGCCGCCGCCGAGCGCGAATCCGTCGACGTCCGGACCTACCGCATCATCTATGAGGCGGTCGAAGACGTCCGGAACGCGCTGGAGGGCCTGCTCAAGCCGGAGGAGAAGGAGACGGTGCTGGGCGAGGCCGAGGTACTCCAGCTCTTCAAGGTGAGCAAGGTCGGCACCATCGCCGGATGCTCGGTCAGGAGCGGCGTGATCCAGCGGACTGCCAAGGCCCGCATCATCCGCGACGGCAGCGTGGCGTACACTGGCAACCTCGCGAGCCTGAAGCGCTTCAAGGATGACGTCCGGGAGGTCAGGGAGGGGCTCGAGTGCGGCATCGGGATCGAGAACTTCAACGATCTCAAGGTCGGTGACCGGATCGAGTCGTTCCGGATGGAAGAGGTGAAGCGGACGTTGCAGCCAGAGGCAGCCGTTAGCCGTTAGCCGTTGGCCATTAGCTAATGGCTGCTAACGGCTAGTGGCTAAAGGCTAACGGCTAAAGGCGAAGTGCCAATGGCTACCATCACCGGCCTCCGCACCTGGGAGCTACACCTGGAAGGCTGCCTGTCTCTCAAGGACAAACGCTCCGTCCTCAAACCACTCACCGTGGCGCTCCGGCGCCAGCTCAACGTGTCGGTGGCTGAGACGGGGCACCAGGATCTGTGGCAGCGGGCGGAGATCGCGTGCGCCGCCGTCGGCAGCGCCCGCACCGTGGTGGAGGAGACTCTCCGCTCCGCCGACCGGATGGTCGAAGAGGCCGACGGCGTCCGCATCGTCGATACTACGACGGACTACCGATGAAGTCCCGCTCGTTCTCGCGGCGCCCAGAGCAGGTGGCCGAGACGGTTCGCTTGGCCGTCACCGACGCCCTGATGCGGGGAGAGGTGCGGGATCCCCGGGTCGGGCTGGTGACGGTGACGGCCGTACTGGTGACCAACGACCTGTCCCACGCGCGCGTGCTCGTCGCGCCCGCCGGTGACGATGCCGCCAAGGAGCGCGCGCTCGAGGGACTCCGGAGCGCGGCAGGGTTCCTCCGGGGCAAAGTGGCGCGGCTGCTCAGCACCCGCATCGTGCCCGAGCTCCACATCGAGCTGGACCGCGGGCTCGAGCACGCGGCGCGCATCAACGCGCTGCTGGAAGAGCTCAAGCGGGAGCCGTCGGACTGACCGGGGCGCTGCTGGTGGACAAGCCTTCGGGGCCCACGTCCCACGACGTCGTGGCCCGCGTGCGGCGCGTCTTCGGTATTCGGGCGGTAGGCCACACCGGCACGCTCGATCCGTTCGCCACGGGGCTCCTGGTGCTGCTGCTCGGCCGGGCGACGCGGCTGGCGCGGTTCGTGGAGGCCGCTCCCAAGACCTATCGGGCGGTCGCGCGGCTCGGGAGCCGCACCGACACCGACGACCGCACCGGCGCCCCGCAGGGGCAGCCGGCCGATCCGGGGCGGCTCGACGAGGCGGCGGTGCGCTCGGCCCTCGCGGCGCTTGTCGGCGAGCGACAGCAGCGCCCGCCCCCGTACTCGGCCAAGCGCATCAGTGGTGAGCGGAGCTACCGCCTGGCACGCCGTGGACAGGCCGTGGAGCTCGCGGAGGTGCCGGTGACGGTGCATCGCATCGAGCTGCTCGAATGGCGCGCGCCGGACGTCACGTTCCGCGCGACCGTGAGCGCCGGCACCTACGTGCGGGCGCTGGCTCGCGACCTCGGCGAGGCGCTCCAGGTGGGAGGGCATCTGATCGAGCTGCGGCGCGAGGCGATCGGCCGGCTGAGGGTCGAGGACGCCGTGCCGCTCGAGCGGCTCGAGGCCGGCACGCCGCCGGTGCCGCTGCGGATCGTGCTCGGCGACCTGCCTGCCGTGGCGCTGGACGAGGCCGAGCTGGCCGCGGTGCGGCACGGGCGGGCGGTGGCCGATCGGTGGGCCGGAGGTGGGGCGGGGCGCGATCCGGTGGCGCTGCTGGGCGATGACGATGTCGTCGCCGTGGCGCGCCGGGAGGAAGGCCGGCTCCAGCCTGTGGTCGTGCTGGAGGGCGTGTGACGGCGGCGTTGCCGCGTGCTTCCGAAGGCACCGTGCTTACCGTCGGCTCGTTCGACGGCGTTCATCTCGGCCATCAGGCGGTCGTGGCCGAGGTCGCGCGCCGCGCGGTGGCCGGCCGGCGGCCGAGCGTGCTGGTGACGTTCGAGCCGCACCCGCTGGCGGTGGTGAATCCGCAGGCGGCGCCGCCCCTGCTCACGACCGGGGCGGAACGGCGGGAGATTCTGGCGCAGCTGCCGCTAGATTACGTCCTGTTTCTGCGGTTCGACCGGCGGCTCGCCGCGCTCTCCCCGGAGGATTTCGTCCGCGACGTCCTGCTCGCGCACTGCGGGATGCAGGACCTGGTCTTCGGCTACGATCACGGCTTCGGGCGCGGGCGAAGCGGCGACGTCGAAACGCTCCGCCGGCTTGGGGCGGCGCTCGGGTTCGGCGTCGATGTGGTGCCGCCGGTGGATTCCGGCGGTGAGCCGATCTCGAGCGGGCGGATCCGCCGGGCGGTCGCGGGCGGCGACCTCCGCACCGCGGCGCGCCTGCTGGGACGGCCGTACCAGGTCAGCGGTCGCGTCACCCAGGGCGAGCGCCGCGGCCGGCTCCTGGGCGTGCCGACGATCAACCTCGGCGAAGTGCCGGCGGAAAAGCTGCTGCCTCCCGACGGGGTGTACGCCGTCTGGGTCGAGTGGCGGGGCGGGCGAGCGGGCGGCATGATGAACCAGGGGGCGAAGCCGACGTTCGATGACGGCCGGCGGTCCATCGAGACGCACCTGTTCGGCTTCGAGGGGGACCTGTACGGCGAGTGGGTGCGGATCGAATGGGTCGAGCGGCTGCGCGACGTCAAGCGCTTCGCCTCCGCCCAGCACCTGCAGGATCAATTGGAGCGCGATCGCGCTCGGGCCCAGGCGGTGCTCGCCGCGGGCTCTTCGGACCTTAGCCGCGTGACCCACGCCTGACGGCGTGGCCGCGCACGAGCTCCCGACCAGACGATGTTCGCTTCTATCCGTACGCGGTTGATCATCATCGGCCTCATGGTGGCCGCCGCGATCGTTGCGCTCATTCCGCGCACGATCACCATCCGGACGCGCGGCCCTGACGGGATCATGCGCGACACCACCGAGAAACGGGTGCCGCTCAAGTACGGCCTCGATCTCCAGGGCGGCGTGCACCTGGCGCTCGAGCTCGATCAGTCGAAGCAGGTCTCGGCCGATCCGAAGCGCGACCTCGATCTCGCGCTGACCGTGCTCCGCAAGCGCATCGACGAGTTCGGCGTGAGCGAGCCGCTCGTCCAGAAGATCGGCGACCACCGGCTCGTGGTCGAGCTGGCGGGCTTGACCGACCCGGCCCGCGCCAAGGCGATCGTGCAGCGGACCGCGTTCCTCGAGTTCAAGATCACGGACAAGAGCGGCGCGTTGGACAAGGCGCTGCCCGGCATGGATCGCGTCCTGCACGATCTCGGCATCAAGGGAGTGGACACGAGCGGCGGCAAGCAGCCGTCGGCGGTGCAGCAGCTGCTGGGGAGCGACACCGCGAAGAAGGGTGCCGACAGCGCCAACGCCCCGATCAAGGGCGGCGTGCTGGAGTCGCTCATCCAGCCGGCGGCGGCGCTCGCGGGCAGCCAGGTTCCGGGAGAGTTTCTGGTGCCCGAGACGGCGTTCCCCCGGGTGGACAGCCTGATCAACCTGGCCGAGGTCCAGCGGGTCCTCCCGCGGGGTGTCATTCTCCGCTGGTCGGCGGCGCCCACGAGCGTGGGTGTCCAGTCCTACCGCTACCTGTACGCGCTGGAAGAGAAGAGCATCGTCACCGGCAGCAGCCTGGTCGATGCCCGGGCGCAGCTGGACCCGCTCACCAACGGCCCCATCGTCACCTTCGAGCTCGATCGCGCCGGCGGCCGCAAGTTCGGTGAGGAGACCGGGCGGCACGTGGGCGACTACATGGCGATCATCCTCGACGGCCGGGTCCAGGGCCGGCCGCCGGTGATCCAAAGCCGGATCGGACGGAACGGGCAGATCACCCTCGGCGGCAAGGGCCTTCAGGAAGCCCAGGACCTGGCGCTCACGCTCCGTGCCGGCGCCCTCCCCATCCCGCTCAAGGTGGTGGAAGAGCGGCAGGTCGGCGCGAGCCTCGGCGCCGACTCGATCCACCACGGCCTCGTGGCCGGCGTGGTCGGCACGTTCCTCGTTGTGCTCATCATGATCGGCTACTATCGGTTCGCCGGGGTCCTGGCGGTCGTCGCGCTGGGTCTCTACATCCTGTTTACGCTGGGCGGCCTGTCGCTGGTGGACGCGACGCTCACGCTGCCGGGCCTCGCCGGCATCGTGGTGTCGATCGGCATCGCGGTGGACGGCAACGTGCTGATCTTTGAGCGCATCCGCGAAGAGCTGGCGGCGGGCAAGACCGTCCGTCTCGCCGTGGAGGAAGGCTTCCGCCGGGCCATGAACGCGATCGTCGATTCCAACGTTTGCGCGATCGTGACGGCCCTGTTCCTGTTCCAGTTCGGTACCGGCCCGGTGCGCGGATTCGCCGTCACCCTGGCCATGGGCGTGGCCGCCTCGATGATCACGGCGATCTTCGTGACGCGCACGTTCTTCATGATCTGGCTGCAGCGGCGTCCGGCGGCCCAGGCCCTGAGCATCTGACCTATGCGCCATCTCTTCTCCAACACACACTTCGATTTCATCGGCGTCCGCCGGTACGCGTACATGCTGACGGCGGCGTTCTTCATCCCCGGCCTGGTCCTGCTGCTGGTACGCGGGCTCAACTACAGCATCGAGTTCACCGGCGGCACGCTGGTGCAGGTCACCAGCAAGGTGCCGGTGGACGTCGGGACGCTCCGTCACGCGCTCGACGCCGAGGGCGTGCCGGGGGCGGAAATCCAGTCGTTCGGCAGCGACCGGGAATACGTCGTGCGGGCGCGGAGCGCCCGGGTCGGGAGCGACGCGGACAACACCGGCGTGACCGTCGCCGCCGTGCGGGCGGCGCTCGACAAGACGCTCCAGCCAGGCAACTACGAGATCGTGCGGACCGAGGCGGTGGGCCCCAAGGTGGGCGGCGAGCTCCGGCAGAAGGCGCTCCTCGCCATCGTGATGTCGTTCGGCGCCATCATGGTCTACCTCGCGTTCCGGTTCGAGTGGCGCTTCGGCCTCGCGGCGATCGGGGCGACGGCGCACGACGTGCTCGGCACGATCATGTTCATCAGCCTCCTGCACCTCGAAGTGAGCCTCGTCATCGTGGGCGCGGTGCTCTCGGTGCTCGGCCTCTCGCTCAACGAGACGATCATCATCTTCGACCGGGTTCGCGAGAACGAGCGGAAGAAGCTCGGCCTCACCCTGGCCGAGACTCTCAACCTGTCGATCAACGAGACGCTGCCGAGAACGGTCATTACCCACGGCACATCGCTCTCGACCATGGCCACGCTGGCGATCTTCGGAGGCGAGGTCATCCGCCCGTTCGCGGTGGTCATGTTCTTTGGCGTCTTCAGCGGCATCTTCTCGTCGATGTTCATCGCGCCGGTGGCGCTGCTCTACATCCGGCGCCGCTGGCCCCGGTTC
Organism: Gemmatimonadota bacterium; assembly: GCA_041488455.1. Taxonomy (GTDB): domain Bacteria; phylum Gemmatimonadota; class Gemmatimonadetes; order Gemmatimonadales; family GWC2-71-9; genus DASQPE01. The sequence goes on from JBGPPG010000024.1 coordinate 9,459, forward strand.
GGAAAGACGCCCGCCAAAGCGCCGGCGCGGCCGGCGGGCCAGAAGGCCCAGCCGGTCGCCTGACCGGCGGCCCGGGCCCGCGACTCGCCGGGCCATGCTGGCCGACACGCACTGTCATCTGGCCGACCCGGCGTACGACCCCGACCGCGCCGACGTGCTCGGGCGGGCCTGGGCGGCCGGCCTGGGCCGGGTGATCGTAATCGGCGAGTCACGCCCCACCGCGGAGCGGGCTCTGACCCTCGCTGCGCAGGACCAGCGGCTCTCGGCCACGGCAGGGTTGCACCCGCACGAGGCGTCCGCGTGGAGCGAGGAGTACGCGGCCTGGCTCGGCCGGGCCCTGCGGGATCCGCGGGTCGTGGCGGTCGGCGAGACGGGGCTCGACTACCACTACGATCACTCGCCTCGCGACCTCCAACGGGCCGCCTTCGATGCGCAGCTCGGGCTTGGGCGGGACGCGGGCAAGCCGGCGGTCGTGCACGCGCGCGAAGCCGATGACGACGTGGTCGCCGTGCTCCGCAATCACCCGCGGACCACGGCGATTCTCCATTCGTTCAGCAGCGGGCTCGGCCTCTTGCGGGCGGCCGTGGGCATCGGCCACTATGTGTCCTTCAGCGGGATGGTCACGTTCAAGAGCTGGCGGCTGGACGACGCCATCCGTGAGACCCCGCTCGACCGCCTGCTGCTCGAGACCGACGGCCCCTACCTGGCTCCGGTTCCGCACCGCGGCGGCCGGAACGAGCCCGGCTACGTCCGCCGGGTGGCCGAGCGCGTGGCGGAGGTCCTCGGGCTGGACGTCGAGGCGGTGATCGCGGCAACTTGGGCGAACGCCGTCCGCGTCTTCGGCGAAACACCACAATCCACGGAGCCGCAATCGTGACCACCGTCCCCTCGGACATCGCCATCGCCCAGGCCGCCAAGATGCGTCCCATCGTGGACGTCGCGGCGGAAGTCGGCCTCGGTCCCGATGAGATCCTGCTCTACGGCCGGAACAAGGCGAAGATCGCCCCCGAAGCCATCGCGCGGCGCCAGCCGAAGGGGCGGCTCGTGCTGGTCACGGGCATCAATCCCACCCCCGCGGGCGAGGGAAAGTCCACCGTCACCATCGGCGTCACCCAGGCGCTCCGGCGGCTCGGCAAGAAGGTGATCGTCTGCATCCGCGAGCCGTCCCTCGGTCCCGTGTTCGGCGTGAAGGGCGGCGCCGCGGGCGGCGGCTACGCGCAGGTCGTGCCGATGGACGAGATCAACCTGCACTTTACCGGTGATTTCCACGCCATTACGTCGGCGCACAACCTCCTCTCGGCGATGCTGGACAATCACCTGCATCACGGGAACGCCCTCGGCCTGGACCCGCGCCGCATCCTCTGGCCGCGAACCATCGACATGAACGACCGGGCGCTCCGCTCGATCGTGGTCAGCCTCGGCGGGATCAACGCCGGCCCCGTCCGGGAAGATCGGTTCGTCATCGTCCCCGGCAGCGAGATCATGGCGATCCTCTGCCTGGCGACCGACCTCCAGGATCTCGAGCAGCGGATCGGCCGCATCATCGTCGGCCTCACGCGCGAGCGGAAACCGGTGACCGCGGCGGAGCTCAAGGCGGCAGGTGCGATGACCCTCCTGCTCAAGGACGCGATTCTGCCCAACCTGGTGCAGACGCTCGAGGGCGGCCCCGCGCTCATTCACGGCGGCCCCTTCGGCAACATCGCGCACGGCTGCAACTCGATCGCCGCCACCAGGCTCGGGCTGGGGCTGGCCGACATCGTGCTGACCGAGGCGGGGTTCGGCGCGGACCTGGGCGCGGAGAAGTTCTTCGACATCAAGTGCCGCTACGGCGGGCTCAACCCGGAAGCGGCCATCGTCGTCGCGACCGTGCGGGCGCTCAAGATGCACGGCGGCGTCAAGAAGGAGAATCTGGCAACGCCGGACGTGGCAGCGCTCCAGCGCGGCATGGTCAATCTCGAGGCGCACGTGAAGAACGTCATGAAGTTCGGCGTGCAGCCGGTCGTCGCGCTCAACCGCTTCACCTCCGACACCCAGGAAGAGCTGGATGCCGTGCTCGCGGCCTGCCGCGGCTGGGGCGCCCGCGCCGCATTGAGCGACGTCTGGGCCAAGGGCGGGGAAGGGGGCGAGGCGGTTGCGAAGGAGGTGCTGGCGGTGCTGGCCGAAGGGAAGAGCCGGTTCCAGCCGCTGTACGACGCGAGCCTGCCCATCAAGAAGAAGATCGAGAAGATCGCCACCGAGATCTACGGCGCGGACGGCGTGGATTTTTCCGGGGCGGCGGAGAAGAGCATCGCGCAATGGGAAGGCGCGGGCCTCGGTGCCACGCCCGTGTGCATCGCCAAGACTCAGTATTCTTTCTCGGACGACCCGACCAAGCTGGGGCGACCGAAAGGGTTCAGGATTACCATTCGAGACGTGTATCCCTCCGCCGGCGCCGGCTTCGTCGTCGCCCTCGCCGGCGAAGTCATGACCATGCCGGGGCTCTCCAAGACCCCGGCCGCCGAAGCGATCCGGGTGCACCCGGACGGCACGATCGAGGGCCTCTTCTGATGCAAGTCGTCGCAACCGGCGGTGCGCCCAAGGCGATCGGGCCGTACAGTCAGGGCATCGCCGCCCACGGCTTCGTGTTCACCGCGGGTCAGATCGCGCTCGACCCCGCGACCGGTGAGGTCGTCCCCGGCGGCGTCGCCGAACAGACCGCTCGGGCACTGGAGAATCTCCGCGCGATCCTGGTCGCGGCCGGATCCGGCCTGGACCGGGTCGTCAAGACCACGGTTTTCCTCGCCGACATGGCCGACTTCACCGCGATGAACGAGGTGTACGCGAAGGCCTTCGGCGACCATCGGCCCGCGCGCTCCACGGTTGCCGCCGCCGGGCTGCCCCGGGGGGTGCGGGTGGAGATCGAGGCGGTGGCGACAGTGAGAAGTGAGAAGTAGGAAGTGAGAAGTAAGAAGTGAGGGGGGCGGATCGGGCCTGGTGGCTCGGCCGGTCTTCAAAACCGCGATGGAGACGCCTTCGGCGGCTCTGGTGGGTTCGATTCCCACACGCTCCCGCCACCCTCGCCCTGCTCGCGCTCCTCGCCTCAGCGCTCCCGCTCGCGGCTCAGGACTCCGTGCTCGTCCGCCCCGACAGCGCCCGCCCTGACACCACGCAGCAGCCGGTCACGGCGGCGCAGACTGACACCGCCGCCCAGGCCGACACCACCGTCGCAACCGCGGACACCACCGCCCAGCCGGCCGCCGATTCGGCCAAGAGTCGCTCCAAGCCCGCCGCCGCCCTCTGGCGCTCGCTCCTCATCCCGGGATGGGGTCAGGTCCGCCTCGGCCGCAAGCTGACGGCGGGCGTCTTCGTGCTCGCCGAGGGGGTCACCCTGGGCATGGCGCTCAGAGCCAACTCGCAGCTCCGCTACCTTCGCCGCATCGGGGCCGACAGCATGACGGTGAACTCGCAGTCGCAGACCCGGGAAGATTGGCTCGTCCTGATGGCGGTGAACCACCTGCTGGCCGGCCTCGAAGCGTTCATCGCGGCCAATCTCACCGACTTTCCTCCGGAGCTGAGGATCCGGCGCGGGCCGGGGGGGTTCGGCGCGTCGTTGAGCCTGCCCGTGCGACTGCCGTGACGGACCCCGACCGCAATCGCGCGCCGATCGGCGTGTTCGACTCGGGGATCGGGGGCCTCACGGTCACGCGGGCTATCTATGAGCGTCTGCCCGGCGAGTCCACGATCTACTTCGGCGACACCGCCCGGGTGCCCTATGGGCCCAAGTCACCCGAGACCGTCCGGCGCTACAGCCTGGAGATTCTGCACTGGCTGCTGCGGCAGGGCGTCAAGGCGGTCGTGGTCGCGTGCAACACCAGCACCGCTCACGCCCTCGAGGCGCTCCGTGCTGCATCGCCGGTGCCGGTGGTCGGCGTGATCGAGCCCGGGGCACGCGCGGCGGTCAAGGCTTCGCGCGGGGGCGCGATCGGCGTGATCGGCACAGTGGGCACGATCGCCAGCAATGCCTACGCGCGCGCCATCCGGGCCATCGCGCCTTCCGCCCGGGTCGAGCAGCTCGCCTGTCCGCTGTTCGTGCCGCTGGTCGAGGAGGGGTGGTTCGACCGGCCGGCGACCGAGCTGGTCGCCGAGGAATATCTCGCGCCGCTCCGCCAGGCGGGCATCGACACGCTGGTGCTCGGCTGCACTCACTATCCGCTGCTCAAGCCGCTGCTCCAGCGGGTCATGGGGCCTGGCGTGACGCTCATCGACAGCGCACAGGAGACCGCGTCGGAGCTCGCCCGCGTGCTGAGCCGGGAGCATCTCGCGTCTCCGGACGCCCGCGCCGCCGCCCACCGTTTCGCGGTGAGCGACGACGAAGCCCGCTTTCGTCAGGTGGGCAGCCGGTTTATCGGCGAGCGGCTGGACTCGGCGGAGGTGGTTCCGATGGGGTGAAGCGCCTGAGCTCGGCGGTCCGCGCCGTGACCACCGCGTAGCGGAACCCGTCGAACCAGGCACCCGGATTGAGATAGTGACGGCCCGGCGCCGGCTCGACCAGAACGGCTCGGTGCGTGTGTCCCATCACCACGAATCCGAGGGAGGGATCGTCGGCCAGGAGCTGCTCCGCCCACGCGCGCTGGCGGGCCGCCGCCGCCTCGACCGAAGGGCCGGAGAGGCCGTGCTGGCCGAGTCGAGCGGACACATAGTGGACGAGCGGGAAGCCCAGATCGGGATGGATCGCGCGATACACCGCGGCCGCCGCGCGAGTCGTCACGAGCCGCTGGAGCAGCCGGGACCGGCGACGCGGGTGCGGCACCAGGTCTCCGTGGATCGCGATGCCCCGGCGGCCGCCAACGTCGAGCTCGAGGCGCTCGCGGCCCCAGCGGATACCGAGGTCGCGCTCCCAGAACTCGAGGCCCCAGCGGTCGTGGTTGCCGCCGACCATCAGCACGGGCATGCGCCGCCGCAGTGCCGCGAGCGCCGCGGCCACCGGGAACGCATGGCGTGGCAGCGCGGCTGCGTAGGCGAACCAGAACTCGAACAGGTCGCCGTTGACGAGCAGCGCATCGCCCAGCGAGGGGGCGGCGTCGAGGAACTCGAGCAGGGCGGCTTCGACCGCAGGCGGGGCGTAGCCGAGGTGGGCGTCGGAGACGACGATGAGGGTCTCTCCCAGCACGGGCGGAAACATGCCGATGTCGAGATGAGCGGGCAACCCGAGGCGGGGCCGGTCTCCGAAACGCTGGTGCGTGTCAACTACTCCGAGACCGACCAGATGGGCGTGGTCTATCACGCGCGCTACCTGGTATGGCTCGACGTCGCTCGTTGCGAGCATCTGCGGCTTACCGGCATCAGCTACCGCGAGCTGGAGGCCGAGGGCCTCCGGCTCGTCGTCGGGGAAGCGGTAATCCGGTACCGCCAGCCCGCGCGCTACGACGACCTCATCCGGGTCCGCTGCTGGGTGCGGGAGGTCGCCTCCCGGCGCGTCACGTTCGGCTACGCCGTGGAGCACGCGGACACCGGCCGCCTCCTTGCCACCGCTACCGTCTCCCTCCATTCGCTCGACGCAGAGATGAAGCTTTGCCGCATGCCCGACGACGTTGCGGCCCGGCTCGTCCCCGCGCCCGATCCGGTGCGCCTCTGATGCGGGGCGCGGGTCCGATGGTCCTTCTGGCCCTTGCCCTGGGCGCGCCCGTAGCGTCGGCCCAGCACGCCCGACTCGGGACCCTCTCCGCCCTCGTCGCCGCGGAGGACGCCCGTGCCTGGGACTCGCTCTTGTTCGGGCGGGCCCTCACCTCGCGCGACGCCCTCGTGCGGCGGACCGCAGTCATCGGCGCGGGCCGGATCGGCGACCCGCGCGCGACCCCGCTCGTCGCCGGACGGCTCCGGGATCACGCTCGCGCGGTGCGGGTCGCCGCCGCGTTCGCGCTCGGCCTGTTGCGGGACTCGGCCGGCGCCGGGCCGCTTGTAGATGCGCTCACCGGCAGCCCGCCGCTCGATTCCGCCACCGCGGCGGAGATCGCCACGGCGTTGGCGCGGGTCGGGGGAGCACACGCGGGGGCCGTGCTCACGCAGGTGCTCAACGGCGAGATCAAGATCGCCGGCGCGCGCGTCGCCTCATCGGCGGCGATCGCCTCGGCCCTGCTCGAGGCCTGGCGCTTCGGGAAAGAAGCTCCGGTCGCCGCCCTTCGGCGCTTCGCTACGGACTCCTCGGCGCGATTCCGGTGGCCCGCCGTGTTCTCGCTGTCCCGGCTGCGGCCGCCCGAGGCGGCGCCCGAGCTCGTCGCGGCCCTCGACGACGGGCTCACGGTGTCACGCGCGGTCGCTGCACGGGCGCTGACCCGTGGATATGCCGAGCGTGCCGTACTCGCGACCACCCAGATTGCCGCGCACCTGACGCGGGCGACCACGGACCCCGACCCCGGCGTCCGGATCAACGCGCTGGCCGCGCTGGGGACGTATAAGGACTCGTCCCTCGCCCCGGGCGCACTCGCTGCGCTTGGCGACAGCGTGATCAACGTCCGGGTCCAGGCTGCCTCCAGCCTCGGGATGCTCGGTGGGGCCGGCGCGAGCGCGCGGCTCCGCACGCTCGCCTCCGATGGAGCCGAGTCCTGGGCCGTACGGCGAAGCGCCCTGCTCGCGTTGGCGGCCTGCGACACCGCCGAGTTTGAGCACGCTGCGGAGCCCTGGCGGGCGAGCCCTGACTGGCGGGATCGCGCGGCGGCGGCGGAGGGTTGGGTCGCTGCGGGTCGGCGGCAGCCGGCACCCTGGTTGGCGGACCGGGAGGGGCGCGTCATCGCCGCCGGACTCCAGGCGTGGGCCGACGCGGCGAGCGACCCCGACTCGGCGCTCGCGGCCACTGCGCGCCCGCTGCTCGCGCACACCGACGCGGCGGTTCGAAGCCTCGCGGCAGATGCCCTCGCCCGCGTGCGGGATCCGCGCGACGTGCCGGCCCTCGCGCGGATGTACGCGGCGACCGGCCGGGACTCCTTCCCTAACGCGGCGCTGTCGGCGCTCAAGGCGCTCGCCGCAGCTGCAGGGGCCAGCGATTCCGGCCGGCGAGTGGTGGACCAGGAATTCCTCGAGCGGACGCCGCGCCCGGCTGACGATCAGCTCCGGCGGTGGGCCGCGGCCGAGTGGCCAGCAGCCGCGACCCGCTGGGGCCCGGCGTTCCCCATCGCCACGGGCCGGACCGCTGCCGAATACCAGGCGGTCGTCCGGCGGCGGGTGCTCGGGACTGCGGCCGAGCGCCATCCGCATGTGCTGTTCGTCACCACCGGAAGCGAGCCGGTCGAGGTGGAGCTGCTCGGACCGGAAGCGCCGCTCACCGTCGAGCACTTTCTCGACCTGGTCGACCGGCGCTTCTTCGACGGGAACCGCTGGCATCGCGTCGTGCCGAACTTCGTCGTCCAGGACGGCGATCCGCGGGGCGACGGGTGGGGCGGGCCCCCGGGCACGATCCGTGACGAGATCAATCGCGTGCGTTACGGCGCGCCCGTGCTCGGCATGGCTCTCGACGGCCCCGACAGCGGCAACAGCCAATGGTTCATCAACCTGAGTCCCCAGCCGCACCTCGACGGGGCCTACACGGTTTTCGGTCGCGTGGTACGCGGCGCGGATGCACGAGCACTCGGACGCATCGCGCAGGGCGATTCGATCATCGCTGTCCGGCGCGTGCGTTGAGCGTCGTGCCCTTCGCTCGGCTTGTGTTCCTGCAACCGGTCAGGGTAGCTTCGCACTCGACCTGACGGCCAGCGGCCACCTCCTCCCTTGCGATGTTCTAACCCCCTGATGGCACAACGGTTCCGGCTTTACCGGTTCGGCTCGGTTGCCTATCTTGCCAGCGTCGTCGCGGGATGCGGCTCCGCGCCGGGACCGCTGGTGCCGGTCGCCGCAGCGCCGGTTTCGCGAGAGCAGGTCGCAAGTTGGGTTCGCGCGACCGAGCCTGCCGACCGGAGGCTGCTCCGGTTCAAGTGGCTCTTCCGCGACGAGCGGTCCAGCGCCGGCGGGCGCGGCAGCGCCCGCATCGCGCCGCCCGACTCGCTTCGGTTCGACGTTGCGGGTCCGTTCGGGAGCAATCCGGCGGCGGCTGTGGTCGTGGGAGACTCCGCACAGTGGGTGGAGCCGGAGGACGCGATCAAGAAGCTGGTGCCCAATTATCCGCTGATGTGGGCCCTGCTCGGGGTCGCCCGGCTACCCGACTCGGCAGCGACGTTGCGCGGACTCTCGACAGCGACCACCACGGTGTGGCAATACGCCCTGGGCCCGGACACGCTCGAGTACGTGCGCACGCAGGGAAGCTCGGGCCGGCTGGTCAGCGAGGTTCGACAGGCGGGGAAAGTCGTGGGCCGGGCGGAGACGCAGCTCGCCGCCGACGGCTCCCCCCAGACGGCCCGACTCACGGTGCCGTCGGTCCCGGCCCGGCTGGATCTCACGTTCCTCTCGAGTGTGCGGAGCACACCGTTTGCGCCGGATACTTGGCAGCCTCATCAGCAGCATTAGTGCGCTCGCGCTCAGCGGTTGCCTTTACGGATTCGCCGGCGGCGGGCTGCCCCCCGGCATCAGGACCGTGGCGGTGCTGCCGTTCGACAACCTCACGCCCGAGCCCACCCTGACGCAGGAAGTGCAGACGGCCGTGCGGACCGCCGTTCAGGGGCGCCTCGGGCTCCGTGAGGCAGGCGAGACCTCGGCGGACGCGGTCGTGCGCGGCGTCATCACGCGCTACGAGCCCGACCTCCCGGTGGCGTATCAGGGCACGCAGAACAACCAGGTGGATGTGACGAAGCGCCTGGTACAGATCACCGTGAACATCGAGATCATCAATCAGCACACGGGCAAGCCGCTCTGGCAACGCTCCGGTCTATTGCTCCCGGGCGACTACGATCCTGGGCAGGAGCCCGCGGGCCGCCAGAAGGCGTACGATCTGCTGGTCACGAACATCGTCGAAGGAGCACAATCCCAATGGTGAGCGCCTCCCGCGATCGCCGGGGTGGCAGCACCCTCGGCTGCATGGTCTCCCTGCTCGTCTTCGTCGCCGCCCTCTACTATGGAATCCACGTCGGCGAAGTCTTCTTCCGGTACTACCAGCTGATAGATGAAATGAAGGTCAACGCCCGGCTCGCGCCCAATCTTGCGGACGACGTGATCCAGCGCCGGCTCCAGGCGAAGGTCGAAGAGCTCTTCGGGCCGGATCGTCACATGACGTTTCGGATCAGCCGCGGCGGGCGCACGCGAAGCATCACCATTGAGGCGCAGTACCGGGACAGCGTGAGTCTCCCCCTCTTCAAGCGGACCTTCGAGCTCACGCCTAGAGCCGAAGAGCCGATCTGATCGCGTGTCCCGTCCCGACGGGCGCCCGAACGACCAGCTCCGGCCGCTCGTGCTGGAGCGCGCCGCCAACCCGTATGCGGAAGGCTCTTGCCTCATCCGGATGGGCGGAACGCTCGTCCATTGCACGGCGACGGTCGAGCCGGGGGTGCCCGGGTTCAAGAAAGGCAGCGGGGAGGGATGGGTCACCGGCGAATACGCGATGCTGCCGCGGGCCACCCTCGAGCGCACGCCGCGTGAGCGGAACGGCCCGGGCGGGCGTACGCAGGAGATCCAGCGGCTGATCGGGCGGTCGCTTCGCGCGGCCATGGCGACGATGGCCTTCGGCGAGTACACGATCCGTGTCGATTGCGACGTCCTCCAAGCCGACGGGGGGACCCGCACCGCGAGCATCACCGGCGGGTGCGTGGCGCTGGCGGACGCCTGCCGCTGGCTTGCGGACAAGACCGGAGTGCCCTCGCCCTTCGGCAAGCTCGTCTCCGCCGTGTCGGTCGGCATCGTGGACGGCGAGCTCCGCCTGGACCTCGCCTACCTCGAGGACCGCGACGCCGGCGTGGACGCCAACATCGTGATGCTGGAGCCCGCCCAGTTCGTGGAAGTGCAGGGGACCGGCGAGCACGGCACCTTTACCCGTGCCCAGCTCGGCTCGCTCGTGGATCTCGCCGAGCGCGCTTGCGCCGAGCTGTTCACGGCCCAGCGGCGCGCGCTCGGCTGGTGACGCTGCTCGTCGCCACTCGCAGCCGGGGCAAACAGCGCGAGGTGCGCCGTCTCCTCGGCCCCGCCGGAATCCCCATCCTGTTTCCCGACGACGCTGGCGTGCCGCTCGATCCGGCCGAGGACCAGTTGGAGCTGGGCGACTCGTTCGCGGCCAACGCCCGCGCCAAGGCGGAATACTTCGCCCGCCGCACCGGCCTCCCCACCGTCGCCGACGACTCGGGGATCGAAGTCTTCTCGCTTGGGGGCCTGCCCGGCGTCCGCTCGAAGCGGTGGGCGGGGTCCCCGGCATCCGGGTCGGAGCTCGACCGCGCCAACAACGCCGAGCTGCTTCGGCGGCTCCTCGGCGCCCCGCCGGCGCGGCGGCGTGCGCGGTATCGCTGCGTACTCGCGTATCTCCCTTCGCTGGAGGCCGTGCCGGAGATCTTCGAGGGCGAGTGCACCGGGACCATTCTCGATGCGCCGCGTGGCGATGCCGGGTTCGGCTACGATCCCCTCTTCCTGTCTGACGCTCTGGGCCAGTCGCTCGGTGAGGCGGACGAGGCCGCAAAGGACGGGGTGAGCCACCGGGGCCGTGCGTTCCGGGCGTTGCTCGAGCGATTGGCGAGGCGCCCGGGTTGACATATCAAGTTGCATTGATATAATCCAGGACATGACGACTCGCACGCGCCTCGACGTCGGCCGTGCAGCGCGGCTCTTCCACGCGCTGTCCGACGAAACCCGCCTCCGGATTCTGGACCGGCTGCGCCGGGGTGAGCGGTGCGTCTGCGAGCTCACCGACGCGCTCGAGGCGGCCCAGTCCCGTTTGTCTTTCCACCTTCGCATCCTGAAAGACGCCGGGCTCGTCACCGATCGCCGGGACGGCCGCTGGAGTTACTACGCCGTGGATCCCGACGTCCTGCGGGAAGCCGGGGATCTCCTCGTCGGTCTTGTTCCCGACCCGGCCGCCGCGAGTCCGGCCGCGCGCTGCGGCTGACTCTTTGTGTTTTGACGCAAATATCAACCAAACTTGATTGACGGAGACCCACCAATGGAACCGGACGAGCTGAAGGCGACAGTGCGGGGGCGCTACGGCCAGGCGGCGCTTCGGGTCCTGGGCGGGGCCAAGAGCTCCTGCTGCGGGGCCGCCGCGGCGTCGCTGGACGACCCGATCACGGCCAATCTCTACTCCGCAGCGGACGCGGCTTGCCTGCCGGAGACCGCGGTGCTCGCGTCGTTGGGCTGCGGCAATCCGACCGCGCTCGCCGAGCTCAAGGAAGGCGAGACGGTGCTGGATCTCGGGTCCGGCGGCGGCATCGACGTGCTGCTCTCTGCGCGCCGGGTCGGCCCGACCGGGAAGGCGTACGGCCTCGACATGACGGACGAGATGCTCGCGCTCGCGCGGGAGAACCAGCGGAAGGCGGGCGTGGCCAACGTGGAGTTCCTGAAGGGAGAGATCGAGCGGATTCCGCTGCCCGCTGCCTCGGTGGACGTCATCATCTCGAACTGCGTCATCAACCTGAGCGCCGACAAGCGGCGGGTGCTCGCGGAGGCGTTTCGCGTGCTCAAGCCCGGCGGCCGGTTCGCCGTCTCGGATGTCGTGATCCGCGGCGAGCTGCCCGTCCAGGTCCGGCGGAGCATGGAGCTCTGGGTTGGTTGCGTGGCGGGCGCCCTCGAGGAGCGGGAGTACGCCGAGCTGCTCGGCGCTGCCGGATTCGACGCGATCGGGATCGAGCCCACGCGGGTCTACCAATTCGAGGACGCGAGCGCGTTCCTGGCGGGCGCGGGGCTCGACAGCGAGGTGCTCGCGCGGGAAATCGGAGGGCGGGTGATGGGCGCATTCGTCAGGGCGCGCAAACCGGACACGCGCGGTGAGAGTGCCTGAGACCGGCGTGGCCCGCGTCCGCACCGCGGGGCCGGCTGATCTGGCCCAGGTTCTTGCACTGCTCGCGCGCGCGGGCCTGCCCACCGCCGGCGTGCCGCCGGCGCTGACCGGCTTCCTGGTGGCGGAGTCCGCCGGCCGGCTCGTCGGCGTAGTCGGTCTGGAGGTGTACGGTCGTGCGGCGCTCTTGCGGTCGGCGGTCGTCGCGCCCGACGCGCGGAGCATCGGCGTGGGCGCCGGCCTCGTGAAGGGGCTGCTCGATCAGGCCCGGACCGAGGGCATCCGCGATGTCTATCTCCTCACGACTACGGCCGACGCGTGGTTCCCCCGGTTCGGTTTCGCGCGCATCAGCCGGGACGCCGTGCCCTCGGCACTGCATGCATCGGAGGAGTTGCGGGGCGCCTGCCCCGATTCGGCAGTGGTGATGCACGCCAGCCTGGGCTGAGGAGCGATGCGGATCGTCCGGCTCCCCTACCGGGTCCTCTTCCTCTGCACTGGGAACTCGGCGCGCAGTCAGATCGCGGAGGCGTTGTTGAGCCGGAGAGGGCGGGGCCGGTTCGCCGCGGAGAGCGCCGGGTCCCGGCCCGCTGCCCAGGTGAACCCGCTGGCGGTCGAGGCGCTCCGGGAGATCGGCATCGGCTGGTCAGGGCGCACGCCCCGGGGCGTCGACGGTTTGGAGACGGAGCACTGGGACTTCGTGATCACGGTTTGTGACCGTGCCCGGGAGGCCTGCCCCATCTTCCCGGGCCAACCGGTGCTCGCGCACTGGGGTATGGCCGATCCCGCCGACGTCGCCGGCTCGGAAGAGCACCGGCTCGCTGCGTTTCGCCAGGCCGTGATCCTGCTGGGGCGGCGGATCGATCTGTTCCTCGCGCTGCCAGTGGAGAAGCTCGAGCACCTGGCGCTGGAAGCGCGCGTCCGCGCCATCGGCGAGAGCGCTCCCGCCTAGAGCGGCGCGGACGCGGGCTCGAACACCCAGACGGCGTAGCCTTCCCGCAGGGTCGTGAGGAACACGTCGACGGCCCAGCCCGGCATGGCCAACGTGCCCTCCTCCATCGCTCGGCGTGCAATGGAGTGCCGGGCCCGCACGCGGAACCCCTCCGTCTCGAAGATCGTCGCGGGATGGGCCTCGGTCAGGGCAAAGCCGGCTCCGAGCTTCTGCAGCTCCGCGTGGACCTGATCCGCGTACCGCGCGAGGAAGGGACGCGTCATCAGGTCGCAGATCAACTCGCACCGTGGGAACAGACCCTTCAGCGCCCGCGCGAGCGCCCGGAGCCGGGCCTCCCCGAGATACATGCTGATTCCTTCGGCGACGACCACCACCGGCCGCCCGTCCGCCATCCCCGCGAGCCTGTCGGTCAGCGACTCCCCGTCGAAGTCCACAGCGATGCGGACCAGCTCATTCGGTGCCTCGGCCACGGGGAGGCGGGCGTCCTTGTAGGCCAGCAGGTCGGCCTCGTCCACCTCGACCCACCGCCCCCCCGCGAGCCGATAGGGCCGCGTGTCGAACCCGGCGCCGATGGACACGATCCGCAGGCCGGGATCGGCGGCGAGCCTGGCTCGGAGCAGGTCGTCGATGATCCGATGGCGCGCCACGTTGCTGGCGTTCGGTCTGAGGTAGGGACGAAAGGCCTCGACGATGCTGAAGCCCCGATCGTCGATGAACCGCTCGGCCAGCGTATCCCCGCAGACCGGTCGGGGCGACCGCGCATCCAGCATTCTGATCCCGCAGCAGTAGAACGCCGTAAGCGAAACGGGCTTCATGATGGCTCCGACCGGCAGGGCTGACGGCCGACGCGAGAGCCCGGCCTGCCAGCACAATATGGGACGGCGCGTCAGGCCCGGCTCAGACCGCACTCAGACAGCGCGGCTTGCGCCATCGCGTTGGCTGATCTACTATAAATGCTTGCGTTGCAAAGACTTCGAGTAAGTAGCTCAATGGCCCCGGATGGCGTCCGATGCTGCGCATCCGAACGCTGGGCAGTGTACTGGTGGAGGGGGCGGACGGCCCTGTCGGCGGAGCTGCGGCCCACCGGAAGTCGCTGGCGCTGCTCGCGCTCCTCGCCTCCGCCGGCGACCGGGGCCTGAGCCGGGACAAGATCCTGGCGTATCTCTGGCCGGAGACCGACGCCGCACGCGCGGGGCATCGGTTGACGCAGTTGCTTTACGCCCTCCGCCGCGATCTCGCGCTCGACGATCTGTTCCTCGGCTCCAATGACCTGCGGCTCAATCCCGACCGGATCGAGAGCGATCTCGCCCGGTTCAGCGAGGCCCGGCTGGCCGCGCGGTTGGCGCAGGCGGTCCAGTTGTACGGTGGTCCCTTCCTCGACGGATTCTTCCTGTCCGGCAGCACCGAGTTCGAACGGTGGGCCGACACGGTCCGCGCCGATCTCGGGCGCGACTACGCGGAGGTTGTCGAGACGCTGGCAGCGGAGGCGGGAGCCCGGGGCCAGCACCGCGATGCCGTGCAGTGGTGGCAGCGCCTCGCGGACCACGACCCGCTCAGCTCGCGGGTGACGGTGCACCTCATGTCGGCGCTCGCCGCGGCCGGAGATCGTGCGGCGGCACTGGAGCGCGCCCGCTCGTACCAGGAGCAGCTCCAGCGGGAGCTCGAGGCGGCGCCGAACCCGGCCATTCTCGCCTTGGCGGAGCAGCTCCGGCGCTACCCGGTCGACGCGCGCCCTCGCGCGCAGCCTGGGCCATCGGTGGTCGCCATTGGGGTGTTGCCGTTTCTGAATCTGAGCGCGATGCCGGGCAACGATCATTTCGCCGAAGGCCTCTCGGAGGAGATCACGAGCGCGTTGGCGGGAATCGAGGAGGTGCGCGTCGCGGCCCGCACCTCGGTGGGGGCCCTCGCCAACACCGATCTCGATGCGCGCGAGATTGGCCGGCGACTCGATCTGACGGTCCTCCTGGAGGGTAGCGTACGCCAGATCGGCAACCAGGTTCGCCTGCACACTCACCTCATCGACGTCGCCGACGGGTGCAGCCTGTGGTCGGCCAGGTACGAACGGCTGGTGGACGACGCCTTCGCGGTCCAGGACGAGCTGGCTGCGCTGGTCGTGGCCGGCGTGCTCGGGGCGCTCGCCGACCGTCGGGATCCTCCGTCCGCCGAGTCGGCCGTGGCACGCGGTGCCTGATCTCCTGGCCGCGGTTGCGTCCGCCCTCGGCGACCGTTACCCGATCGAGCGGGAGCTCGGACGGGGCGGCATGGCGGTCGTCTATCTCGCGCGCGACCTAAAGCACGACCGCACCGTCGCCCTGAAGGTGTTGCATCCCGAGCTGGCGCAGGCGCTCGGAGCCGAGCGCTTTCTCCGGGAGATCAAGCTTGCCGCCGGCCTCACCCACCCCCACATCCTCTCCGTGCACGACTCCGGCAAGCTGGACGGGCTGTTGTACTACGTGATGCCGTACATCGAGGGCGAGTCGCTCCGGAGCCGCCTGACCCGGGAGCGGCGCCTGCCGCTGGCCGAGGTGGCGAGAATCGGCCGGGAGGTCGCCGATGCGCTCGATCACGCGCACACCCGCGGGGTGGTCCACCGCGACATCAAGCCGGAGAACATTCTCCTCGGTGGGGGACACGCGATCGTGGCCGACTTCGGGGTCGCCCGGGCAATCAGTGCCGCGGGCGCCGCCGAGGTGACCGCGACCGGCTCGATCGTGGGCACCCCGATCTACATGAGTCCGGAGCAGGCCTCAGGCGATGGCGACCTCGACGGGCGCAGCGACATCTACAGCCTGGGCTGCGTGCTCTTCGAGGCCATCATCGGCCGTCCCCCATTCACGGGGGCGACGGTCCAGGAAATCCTGGTCCGCCGACTCGTGGAGCCGGCGCCGCGCCTTCGCTCGCTGGATGCCGCCATCCCGGCGGCCGTCGACGCTGCCGTCGCCCGAGCCCTCGCGACCAAGCCCGAGGATCGTTATGCGACGGCGGCCGAGCTTTCGCTGGCCCTGCACTTGGCGGGGGATGCGGGCGCCGGGACCCCGCCGGGCGGCACGGCGACGAGCGCGGACCGCCATCCGACGGTCGAGGCATCGATTGCCGTCTTGCCGTTCGCCAACATGAGCTCCGACCGCGAGACCGAGTACTTCAGCGACGGGATGACCGAGGAGATCATCAACGCGCTCAGCCAGGTGCGGGGTCTCCGCGTGGCCGCGCGCACATCCTGCTTTGCATTCAAGGGCCGGAACGCCGACGCCCGCGAGATCGGCGAGCGGCTCAGGGTCCGGACCCTGCTGGAAGGCAGTGTGCGCAAGGCCGGCGACCGGGTGCGGATCACGGCCCAGCTCATCAACGCCGCCGACGGCTACCATCTCTGGTCCCAGACCTACGAGCGCACCCTGGCGGACGTCTTCGCGGTGCAGGACGAGCTGGCCCGCGCCATCGCCCGGACGCTCACCCGCACGGTGACGGGGACGTCGAGCGGGCCGCTGGTCCAGCCGCAGACCGACAACCTCGATGCCTATACCTCGTATCTGCGGGGCCGCCACGCCTGGGCGCTGGCGTCGCTCGAGGGATACCAGGCGGCGACCACCTGCTTCGAGCAGGCCATCGCGCTGGATCCGGAGTACGCCCAGGCGTACGCCTGGCTCGCCTACGCCTACGCGATGCTGGGCTTCGATGAGTTCGGGTTGTCACCGGTGCAGGAAGCGATGCCCAAGGCGAGAGCGGCCGCGATTCGCGCAGTCGAGCTGGACCCCACGCTCGGCGACGCCCATTTCGGTCGGGCGGTCGTGGCCGCGCTGTACGATTGGGACTGGGGCCTCGCGCAGAGCGAGTTCGAGCAGGCGATGAGCCTGTCGACGACGTCGGCATTGGCCGAGCACTGGTATGCCATCTTCCTGTGCCTCATGGGCCATGTCGAGCAGGCCACCCAGGTCAGTCGCCACGCGCAGCTCGTGGACCCCCTTTCCATCACTGTCCAGGTCACCGTCGGTCGCTGCCTGCACTACGCCCGGCGCCTCGATGAGGCGGCCCGGGCCTTCCGCGACCACCTGCAGTTCAATCCCCGGTCGTTCCAGGGTCACGTCGCGCTGGCCCGCACTTGCGTGGCCCGCGGGGCTTTCGACGAGGCGCTGGCGGCCGCGGACCAGGGGATCGACGCCATGGGACGGGCGCCGCTCCTGCTCGCGTTTGCCGGACAGGCCCAAGCCAAGCTGGGTCACCGGGAGGCCGCTCTCGCGCTGATGGCCGAGCTCCGGCAGCTCGCGACCCGACGCTATGTGCCGCCGCTGTACGAAGCGATGATCCATTTGGGGTTGGGCGACCTGGACGAGGGGTTCCGGCTGTATGACCTGGCCTACGGGCAGCGGGCCGGCTGGCTCGGGTTTCTCAGGGCCGAGCCAGGCTACGACGAGTTGCGCACCGACCCGCGCTTCGTCAGCCTCGTCAAACGCATGCACCTCGATTTCTGACTGGCGCCGCGCTCATCCCGTTCCCGCCACGTGCACGACCGGTGCAACCCAGCACAGCCCCCGCCGGAACGCGCTCTCCCCCGCTCCCATCCCTCGCCGGTCGTCACTCAGCAGGTGCATGACCCCGCGGATCCGGTGCTGCGCGAACAGCTCGCTCACGTGGTTGCGGAGTGCCACCGTGCGCTGCGGCACGGGGCGATACGCGAAGACGACAGCGTGGAAGTGGCCCGCCAGGTCCGCCGCGTCGGCGAGGGGCCGGAGCTGCCTGCCTAGCACGGGATCGGGCTTGCGCGACACGATGCCCACCGCCAGCACGGTCGTGCCTTGATGCGTCGGGGCAGGAGTGGTGCCGAGCCACTCGCGCACCGTGCCGACATCGCCGCCGGTACCCGGGATGCTGGTGCCGGGAGAGCGGCGGAGCCAGGCCCCCACCAGTCCCGCAGTCTCGGCGAGCATGACCATGCCTACGGTATCGGCGCCGGCCGCGTCGAGGCACACCCGGGCAAGCTCCGCCAACGGCGACGCGTCCGCCTCGCTTTCCGCGGAGAAGCGCACGAGCTGGGAGAACCCACCCTCGCAGACAATCCCCGACGCCAGCAGGACCACCGGTGCCCGGCCACCCAGTCCGACGTCGAAGTCGGCCACACGCGCGCCATCGGTCGGGAGATACGCGACCGCGCCCGCGGCCCCTACCAGCTCTCCGAACCGCGGCGCCGCATCGGCGAAGGTCCGTCCGATCGCGCCGATTCCAAGTCCGAACGCGGTCTCCGGAAAGTCGACGACCCGGCAGTCGCGTGGGTCCGCGCCGGTTTCCATGAGTCTGCCCGGCGGCCCGATCAGCCGGCAGATGAGGCTCGCGTCCGCGTCGCGCGGGGTCACTTCGAAGGTCCCGTGGATCGTCTGTGTGCTCGGCCTGCGCC
The DNA here is from genome assembly GCA_041488455.1 of Gemmatimonadota bacterium. GTDB lineage: Bacteria > Gemmatimonadota > Gemmatimonadetes > Gemmatimonadales > GWC2-71-9 > DASQPE01. The sequence continues at coordinate 27,666 of JBGPPG010000024.1, forward strand.
AGCTGTCGCGCGTGAGATCGAGCCCCCGCATGACGGCGGAGGTCCGCAACCGGGTGAGCGTGGCCGTGTCCTGCGCCTCGACGAGGAGCTTGGTCCGGAGATCCGCCGCGACGAGCGCCTGGAGCACGAGCGGCGACGGAGCCTGGACCCTGAGCTCTCCCCGAAGCGCCGACAGCTGCCGGTAGAGGCGCTCGAGCAGCTGGATCGCCGGGGAGCTGATGTACGTCACCTCGGCCAGATCCAGGAGGACCGATCGCTGGCCGTCGTGCACCAGGGCGTCGATGGTTCCCGCGAGGTGGTCCGCTGCGTCGCTGTCGAACCGGCCGGCGAGCCGCAGGACGGCACAGCCGCCGTCATGCGCGACCGCGACCATCATCGTGGCGGCGCGAGCATCGTCTTGCTCGTGCGGAGGCGGTAGAACGGAATCCGCCCCGGACTCTCTCCTCTGAGGATGCGGGCGATCATCTTGCCCGCCTCGACGCCACCCTCCTGAAAATCGGGATACAGCGCCGCGGTCGCCCCCTTCATGATCTCGAACGGGGACGGCGAGAAAACGGGGACGCCCTTCTCCTTCGCCACCTTGATCACGCTCTCGAACCCGCTGTGCACCGCGTTCCCGTAGATCTCGATGGCGTCGACCTTCTGGCTGACCAGCCGGATCGTCGCCTCGCCGGCGTCGGTCGGGCTGATCACGGGGACGGCGACCACGGTGAGCCCGGCCTTCCGTGCCGTGACGCTGAGCCGGTCCTTCAGGCTTACCGAGAGCTGCTCGCCCGGGCTGAACAGCACGCCGACCCGCTTGGCGCCCGGCACGAGACGCCGGATCAGCTCGAGTCGCTTCTCCTGCTCCGGATCGCCGAAGCCCGGCGAGTAGACACCGGTCACGTTGGGCAGGTGGACGGAGTCGCTGGTCCCGGCGCCGGCGCCGAACGGGTCGGCCAGAATGTGGAAGACGATCGGTATGTCCTTCACCCGTTTCAGCGCCACTTGCAGGGTGGCGTCCTGGAGCGTGACGATGACCTTGACCTTGGCGTCGATCGCGGCATCGATGAGGTTAGGCAGGGTCGCGAGATCACCTTGTGCGCTGGTCGACCGGAACTCGTAGTCCTGGCCCAGCTCGAGGTCGGATTCGGCCAGTCCGACTCTGAGCGCGTCCTCACTCCATTCGCTCCCGATCCAGTCGGCCGCGCGGATGATGGCGATCGTCACTGGCGGTGGGGGGAGCACGGTGGCGGCGGCGGTCGCCAAGGTCTGTTGGGGCGGAGCCGGGCCGCGTGCGCGGGGCACTCCGGCCCAGGCAAGGGCCAGAACGCCCATCAACCCCAATAACAGCGCCCGACCGATCGATCCCAGATGCCTCACAGGCTGGCGCAGCATGCGGCCTCCTCTCTGCGTCAGCACAGAGAGTAGCCTGCGAGGGTCATCTCCGCATCAGGCGGGGGTCAGATGGCCCTGACGCGGAGGCGATACAACGGCAAGAGAGTACTTCGCCCGCTGGAACCGTCGCGACCCCGCCGCCATCGCGGCGATCTTTCACCCCGGACGGGACCTACAGCGATCCGGGCGGCGGACAGGGCCTGTGTGGTGCCGCGCTGGAAGCGTACACAGCGGCCCGTAGAGGGCTGCTCTGACGCGGCGTGCGCTACCAGGCACCCGAAAAGCCGGGTATTGTTGACCCTGTCTCGCGTCGTTCGCGGGGTGTGGCGCAGTCCGGTAGCGCGCCTGCTTTGGGAGCAGGAGGTCCCGGGTTCGAATCCCGGCGCCCCGATAGAGATGGAAGGGGGACACCGTGTACGACGAGGAGCCGGTCGGGCGGTGGCAACGAATCCAACGATCCGTCGGTGGCGCGCGCTGGCTCGTCGCGGGGCTGGTGGTTGTCTTGCTGCTGGTCGCCGTGTTCCTCGTCGTCTGGAACAGTCGAGCGCTCGCATTCGCCGTGATCCAGCGGGTTACCGAGCGAAAGTTCCCCACCCTCCAATCGCTTGACCGGGATGAATTCGCCCGCTGGCGCGCGGACTCGACCCGGGTGCAGCCCGTAGTCCTGGACGCCCGAACCGGCCCCGAGTACGCGGTCAGCCACCTGCACGGCGCTGCACGCATCGACCCCCGTGAGCCGAGCCTCAAGGGGGTCGCCGCGTTTCCCCGGGACACGCCAGTGGTCGTCTACTCCCGGGTCGGGTTCCGGAGCGCGCGGGTCGCCCGGTGGCTCCAGCGCCACGGTTTCCGGACGGTGTTCGACCTGCCCGGCGGCCTTTTCGCATGGGCCAACGACGCGCGCCCGATGGAAGCGAACGATCGGCCGGTGACCCAGGTGCACCCGTACAGCACCACGTGGGCCCGGCTGCTCCAGCCCGAGGCCCGCGCGGACGCGCCTCCGGTCGCCGATCCGCTCAGCCTTCCCTGACCGCGGCGCTCAAGCCGACTGGGCGACGCGAAGCAGCTTCCTTCCCTCCTCGGTGAGGATCGCGATCGCCCGATGCAGCCGCCGGCTCGGGGCCGACCCGTCGTACGCGACATCGAGGATGCAGATGTAGCCCAGGGCATCCAGCTCCTCCCAATCCCGGAGCTTGGCGACCAGACTCGGATACTCATCGCCCGCGACGTCGCCCCTCAGGCTGCTCAGTCCGGCGGAGAACTCGGCCAGCAGATCCAAGGCGTGTTCCACCGTCATGGTTGTCCCCTCCACTAGGGAAATGGCTCCTTCCCATTGTGCACGACGCCCGGGCCCGGCGACGCGACGCAGATCACATGGCGGGATTTCGTGAGGTGCGGGACTGGCGGGGCGTGATGGCGCGCACCAGGTTGTTTCTCGATGCCCACTGCTGATGTCGCTCTCCGCTTCGCCGCCGCCGTGCTCGTGGGCGGCAGCATCGGCCTCAACCGCGATCTGCGCGGCAAGCCGGCCGGTGTTCGCACCCACGCGCTCGTGTGCCTCGGCTCCGCCGTGCTGACGCTGGTCGCAAGTGGCAGCACGGATGTCGCGTCGGCGAGTCGGGTGATGCAGGGCATCATTACCGGTATCGGGTTTATCGGCGCCGGCGTGATCCTTCATCGGAACGGCGGGAAGAGCGTTCGGGGCCTCACGACGGCTGCGACCATCTGGATCGTGGCGACCCTGGGAATCGCGTGCGGTGTTGCGGATTGGGTGCCGGTCGGACTCGGGACCGGGTTCACGCTGCTCGTGCTGATCGTGGGCGGGCCGCTGGAGCGGATGTTCCACCGGGTGGTGGAGGGCCCGCGCAAGGACGGCGGCTCGCCGGGCGGGCCTTCCGGTAGCGGGACATCGGGCTGACGGCTGCGGCTCCGCCGCCAAATTGTGGCACGCAGGTTCCCGGCGCCGTTCCCATCGAACTTGCGTCCGCCTAAGTTCTTAGAGGCTTTTTCCCGCGCCCGTAGCTCAGCTGGATAGAGCATCTGCCTTCTAAGCAGAATGTCGGCGGTTCGAGTCCGCCCGGGCGCGCTCCCGGATCGATCTCTCGCTGGCCCCGGTCGCCCGTATGTGGGGGGAGACGCTTGCCGCCCGCCCGGGCGCGACCGGTTCCGATAGTGGCGCTCCTGCCACCGCACTGATAGTCATTAGGCCCCGCGGCGCGAGCATGATCCGTGAGTACCGATGCCCCTTGCATCCCCAGTTATGAGATCCTGAGCCAGCTCGGCCAGGGCGGGATGGGCACGGTCTACCTCGCCTGGGACGTCCGGCTCGAACGCCGCGTAGCACTGAAGCTTCTCTCCCACGGGCTGGCCGCCGACAACAGCGCCCGGCGGCGGTTCCTCCTCGAGGCTCGCGCCGCCGCCGCGCTCGAGCACCCCAACATCTGCACTATCTACACGGTTGACGAAACCCCCGATGGACAGGTGTACATCGCCATGTCCTACTACGAGGGCCAAACCCTCCAACAACGGCTTGCCCACGGGCCGCTCCCGGTCGGCGAGGCGATCGTCTACGCCGCCGACATCGCCCGGGCCCTCGCCAAAGCTCACGAGAAAGGAATCGTTCACCGCGACATCAAGCCCGCCAACGTGATGCTCCCGGCCGAAGGGGGGCTCAAGATCCTCGACTTCGGTGTCGCCAAGCTCCCCGGGTTCGATTTGACCCAGACCGGCTACGTCGTCGGCACCGCCGCGTACATGAGCCCCGAGCAGGCGCGCGGCGAGCCGGTGGACCACCGGGCCGACATCTGGGCGCTCGGCGTGGTGCTCTACGAGATGCTCACCGGCCGGCGACCGTTCAGCGCCGACAGCGCGCCCGCCCTCATGTACGCCATTGTCGCGACCGACCCGGCCCCACTCGCGACCGGGCGCGCTGACCTGCCGGTTGTGCTCGACAGTCTGGTCCGCCGCATGTTAGGCAAGCAAGTCTCCGACCGGCCCAGTTCCGCCGGCGAGCTGGCCCAGGAGCTCAGCACGCTGGCTGCGCTTCTTCGGGCCGAGCCGGCCCCGAGCGAACGCGCCGCGACTGTCACGCTCGAAGGGGAGTGGCGGGCGGTCGCGCTGCTGGCGGCCCGGCTCGATGGCTACGACCAGCTGGTCGAGCGGCTCGCGCCCGACGAGGTGGAGCGTATCCTGTCCCGGATCCGGAGCGTGGCCCTGGACATTGCGGAGCGGCACAACGGGCGAATCGATCACTTCGAGAGCGACGAGCTGCTCTGCCTCTTCGGGCTCGCTGCGAGCGAAGAGGACGACGCCGTCCGGGCCGTGGCCGCCGCGAGCGAGCTGATCGCCCGGGTGGGCGAGGTGGGGCTGGGGCTCGAGCAGCGACTGGGCCTGCCGCTCCGAGTCCGCGCCGCCGTCCACGTGGGGACTGTAGTGGTCCGCCCGGGTCGCACGCCGGAGCGCCGCTGGCAGGTGTCGGGCGCCCCGATCGCCGTGGGCACCCGGCTCAGCGCCGAGGCCGAGCCCGGCACGGTCCGGCTGAGCCCCGAGTGCCAGCGGCTGATGGAGCCCTTCGCCCGGTCGGCCCTGACGCCATTCGCCGGCCGGGCGGCCGAGTTGGGCGCCCTCGCTGCGTCGCTCGCCTCGGCGCGACACGGCGAGGGTCGGGTTGTCGCAATCGTCGGTGAAGCCGGGGTAGGCAGGACCAGGCTCCTGGGCGAGTTTCGCGCGCGCTTCGCATCGGAGGGCGTTCGCGTGCTCACCGGCCGCTGCCACCAGCGCCGCGCGCCCTACCTGCCGTTCATCGAGGTGCTCGGCGAAGCCCTCGAGCTGCCCGGTCATGGCAGTGGGGTCGCGACGGAGACCGACGTCGTTGCGCGGGTGCAGGCGCTCGACCCATCGCTGGTGGAGTTCCTGCCGGTCTATCTCCACCTCCTGGGAATCGCCTCCAAGGAGCACCCGCTCCCCCGCCACCTCCACGGGGAGCACCTTCAGGCCGCGCTCAACGACGCGCTGGCGGCCCTGGTCACCGCCGGGGCGGCGCGCCACGCGGTGACGGTGCTCTTCATCGAGGATCTGCAATGGGCCGATGCCGCATCACGGACTCTGCTCAAGCAGCTTGCGGAGATCACCCCGGCCCATCCGATGCTGCTCGCCGCGACCAGTCGGGTCGACGCCGTCATGGACTGGGGGTCCGCAACTCCGATCACCATCCACCTCGGCCCGCTCGACCGGGACGCCGCGGAATCAGTGATCCGGGCCACGCTCGAGGCCGATCGCGTGTCTCCGGCGCTGGCCAGCTGGCTGCACGAGCGCACCGGCGGCAACCCGTTCTTTCTGGAGGAGGCCTGCCGGTCGCTGGTGGAGGAGCACGCGGTTGCCGTGCAAGACGGCACGGCGCTCCTCCGGACCCCCGATCAACCGCTCCACCTGCCCGACACGGTGCAGGCAGTCATCCGCGCCCGGGTGGACCGGCTCGATCCGGGTACCCGGGAGATCCTTCGGGTCGCCTCGGTGGTGGGGCGTGACTTCGGGCGGGGACTTCTCGAGCAGGTGCTCGGCCGACCCAGCGGGCTCTCGCCGCACTTGGAGCGGCTGAAGGCGGCGGGGCTGGTCCAGCAGACGCGGGTCGCACCGGAGCCGGCCTACCGGTTCAAGCACTCGCTGACCCACGAGGTCGTCTATGCCAGCCTCCTCGAGCATCAGCGACGCACGCTGCACGG